>NZ_VDDD01000071.1 GCF_006151785.1 Paracoccus marcusii
CCACGCCGGGACGCGACCTGAAGGGCGCGCTGCTGGCCGCGGTGGCGCTGCTGCTGGCGTTGGATGCCATCGGGTCGGCTTGGCTGGGGCGCGGACGCAGGCGAGGGGCCATGGCGGCGGTCGCGCTTGTTTTGGCGACGCTGCCGGGCCCGCGGGCGCAGGCGCAGGACCTGGACCCCGATCTGATGCGGGCCGCGGCCGACGTGGCGCTGGCCTATGTCGTGACGGGCGACGCGCGGATCGATCAGGCTTCCGAACAGGGTCTGACCGGGCTGTCGCAGGCGCTGCGCAGCCGCACCTCGGTCGAGCCGGGACAGCCGATCGGGATCGATTTGGACCAGGACGACCTGTCGCTGCTGACGTTCCTGTATTGGCCCATCACCGATGCACAGCCCGCGCCCGGACCGCAGGCCTATCTGCGGCTGAACGCCTTTCTGCGGTCGGGGGGAATGATCCTGTTCGACACCCGCGACGGCGACATCGCGGGTGTCGGCGGCCCCGACATGTCGCAGGCGCTGCGCCGCCTGGCCGCGCCGCTGGACATCCCACCCCTGGCGCCCATTCCCGATGATCACGTGCTGACGCGGACATTCTACCTGCTGGACGACTTTCCAGGCCGCTGGCAGGGCAATCCGGTCTGGGCCGAGGCCCCGACCGTCTCGTCCCAGGCCGAGGCCGGCGTGCCGTTCCGCCAGCTGAACGACGGCGTCAGCCCGGTCATCATCGGCGGCAATTCCTGGGCCGAGGCCTGGGCGGTCAACGCCGACGGCTATGCCGCCTATCCCATCGGACAGGGCTGGGAGGGTGACCGCCAGAGAGAGATGGCGGCCCGGTTCGGCGTGAACCTGGTGATGTACGTGCTGACCGGAAACTACAAATCCGACCAGGTGCATGTGCCCGCCCTGCTGGACCGCCTGCGAACCGAGGAGATCCTGGCACCATGACATCCCTGACCCAGCTGCGGTTCGACCCGGCCCTGCCGTGGTGGGCCATCGGCATGCTGGCCGCGCTGGCGGTGCTGGTCGCGGCCTTCGCGCTGTGGCGCGGGCTGCGGGGCTGGGCATGGCGCGGCTTGGCGGGGCTGGCGGCTGCGCTGGCTCTGGCCGGGCCGGCGTTGGAACTGGGCACGCGTGCGGCCCTGTCCGACATCGTGATCCTGCTGGATGACCGCTCTGCCAGCCAGGCCCTGCCGGGGCGCGCCGCGCAGGTCGATCAGGCGGTGGACGACCTGTCCGCGGGCATCGCCGCATTGCCCGGCACCGACCTGCGTCGCGTGACCGTGGGCGACAGCGATGACGGCACGGCGCTGGCCACCGCCCTGTCGCGCGCCATCGCCGCTGAACCCGAGGCTCGGCTGGCCGGGGTGATCGCCGTCACCGATGGCCGCCTGCACGACCCGCAGATGCTGCCGCAGGGGATGGCGGCGCCGCTGCACGTGCTGCTGACCGGTCAGCCGCAGGACTGGGACCGCCGCCTGGTGATCGAGGAGGCCCCGGCCTTTGGCCTGATCGGGCAGGAGGTCACCATCCGCCTGCGCGTCGAGGATCAGGGCCTGGTCCCCGAGGCCAGCCGCACCGGCAGCGTCACCCTGCGACTGTCCGTGGACGGCGAGGACGAGCAGACCGTCGCCGTGCCCCTGAACACCAGCCTGTCCCTGCCGGTGACGCCCGGCCATGCCGGCCAGAACGTCGTGCAGATCGCGCTGGACGACGCACCCGGAGAGCTGACCGACCGCAACAATGCCGCCGCCATCAGCATCAACGGCGTGCGTGACCGCCTGCGTGTGCTGCTGGTATCCGGAGAGCCCCATGCGGGTGAGCGTACCTGGCGCAACCTGCTGAAATCGGACGCCGCGGTCGACCTGATCCATTTCACCATCCTGCGACCGCCCGACAAGTTCGACGGCGTCCCGGTGGACGAGCTGTCGCTGATCGCGTTTCCGACACGAGAGCTGTTCCTGGAACGGATCGATGATTTCGACCTGATCATCTTTGACCGCTATAGCGTGCGGGGCATTCTGCCGCCCGAATACTACATGAACATCGCCCGATACGTCGAGGAAGGCGGCGCGATCCTGGTGTCGGCCGGCCCCGAAATGGCGTCGGTCGAAAGCCTGAACCTGTCGCCTCTGGGGCCGATCCTGCCTGCGCGGCCCACCGGTCGCGTCATCGACCAGCCGTTCACGCCGCGCCTGACCGATGACGGGCGGCGCCATCCGGTGACCGCGGGCCTGGGCGGCCCCGATCCCGACGCTCCCGATTGGGGCCGCTGGCTGCGCCTGTCCGAGGTCACGCCCACAAGCGACGCCCAGGTCGCCATGACCGGGGCCGAGGACAAGCCGCTGCTGATCCTGGACCGGGTCGGAGAGGGGCGCGTCGCGTTGTTGACGTCGGACCAGGTCTGGCTGTGGGGGCGCGGGTTCGAGGGGGGCGGCCCGCAGCTGGAGTTGCTGCGCCGCATCGCCCACTGGTCGATGAAAGAGCCCGAGCTGGAGGAGGAAGCCCTGCTGGCGGATGTCCGCGACGGTCTGGCCGTCCGGTTCACCCGCCGCACGATGCAGGACAGTGCCGGGCCGCTGCAGGTCACCGCCCCCGACGGAAGCATCAGCCAGGTCCCGTTGGCCGCCGACGGGCCGGGCCGGTTCGTCGCGGACTGGACCGCGCCCGAACCCGGCCTGTACCGCCTTGCGGATGGCGACATGCGCCGCGTGCTGGCGCTTGGCCCCGCGGCGCCCCGCGAATTCGAGGAGACGGTGGCCGACGCGCCCCTGCTGACACCCTTGGTCGAGGCCAGCGGCGGTTCGGTCCAGCGCCTGTCGGACGGCGTGCCGGACCTGCGCCAGACGCGTGCGGGCCGGGCGGCCAGCGGCGATGGCTTGGGCGGCCCCTGGATCGGCGTCACCCCGCGCGATGCCGCGACCGTCACCGGCCTGGACCGCAGGCCGCTGCTGCCCGGATGGGCATGGCTGGCGCTGATCGCGGGGTTGATCCTGACCGGCTGGCTGGCCGAGGGGCGGCGCCGTCCCGCCTGACCCGCTTGCCATCCGGCCCCCCGGTTGGTAACCCCGACGAAACCGTCTCAAGGAACGCAAATGGCTGACGACACGCGCAATCCCGCCCCCTATACCGAGGCCGACCTGTCGCTGATCAAGCGGATCATCCCCCACCGCTATCCCTTCCTGTTCATCGACAAGGTGCGCGACATCGTCCCGTTCGAGAGTGCGGTGGGCATCAAGAACGTGACCAGCAACGAGCCGCATTTCCAGGGGCATTTCCCCAACCACCCGATCATGCCCGGCGTGACCATCATCGAGGCGATGGCCCAGACCGCGGCCGTCGTGGTGGGCATCAGCATGAACGTCATCGACGAGGAAATGCAGACCTATTTCATGGGCATCGACAACTGCAAGTTCCGCCGCATGGTCGTGCCGGGCGACGTTCTGGAACTGCATTGCCGCGCCATCCGCGGCGGCGGCAAGATCTGGAAGTTCGAGGGCAAGGCCATGGTCGACGGCCAGCTGTGCGCGTCGGCGGAATACACCGCGATGATGGCCCGTAAGGATGGCTGATGCCCTGATCCACCCTTCGGCCGTGATCGAACCCGGCGCCCAGATCGGCGCAGGGGTGCGCATCGGCCCGTTCTGCGTGGTCGGACCCAAGGTCCGGCTGGCGGACGGGGTGGAGCTGAAATCCCATGTCGTCGTGACCGGCGACACCTCGGTGGGCGAGGGGACGGTGATCTTTCCCTTCGCAAGCATCGGAGAGGTTCCCCAGGACCTGAAGTTCAAGGGCGAGGACGTCCGCCTGCAGATCGGCGCCCGCAACCGCATCCGCGAATACGTGACGATGAACCCCGGCACCGCCGGCGGCGGCAGCGTCACCACCGTGGGCGATGACGGGCTGTTCATGGCGTCCAGCCATGTGGGCCACGACTGCCGGATCGGCGACCGGGTGATCCTCGCCAACAGCGTGGCCATAGCGGGCCATTGCGTGCTGGAGGATGACGTGATCGTGGGCGGGTTGTCGGGCGTGCATCAATGGGTCCGCATCGGCCGCGGCGCGATGATCGGGGCGGTGACGATGGTGACTGCCGACGTGATCCCCTATGGCCTGGTCCAAGGACCGCGCGGGCACCTGGACGGCCTGAACCTGATCGGGCTGAAGCGTCGCGGCGCGACCCGGTCCGACATCACGGCGCTGCGGTCCCTGCTGGGCGACCTGGGTCGCGGATCCTTCCGCGATACGGCCCGTACGCGTGCCGAGGCGCAGGTGACCGGCATGGAGCGCGACGTGCTGGACTTCATCCTTGGGCCGTCCGACCGCAGCTTTCTGGCGCCCAAACCCGAATGAGCCGGATCGCCATCATTGCGGGGCAGGGCGCCCTGGCCCCGGCTGTTGCCGACTGCCTGGACGATCCGTTGGTCTTCGCCTTGCCGGGCTTTGCCCCGGACGGCCTGGCCGCCACGACGTTCCAGCTGGAACGTCTGGTACCGTTTCTGGATGATCTGCATGCCAAAGGGGTGACCCGCGTGGTCTTTGCCGGCGCGATCCGCCGGCCGCGGCTGGACCCCGAGGCGTTCGACCCGCGCACCGCGCAGCTTGTCCCCCGCATCCTGACCGCCATGCAGTCGGGCGATGACGCGGCGTTGCGAACAGTCCTCGACATTTTCGAAGAGAATGACCTTACGGTTTGTTCCGTCAGCGAAATTGCGCCTGATCTTATCCCGGAGGAAGGCATCCTGACCGGAGAGCCGACCGATGCTGACCGCAGGGACGCGGGCCGGGCCGCGCGGATTCTGGCCCAGACCGGGCCGCTGGATCTGGGTCAAGGGGCGGTCGTCGCGCAGGGCCTGTGTCTGGCATTGGAAACGCTGCCTGGCACTGCCGCGATGCTTGATTTCGCTGCGCGTCATGCCGAGCTGCGCCCCAATCCCAAAGGCGCCCGCGGTGTCCTCTACAAGGCGCCGAAGCCGGGACAGGATCTGCGCATCGACCTGCCGACCCTTGGGCCCGACACGGTGGATCAGGCCGTATCGGCGGGACTTGCCGGCATTGCCTGGGCGGGGGGACAGGTGATCCTGCTGGACCGCCCCGAAATGGTGCGCCGTGCACAGGCGGCGGGCCTGTTCCTGTGGGCGGCAGGCGGGCTGGACTGAAAAGGCTGGCCCTTTCGCGTCGGTCCCAATACCCATGACTTGGCAGTAACAAGGCGGCACGGCATGCGTTATTTCCTGATCGCGGGCGAGGCTTCGGGCGACCAGTTGGGCGCCGCGCTGATGGCGGGACTGCGGCAGCTTGATCCGCAGGCGGAGTTCCTGGGCGTCGGCGGCCCCGCGATGACACCCCTTGGCCTGACTAGCCTGTTCCCCATGGACGAGCTGTCGATCATGGGCATCTGGGAGGTCCTTCCGAAATACCGCCACCTGAAACGCCGCATCGCGCAGACCGCACAGGCGGTCATCGATGCCGCCCCCGACGTCCTGATCACCATCGACAGCCCCGATTTCGGCCTGCGCGTCGCACGTCTGGTCCGTGCGCAGCGTCCCGACCTGCGGACGGTGCATTACGTCGCGCCTTCGGTCTGGGCCTGGCGGCCGGGGCGGGCGCTGAAGATGGCGCAGGTGATCGATCACGTGCTGGCGATCCTGCCGTTCGAACCGCCGCTGATGCAGGCCGCGGGCATGACCTGCGATTTCGTGGGTCATCCCGTCGCCACCGCCGACGTGGCCGGCCCGGACGAGGCGCAGCTGTTCCGCAACGCCCATGGCATCGCGCCCGACGCGCCGGTGGTCCTGTGCCTGCCCGGTTCGCGCCGCGGAGAGGTCACCCGCCTTGGCCCGCGCTTCGACGAGGCGCTGATCCGCCTGCGGGACCGCGTGCCCGAGGTCCGCGTTGTCCTGCCGACGGTTCCGGGCGTGTCCGGGATGGTCCGCGACATGATCCGCCGCTGGCCCACAGCCCCCATCGTGATCGAGGAGCCGGATGAGAAGCGCGCCGCCTTTGCCGCCGCCGATCTGGCGCTGGCGGCGTCGGGGACCGTCAGCCTGGAACTGGCGGCCAACCGCATCCCGATGGTCATCGGCTATGACATGGCGCCGCTGTCGCGCCTGATCGTGGGGGCGCTGCTGCGCACCGACACCGTCACGCTGGTCAACCTGGTCAGCGAGACGCGCGCCGTGCCAGAGTTCCTTGGCAGCCGCTGCCAGCCGGGCCCCATGGCGCAGGCGCTGCAGGACGCGCTGGAGAACCGTGCAAAGCGGGGTGCCCAACTGGACGCCATGGACCTGACCATGGACCGCTTGGGCAAGGGGGGAGAGGCGCCGGGCCTGCGCGCGGCGCGCTCTGTCCTTCAGGCGATCACAGGACCGCGGTGACGATGATCTCGACCGCGTAGTCGGGGGTCGCCAGCGCGGATTCGCCGGTGGCGCGGGCGGGCGTGTGGCCCTGGGGCACCCAGGTATCCCAGACGGCGTTCATCTCGGCGAATTTCGCCATGTCGGCCATCCAGATCTGGGCAGAGACGATGCGGGTCTTGTCGGTCCCGGCCTGCGCCAGCAGCGCGTCGATCTGGTTCAGGATCGCGGTGGTCTGGTCCGTGACCGAGGTGCCCGGCTCTCCGACCTGGCCTGCCAGAAAGACGAAGCCGTTGGCGATGACCGCCTGGCTCATCCGCGGGCCGGTTTCCAGACGCTTGATATCGGTCATGATGCTCTCCTTTGGCGATATGCGCGCGGACGCTATACGGGGGGCGCGGGGGCGGCAAGGCGGGTTGCGGACGTTCCGGTTGCGTTCTATCCTGCGCCCATGTCCGACCTGTCCCCCTTGCCCGCCATGCCCGGCCAGCGCCTTGCGCGTGGCACTGGGCGGCTGCTGCGCAGCCTCGATCACGCGGTGCTGACCGAGTTCACCCCCGCCCGGGGCCTGCGCGTCGACCTGATCAGCCTTGGCTCTAAGGGAGAGCTTTGGGTCGTCGAATGCAAAAGCTGTCGCGCCGATTTTCAGGCCGACCGCAAGTGGCAGGGGTACCTTGACTGGTGCGACCGGTATTTCTGGGCGGTCGACTGCGACTTTCCGACCGATCTGCTGCCCGATGACACCGGCCTGATCCATGCCGATGCCTTCGGCGCCGAGATCACCCGCATGGCCCCCGAACATCGCCTGTCGGGTCCGCGCCGCACCAAGGTGCAGCGCGACTTTGCGCGGGCCGCAGCCCTGCGGTTGCAGGTGATGTGCGACCCGGGCGCGCTTATCGCCGGGGCTTCTTAGGCTTGCCGCCCTGTGCCATGGCGCGGGCGGCCTCGGCCGCGGCCATCAGCTCTTCGGCGATCTCGGTCGCCTCCTCGGGGTCGAAGTCCATCGGCAGGTCCACGCCCTCTCCCTGCACATAGATCCGCACCATCCCAAGGTCGGTCGGGCCGATCTGGATGTTCGCGGTGATGTCGCTTTCGCTGTTGATGCCCATGGCTTGTCCTTTTGCGGTGAAACTTTCTGTATCGCGGACGCAATTTCACGGCAAGCGGGGCTTGCAACCCTGCGGACACGGGGCTAAAGAACCGCCCTGTGCCGCCTTAGCTCAGTTGGTTAGAGCGCTAGATTGTGGATCTAGAGGTCCCCCGTTCAAGCCGGGGAGGCGGTACCACCTTTCCCCAGCATCCGGCCACTTTCTGCACTGCAGCATCTTGCGCAGCGCGTCCTGCGCGTGAGACCATGCGCGCCATTGCAACCGGGAGAGGGACGCCGCATGGGACTGCTGGGAATATTTCTGTCGCTGATACTACTGATGTATCTGGCCTATCGCGGGATCAACGTGCTGATCCTGGCGCCACTGCTGGCGCTACTGGCAGTTGTGATGTCCGGGGACCTGCCGATTCTGGCGACCTATACCCAAGTCTTCATGAATTCGCTTGGCGGCTATGTCATCACCTACTTCCCGCTGTTCCTGTTGGGCGCGATCTTCGGCAAGGTCATGGCCGACAGCGGTGCCGCGCGATCGATCGCGGAATGGATCGTCGACAGGCTGGGCGCTCAGCGCGCCGTGCTGGCGGTCGTCCTGTCCTGCGGCGTGCTGACCTTCGGCGGGGTGTCGCTGTTCGTGGTGGCCTTTGCCGTCTATCCCATCGCCAATGCGCTGTTCCGCCGCGCCGACATCCCCAAGCGCCTGCTGCCCGCGGCCATCGCGCTCGGGTCGTTCACCTTCACCATGACCGCATTCCCGGGCACGCCCGCGATCCAGAACGCCATTCCGATGCCGTTCTTCGGCACGAACGTGTTTGCGGCGCCGCTGCTGGGCACGTTGGCCGGGGTCATCATGCTGGCGGGCGGCACGATGTGGCTGAACCGCCGCGCCCGCGCCGCAGGAGCCGAGGGCTATGGCGATCACCCCGTCACTGCCGCAGACGCGACCCTGCCCGAGGATGCGGACCTGCCGCCCTTCGCGCTGGCGATCCTGCCTGTGGTGTCGGTGATCGTCCTGAACGCGGTCCTGACCTGGTTCGTCTTCCCGAACATGTCCGCGGACTATCTGGCTGAACCGCGCTATGGAGAGACGACCCTGTCCTCGGTCGCAGGCATCTGGGCGATCATCGTGTCGCTGGTCGCGTCGATCCTGCTGGCCGTCGGCCTGAACCTGCGCCGCTTTGCCAACCTGCGCGAGAGTGTCAATTCCGGCACGATGGGGTCGCTGCTGCCGATCTTCAACACCGCATCCGAAGTGGGCTATGGCGCGGTCATCGCATCCTTGCCGGCCTTCGCGCTGATCCGCGACGGGGTGCTGGGCCTGTTCCCGAACAACCCCGTGGCGTCGCTGTCTGTGGCGGTGAACGTGCTGGCGGGCATCACCGGGTCGGCCTCGGGCGGCATGTCGATCGCGCTGAACACGCTTGGCGAACAGTTCGCCACGATGGGCCAGGAACAGGGGATCAGCATGGAGCTGATGCACCGCGTCACGGCGCTGTCCTCGGGCGGGTTCGACGCGCTGCCGCATAACGGCGCGGTCATCACCCTGCTGGCCATCACCGGGCTGACGCACAGGAAAAGCTATCCCGACATCTTCGTGGTCGCGGTGCTGATCCCGGTCATCGCCCTGATCACGGTGATCGTGCTGGGGACCGTGCTCTAACGGTACCCCTGGGCCTGCAGCTCGAACAGTTCGCGATAGCGGCCGGGCCGGGCGACCAGCTCCGCATGGCTGCCTTGGTCCTGGACGCGTCCGCCCTCCAGCACGATGATCCGGTCGGCCATCCGCACCGATGAGAAGCGGTGAGAGATCAGCAGCGCCGTCCGCCCCTGCGTCAGGTCGCGGAACCGCAGAAAGACCTCGTATTCCGCCCGCGCGTCCAGTGCGGCGGTGGGTTCGTCCAGCACCAGCAGCTGCGCATCGCGCATATAGGCGCGCGCGATGGCCAGCTTCTGCCACTCGCCACCCGACAGGTCCAAGCCGCGGGCGAACCGCTTGCCGACCATCTGGTCATAGCCCTTGGGCAGCTTGGTGATGACCTGATCGGCCAGGGACCGTTCGGCCGCCGTCACGATGCGGGGGCGGTCGTCGCGCGCCTCGATCCGGCCGATGGCGATGTTCTCGGCCGCCGTCACCGCATAGCGCACGAAATCCTGAAAGATCACCCCCACGGTGGCGCGCAGCTGGTCCAGGTCATAGTCGCGCAGGTCGCGCCCATCCAGCGTGATGCGGCCTTCGTCCGGGTCATACAGACGCGCTAGCAGCTTGACGATGGTGGTCTTGCCCGCGCCGTTCTCTCCGACCAGGGCGACCGTCTCTCCGGCGCGCAGGTCCAGCGTCATGCCGCGGATCGCCCAATCGTCGCGGCCCGGATAGCGGAAGCCCACATTCTCGAAGCGGAACCCCTGCGCGATGGGCACCGGCACCGGCAGCGGATCGGCGGGGCTGGCGATGGCCGGGCGGGCGGTGAAGAAATCAAACAGGTCGTCCAGGTACATGGCCTGACCCGCCATGCTGGAGAACCCCGACAGCAGCCCCTCCAGCAAACCGCGCAGGCGCAGGAAGCTGCCCGACAGGAACGTCAGATCGCCGATCGACAGCTGCCCCGTCAGCGTGCGCGCGATGATCCACAGAAAGGCCGCGTAATAGGCCAGCGTGCCAAGCGCGGTCAGCACCGCCATCACCGACAGCTGGCGGCGCTGGATCACCCGGTTCTCCAGGTAGAACCGCCGGGCCAGGGTCAGATATCTGTCGCGCAGCCAAGGGCTTAGGCTGAAGATCTTAACCTCTTTCGCGGTCTCGGCCGTGGCTGCGATCATGCGCAGATAGTCGCGTTCGCGCCGGTCCGCCGCGCGGGCGTGGTTCAGCGCATAGGTGCGGGCGTTGAAATGCATCTCTCCCATCAGGGACGGGATCAGCGCCAGCGCGAGCAGCACCACCAGCCACGGGTTATAGACCACCAGACCCACGCCAAAGCTGATGACGGTGACGCTGTCCTGCATCTGCTGCATCAGCTGGTTCAGCAAGGGGATACGCCCCATCGTCTGGCGCCGCGCGCGGTCCAGGCGGTCCTGAAAGCTGGCATCCTCGAAGGAGGCCAGGTCCAGATCCGCCGCGTGGTCCATCAGCCGGATCGAGATGTCGATGACCAGCTTCTCCTGCAGCAGCGCGTCGACATAGGCGACCAGACGCCCCAGCACGTCCTGCGCGATCGCCAGCGCCAGTTCCAGCGCCACCAGCCCGATCAGCGGATGCGCCAGACCGCTTTCCCACCAGCCCGCCAGCGTGTCCGGACCACCCGCGGCCGACAGGGCCACGACCTGGTCGATGATCAGCTTGCCCACCCACAGCATCGCGACCGGCATCAGCGCCCGCATCAGGCGCAGCGCCACCATGGCCAACGTCAGCGCGGGGCTGGCCCGCCAGACCATTACCAGAAAGGGCGGGATGTTCTTCAGCGCCGCCCAACGCGCCGCATAATCGGGGGATGCGGGCGCGTCGGGCGGCATCTCAGGCGGCCTCGGTCCGGCGGGCGTGGGCGATCTCGGCCTCGGTCAGGGGGCCGGGGAAATGGCACGCGACCTGATGGTCGCCGACCGTCAGCTGCGGCACCGACGCCGCGCATTCAGCCTTCGCCCGCGGACAGCGCGTCCGGAACACGCAGCCCGAGGGCGGGTTCATGGGCGAGGGCAGGTCGCCCGCCAGCGGCACGATGGTCTTGGCGGTCTCGATCGTCGGATCGGGGACCGGCACGGCCGACAGCAGCGCCTGCGTATAGGGGTGCTGGGGGTTGGCATACAGCGCCTGCACCGGACCCATCTCCATCACCTTGCCCAGATACAGCACCATCACCCGGTCGCTGATATGTTTCACCACCGACAGGTCATGCGCAATGAAGATCAGCGCCAGTCCCAGATCCTTTTGCAGCCGGATCAGCAGGTTGATCACCTGTGCCTGGATCGACACGTCCAGCGCGGACACCGGCTCATCGCAGATGATCAGCTTGGGCTCAACGATCAGGGCGCGCGCGATGCCGATGCGCTGGCACTGGCCGCCGCTGAATTCATGGGGATAGCGGTTGATCTGGTTGGGCAGCAGCCCGACCTTTTCCATCATCGCCTTGACGCGCTCGCGCACCTGGGCGCGGGGCATGTCGGGACGGTGCGTGGTCAGGGGTTCGGCGATGATCTGGCCCACGGTCATGCGCGGGTTCAGGCTGGCCAGAGGGTCCTGGAACACCATCTGGATGTCCTGGCGATAGGCCATCATCTGCCGGGGTGTCAGCGCCAGAAGGTCCTTGCCGTCGATCCATTCAGCCTGTCCCGTGGCCGGGACCAGCCCGATCAGGGCGCGGGCCAAGGTCGATTTCCCGCAGCCGGATTCGCCCACCACGCCCAGGGTCTCTCCGGGCGCCAGGGCGAAATCGACGCCGTTCACGGCGCGCAGCGGGTTGGGTCGCGTCCAGGGCATCGCGCCCTCGGGGCGGATCTGGAAGGTCACGCGCAGGTCGCGCACGCTCAGAAAATCGCTCATGGCTTGGCCTCCGATCCGGGGGTCTGGGTGGCGCCGGCCGCACCGGCACCGGCGACGGCGCCCTCGGGCAGGTGGTCGTCCGGCGGCAGGGTGTCACCAGCGGCGACCAGGTCGGGCTGCGGGTCGTCGATCATGCGCCGGGACAGCACCTCTGCCACGGGGGCGTGGCAGGCGCGGGCGCGGCCGGGGGCAAAGACCTCCAGGGCTGGGTCGACGCTGGCGCAGCCTTCGCGGCGATAGGGGCAGCGCGGCTCGAACGCGCAGCCCGAGGGCGGGCGGCTCATGTTCGGGGGCTGGCCGGGGATGGCGCGCAGGTCCTCATCGTCCTGATCGACACGCGGGATCGCGTCCAGAAGGCCCTGGGTATAGGGATGCGTGGGTTCGGCAAAGATCGGGCGCACCGGCCCGGTTTCCCGGATGCGGCCGCCATACATGACCGCGACCCGTTCGCATGACCCCGCGACCACGCCCAGATCATGGGTGATCAGGATCATCGCCATGCCGAAATCGCGTTGCAGGTCCGACAGCAGGGCCATGATCTGCGCCTGCACCGTCACGTCCAGCGCGGTCGTGGGTTCGTCCGCGATCAAAAGCTTGGGTCGGCACAGCAGCGCCATGGCGATCATCACCCGCTGCCGCATGCCGCCCGAAAATTCGTGCGGATAAAGCCGCACGCGCCCCTTGGCGTCGGGGATCTTGACGGCGTCCAGCATCTGCACGGCCTGCGCGACGGCATCGCGTTTCGACAGGCCCTTGTGCAGCGTCAGCACCTCGGCCATCTGGTCGGCCACCCGCATATAGGGGTTCAGGGAGGTCATCGGGTCCTGAAAGATCATCGCGATCTGTTCGGCCCGGATGCGGTTCAGCACCTTGGGCGGGGCGTTCAGGATCTGCTGCCCGTCGAACAGGACGCTGCCCGAGGCGCGGCCGTTGCGCGCCAGCAGCCCCATGATCGCGAAGGACAGCTGCGACTTGCCGCTGCCGGATTCGCCTACGATGCCCAGGGTTTCGCCCGCATCGACGGACAGGGTCACGTCGTTGACGGCCCGCACCTCGGCATCGTTGGTCTGGAAGCGGACCGAAAGGTCGCGCAATTCGAGAAGGGCCATCTCAGCGCTCCTTTGGGTCGAGGGCATCGCGCAGGCCGTCGCCCACGAAGAAGAAGCCGAACAGGGTGATCACGAAGAAGAACAGCGGAAAGGCCAGCTGCCACAACGTGCCATAGTTCATCGTCCCGGCCCCTTCCGAGATCAACGCCCCCCAGCTGGTCAGGGGTTCCTGCACGCCCAGACCAAGGAAGCTGATGAAGCTTTCCGTCAGGATCATCAGCGGCACCAGCAGAGTCGCATAGACCGCCACCACGCCCAGCAGGTTCGGCACGATATGGCGGACGATGATGCGGAAGGACGACACGCCGGTGGCGCGCGCGGCCTCGATGAATTCTCGGTTCTTGAGGCTAAGGGTCTGACCGCGAACGATTCGGCTCATGTCCAGCCAGGAGATCAGGCCGATGCCCAGGAACAGCATCGACATCGACCGCCCGAACATGACCAGCAGCAGGATCAGCACGAACATGTAGGGGATCGACATCAGGATATCGACCGTCCGCATCATGATCTGGTCGGTGCGCCCGCCGACATATCCCGCCGTCGCGCCATAGAGCGTGCCGACGATGACGGCGATGGCAGCACCCACGACACCGACCATCAGGCTGATGCGCGTGCCCTGCACGACGCGGGCATAGAGGTCGCGGCCCAGGTTGTCGGTGCCGAAGAAGTGCCCGTTTTCCATGGACGGCTGACCCATCTGGGCGACCTGACCCATGACGCTGAAATCCAGCTCCTCGTTCGACCATTGGGCGAGATAGCCGCCGAAGATCGCGAACAGTGACACCAGCACCAGGATCGTCAGGCCCAGCATCGCGGCCTTGTTGCGGAAGAAGCGGCGGCGCGCGTCGGCCCAGGGGCTGCGGCCGCGGACCTCTGCCTCGACGAAGCGGTCGGACAGGGACTGCATCTTGGATTGATCGATGACCATGACCTAGTACCTGATCTTGGGGTCGATCCATGCGTAGAGCACGTCGACGATGAGGTTGAAGAGGATGGTCAGCGCGCCCACCAGGATGGTGACGCCCATCATCACGGCATAATCGCGGTTCAGCGCGCTATCGACGAAGGCCTTGCCGATGCCGCCGGTCGAGAAATAGATGTCGATCACCACCGACCCGGTGATCATCGACACGAAGACCGGCCCCAGATAGCTGATCACCGGCAGCATCGCGGGTTTCAGCGCGTGGCGGATGATAACGCGGTGTTCGGGCATCCCCTTGGCCCGCGCCGTGCGGATGTGGTTCGAGCCCAGCACCTCCAGCATCGACGACCGGGTGATCCGCGCGATCGACGCCATGTAGCTGGTCGACAGCGCGATCACCGGCATGATCCAGAAGCTGGGATTGCTGAAGCTCCAGCCGCCGCCCGGCAGCAGCCCGTACCACAGGGTCAGGACCAGCACCAAAAGCGGTGCCATCACGAAGTTCGGCAGCACCTGCGCGCCGATTGAGACACCGACGGCCAGATAGTCGACCCAGCTGTTGTGCCAGATCGCCGCCACCACCCCCAGGGCCACGCCCACGACGACGGCGGCCACGAAGGACAGCCCGCCATAGGTCAGCGTCACCGGGAATCCGCTGGCGATCAGCTGGTTCACGGTGCGGTCGGGATAGACGAAGCTGGGACCGAAGTCGAAATGCACGACCACGTTGACCAGATAGTTCCAGATCTGCAGCCACAGTGGGTCGTTCAGACCGTACTGCGCCTCCAGGTTGGCAAGGACGGCCGGGGGCAGGGCGCGTTCGCCCGTGAAAGGTCCGCCCGGCGCGATCTGCATCAGGACGAAGGAGAAGACGATCAGCAGAAGCAGCGTGGGTATCGCCACCGCCAGCCGTCGCAGGATGAATGCGAACATCGCGTGGGGCCTTCCCTGCGGGATGGTTGAAAAATGACAGGGCCGGGGCGGTCGTGCCGCCCCGGCCCCCGGTCAGGATGGCTGCTTATTCCGCGACGCGGTACAGGTCCTTGGCGTACCAGGTGTTCAGCAGGTTCTCGCGCGGCAGGCCCTTGATGGCCGGGTTGATCATGTCGACCTTGGCATAGTGATAGACGAAGACCGCCGGGTTCTCATCGGCCAGGATCTCCTCGGCGCGCTGATAGAGGGGCGTGGTGTCCTCTGCCGTGCGGGCCTCGACCAGCAGCTTGTCGTATTCCTCGTTCGACCACTTGCCGCTGTTGTAGCCGTCGGTGCGGAACCAGTCCAGGAAGGTCGTCGCCTCGTTGTAGTCGGCGCACCAGGCATAGCGTGCGATCTCGAAGTCCTGGTTCTGCAGGCGGTCGGTGTGGACGGCCCATTCGACGTTGTTCAGCTCGATCTCGATGCCAAGGGGGCGCCAAAACTGCTGGGCCGCGATGGCCAGCAGGCGGTGGCTGTCGTCGGTGTTGTACTGCAGCTGCAGGCGCACCGGGTTGTCGGGACCGTAACCGGCCTCGGCCAGCAGCTCGGCGGCGCGGGCCATGCGATCTTCCTGCGACATGTCCTTCATGCCGCCCTCGGGCGCGGCAAAGCCGTTGATGGCCCAGTGCGTCCAAGTATAGGCGGGCTCCTGTCCGCCCTGCAGGACCTGATCCACGATGACCTCGCGGTTCAGCGACAGGGCCAGTGCCTCGCGGACACGTTCGTCCTTCAGCGCCTCGGGGCCCTTCTCCGACAGGTTGAACACATAGGCGTAAGAGCAGCCGTAGGGCACAGACACGGCTTCTTCGGGGGACGCCTCGGACAGGCGCGGATACTGGCCGGCGGGGATCTGGACGCGGTCCAGCTCTCCGGCCTGATAGCGGGTCAGGGCCACGTTGTTGTCGTTGACGGTCACGCCGCGCACGGTCTGCATCACGACGTTCTCGGCATCCCAGTATTCCGGGTTCTTCTCGAAGACAATCTCGACGCCCAGGTTGTGGCTGGCCAGGGTATAGGCCCCGTTGCCGACCAGGTTGGCGGGCTGCACCCAAGCATCGCCATGCTCCTCGACCACCGCGCGGGGCACGGGATAGGTCGTGGTGTGCGACAGGGTGTTCAGGAAATAGGGGGTGGGCGTGGTCAGCGTGACCTGCAGCGTCTTGTCGTCCAGCGCGACGACGCCCAGCTGGTCGGGCTCCATCTCGCCCGCGATGATCTGCGTGGCGTTCTGCAGGTTCATCAGCTCCATGTACCAGGCGTATTCCGACGCGGTCTCGGGCGTGACGACGCGCTGCCAGGCATAGACGAAGTCGTCCGCCGTCACCGGGTCGCCGTTCGACCACTTGGCGTCGCGCAGCGTGAACGTGTAGGTCAGGCCGTCCTCGGACATCTCGTGGCTTTCGGCGACGCCGGGGATCATGTTGCCCGCGGCATCCTCGATCATCAAGCCCTCGAACAGCGAGCGCAGCGCGTCCGAACCCTCGACGTCGGTGTTCTTGGCCGGGTCAAGCGACTTGATCGCGTCCAGCAGCCAATAGGTATAGGTCTGGTTCTCGGCCAGGGTCTCGCCTTCGGCAGGCTGCACGGCCCAAGCGGGCATCGCCAGCGCGGTCAGCAGGGCGGTCGTCGCGAAAAGCTTGGTCATCCCAACTCCTCCAAGTTGTCTGTCGGTGTCGTGTCGCACCGGAATGGCGCGAGGTTTAGTGAAAGCACGGGTGTGGGCAAGCGGCGTTTCGCGCTTTCCAACCCGACCGCCCTGTGGAAAACAGGCCCGCATGACGCAACGGGGACATATCACGCTGGTGACGGGCGGCGCGCGGTCAGGCAAGTCGGCCCTGGCCGAACGGCTGGTCCTGCGCCATGCGATGCCGCGCATCTATATCGCCACGGCCCAGGCCCGCGACGCCGAGATGGGTGAAAGAATCAAGGCGCATCAACAGGATCGCGGACAGGGTTGGCGCACCATTGAAGAACCGCTGGATCTGGCCGGCACGCTGCGCGCGACCGACGGTCAGGGCGTGCGCCTTGTGGATTGCCTGACGCTGTGGATGTCGAACTGCATGGGTTCGGCGGATATCGGCGCATTGACGGTGACGTTACGTCAGCAATGCTGTCCTGTCGTGCTGGTCAGCAACGAATTGGGGCAGGGGATCGTGCCGGACAACGCCCTGGCCCGCCGGTTCCGTGACGATCACGGCCGGATGAACCAAGCGGTGGCGGCGCTGGCCGACCAGGTCTGGATGGCCGTCAGCGGCATGCCCCTGCGCCTGAAACCCATGGCAGAGAACCCCGATGACCCGATTTGACCAGACCGCCGCCGACCGTGCCGCCGCGCGCCAGGCCACGCTGACGAAACCCGCCGGATCGCTTGGTCGGCTGGAGGCGCTGGCCGTGTTCATGGCAGGCTGGCAGGGGACCGACCGCCCCACGCTGGACCGCGCGCAGGCGCTGGTCTTTGCGGGCAATCACGGGATCACGGTGCAGGGCGTCACGCCCTTTCCACCCGCGGTGACGGCGGCGATGGTCGCGAACTTTCGTGAAGGCGGCGCGGCGATCAATCAGCTGTGCCGTGTGGCGGGGGCCGATCTGGGAATCGTCGCGCTGGATCTGGACCGGCCCACGTCCGATTTCACCCAAGGCCCCGCGATGACGTCGGCCGAGGTCGATGATGCGATGGCGCAGGGTGCCGCCGCCGTCGATCCCACCGTCCAGGTCCTGCTGCTGGGAGAGATGGGGATCGGCAATTCCACCACCTCGGCCGCACTGGCGGCGGCGACCTTTGGCGGTCGGGCCGAGGACTGGGTCGGCCCCGGCACCGGCGCGCAGGGCGCGATGCTGGCCGCCAAGGTCCGCGTCGTGACGGAAGGGCTGGCCCGCCACGCCGTGACCGGCACCCACGACACGCTGGCCGCGTTCGGCGGTCGCGAACAGGCGGCCATCTGCGGCGCGGTACGCCGTGCACGGGACCTGCGCATTCCGGTGATCCTGGACGGGTTCATCTGCACCGCCGCTGCCGCCGTGCTGACCCGCGATGATCCCGACGCGCTGGCCCATTGCCTGATCGGCCATGAAAGCGCCGAACCGGGGCACCGACGCCTGATCGCGTCGCTGGCGATGCAGCCCGTCCTGTCGCTGGACATGCGCTTGGGCGAGGGGTCCGGCGCCGCCGTGGCCCTTCTGGTGCTGCGCGCCGCGCTGGAATGCCACAACGGCATGGCGACCTTTGCCGAGGCCGGGATTGTCTAGGTCGCACCAGATCGTCCTGGCGCTGGTCTTCCTGACACGGCTGCCGCTTGGGCGCCTGCTGCCGCCCGAGGTTCTGCCGCTGTCCCGCGCGGCCTGGGCCTTTCCGCTGGCGGGGGCTGTGCTGGGACTGCTGGCCGGGGTGCCCCTGTGGATCATGGGGACGGGCCTGCTGCCGGCGGCGCTGTCCGTTGCCCTGACCGTCTGGCTGACCGGTGCGCTGCACGAGGATGCGCTGGCCGATTTCGCCGATGCGGGCGGCGGACGGGACCGCGCCGACCGGCTGAGGATCATGCGCGAATCGACCATCGGCAGCTATGGCGCCGCCGCGCTGGTGTCGACGGGCGTGATCCGCGTGGCGGCGCTGGCGGCGCTTGGACCGCTGGCGCTGATCGCGGCGGCCGCGGCGGGGCGGGTGGCACCGGTGATGCTGATGCGTGCTCTGCCGCCGGCGCGGACCG
>NZ_VDDD01000072.1 GCF_006151785.1 Paracoccus marcusii
CGTTGCCGCCACCGTTCCCATTGCCGCCACCGTTCCCATTGCCGCCGCCGTTCCCGTTGCCGCCACCGTTTCCATTGCCGCCGCCGTTCCCGTTGCCGCCACCGTTTCCGTTGCCACCGCCGTTTCCGCTGCCGCCACTGTTTCCATTGCCGCCGCTGTTCTGGTCGCCGCTTCCGTCGCTATTGCCGCTAGAGCTACTGCCACCGGGGCTGCTTCCATTGCTGCTGGAGCCGACTCCAGCAGAACCGGTTCTGCCAGATCCAGCATCGCCACTGCTTGCGCTGAAATTGCTATTCCTGGCTGCGACCGTATCATCGGGGCTCTTATTGCGGCCGAGGATACCATGAAGACTGAATGGCCGCAGCCAAGGATTGTCGCCCCGTCCGTCAGAATCCCGATCATCGCCACGATCGTCGGCTACCGGTGCCGGGCTGCCATCGCCACTCGATGCAGTCAGCGCCTGATAGGGCTCAGTCATCTGTCCGCGGGCAATCACGGGGTTGGTGACCGGAGGCGCACCGGGTCCACTCAACCACAGCTCCAGATAGCCGTCCTCGGGTGAGGGCGTAAAGCTCACGAAGTCCCGGGCATCCGCATTCAAAGCTGCCGCAAGGTCCTGGGCTGCTGCGCGATCCTGAGGATGAAAATACCGGACATGCGTTTTGCCTACCGTGACGGGCGTCACGGCTTCTTCGGGTGTCCAACCTTCGGCGGAAAGCCATTTGATCGTCTGCTCACGCTGATCTGTGGCACTTCGCTCGGGCACGTAGACAGCCAGACGAAGCTGAGAGGGGTCATACTGCGCCATTGCCTCCTGAGGAATAGCCTCATCTCCCTGATTAGGGGGGCGGGTATTTCGCATTCCCGGCGTCGTGTAGACCGTTGGCTCGCCGGAAATCCTTTCCAGCGCATTCGTCTCAGGCCCGGAAGCGGACGTCGCTTCGGGCTGCATGGACGCGATGCCGGCCTGCGTGTCGGCAGATCCCGACAGTGCGGATGCCGACGCAGTCTCAGACTTCAGTCCTGGGAGCGGCGGCAGGTGCCGCCAGATTTCCTGTGCCGTTGTCGAACCGTTGCCGCTTCCCTGCGCAACCACTTGCGTCGCCATCAGGCATACAAAAACGGTCAGTGCTCCTAAGGGGACCTTCATATGCTTGTGTCGGTGCATCACGGCGTCGGTCTCCGCTTTCGATGCGCGATACCCGGTGAGACCCAGCCATCTGCATGAGGTACAGGGCTTCAGTCCATAGCCCGTCCCCTCCATGTGTCACGTCAATTTTAAGTGACTCTACCCAAGGGTGAAATCCTGCAGCCTCATACTTTATCAACTGATTGCGTATCGGCTGTCCATGCCATAGAGCCGTACTGATCCAAACCTAGCTGTGAGGCACTGGCCGAACTGCAGTTGAGATGACTTTCACAAGCCTGTGCCGCACCTGATGCCCGTTAGATCTTGGAGACGGTCCCAATTACCCAGCAAGCTTATATAGCTGGTCCAACTGGCGGATGAGTTTCTCGTATAGCGCTCGATACTTTGTGTTGTGTTTGTACGCTGATAAAGCCGACACGATCATATCAAGTTCATCTTTGGTCGTAAGAGCCACGATCACATTGTCCCGCACGGTTGTCTCCGCCTATTTGTATTTGACGGCGACCAACAAATAAAACGCGCTAGGGTTGCGAAAATTAACCTAGAGTTGATTTATGGGCAAAATTCCGCTCAGCAACGGGCAGGCGACGTCGGATAGTCAGATGGACGTCTGTTTTGTGTGGCGTCCAGAACTGATGCCATTGGCTCGGAAAACATCGCATTTTCAGGCTCGCTTGGCAGCTCCCAGCATCTTCGCCATCAAAAGGACGAACGGGCGTCTCTCCGATGGGGGCGCTCTGTGCCAAGCCTGCCCATTCGGGAAGATCCATCCATACACTTGCTGCATGACAGGTTGGTCCTGTTCCTCATGTATTGCGAGGTTCGGTCGGCCAGGCGGCCACCCCTCCCAGAACCACCGCCCGGCCAGGGACAACTGTATCAACATCTTCAGGACCATATGCCTATCTATATCGGCATATGGTTACCGGCACAAAGGCGGCCCCCGGAAGGGGTCCGGGGGCCTCCGCACAGAGCTGCTCCACATGCCTGACCAAAGGTAATGCGAGGTTGTCACCTCCCGAGCAGCTGGCTGGCGTTCAAGAAGCAGGTAGACGCTCAGGAATGAGCGACAAGAGCCTTGCCGTTCTGAGCATGACGAACAGCCAGACGGCGAGCCATTCTGCCGGTAGCCAGTGTCCGTGCCTGACTGGGCACGAAGCCCGCATCCGACAGTTCTGGAAACAGCTCATAGATCTCGTCCAACGCATCCGGACCGACAGATTTCAGGGCCTCCGGCCCGGGAAGGAGAGATTCAGCCTCTGCACCATTTGCGTAGACGATCTCGTGCTGGTCCAAGAGCATGTGGAAATACTCGACCAGCCCGACGATTTCGTTGCAGATGTCGATGCCGTCGATCATCACGAGCTGCTTTGCCGCTGCCAGGATCTCTTCGGTGCCGAACATTTTTTGGGCGATTGCCGACCGTACGAGGATACGGTGTTGAGGCGATACAAGCAGATCGTTGGCCGGCATCTGACGCCCGAGTGCGCCGGCCCGGATGCGGATCGGGCGCAGTTTGGCATTCAGGACCAGTCTCATCGGCGAAAGCGCCCTGCACCCGATCCAGCGGATCGGCTGGAGACCATGATCCCTGGTCATCACCATGTCGCCGACCTTGAGGGTTTCGATCGGCTGCAGTCCATTCACCGTTTCGATAAGCGTCCCGCGGACGAAGCAAACCGGTGCCACATCGAGAATGCCGTCACCCTCTGCAACATTCACGGTGATGGTGTTCACCAGGGGCGCGGTCGTCGGCGCCAGCGTATCGACAGTCGTCGCCGCGGTGTTCAGGGCAAGTCTGGTAGCGGTATTTTCAATGCCCGGAAGTTCAGTCGCTCTTGCGCGCAAGGCGTCCGACAAAGCCTCGATCCCGTCGGATGCCGGCACGGTCGCCGACACCGTCTGGCCGGCTACGGTGATCGACATCGTCACGAGGAGATTGTCCGGTGTCGGATCGTCATCGCTGATGAAGTAGTTTGTGCCCCCGACCCTGACGACATGCCCTTCGATCGGATTGAGCTGCAGGTTGATTGCAGCCAGTCCCGGAAGCGCCAGAGAGGGGTTCAGGTTCGAGAACGTGACCGGCCCGACATACTCGCCGGTCAGGACGTCATCGCCGACACCGAATGTCAGCGTCTCTCCGGAGGTCGCGATCTCGTTGGAGTCATCCCCGCGGATGAAGGTCGTCTGCTCGACGTCTCCGATCGCAGTGTTCAGGACGGACTGGGCATTGGTGTTGAGAACGGGGGTACCAGCGTTCACAGTGACGAAATTGTCGGGCAATGTTGTAACGAAGGGCATCATATATCCTGACATTCTGTTGAAATATGTGAGACTTCAGCAGGCATGCGGAAGCAGGCTGGCAAATGCCTGCTGAGGTCGTTCCTTTTTCGAATGGGACTGATTGTGTCTAAGTCCCGGCAGACGCGCCCAAGGGCGCAAGATCGAGGGGCAGAGGTCACGAGGTGCGGTCACACCTGAAATAAGATGTGCCGCACATTAACCATACTGAACGGTTCATGATTCGATCAAGAATCAACCTCAGATTGTTGGTTAATTTTTGATTAACACGCTATGGGTGTGCGGGTTCTATGCACGACACCACGAGAACCCTGGCCTGCTTCGTCGAACTGTTAATTTCCACCCAGAACTGAGCCGGGTTTGGAGTGAACCCCATGAGCTGGACCACATGGCACCATTCGAACTAAGCCGCTTTCTGGGCAAACAGGGTTTCGAATTCCTCGGGGGTTCTATAGCCGAGGGCTGAGTGAAGCCTTCTCGTGTTGTAGATCTGCTCAATGAAGATCGGCAAGCGGACTGCCACATTGGCAAAAGTCTCGTAACCGGCTCGATAGGCCTCCTCGACCTTCAGGGTCTTCATAAAGCTTTCAGCCTGCGCGTTATGATAAGGATTGCCGACGCTGCTCATCGAACTGCGCAAGTCTGATGCAGCAAGGGCGTCCCGATAGCTTTGGGATGCGTACTGACAGCCGCGATCCGTATGATGAATGCAGCCCTCGGAAGGCTTTCTGGTCATGACGGCCGCGCGCAGAGCTGCGAGTGCCAGTTCCGTATCCAGATGCTGTGACAATGCATAGCCTATGACTTTGCGGCTACAGGCATCCAGGATGGCGGCCAGGTAGCAGAAGCCTGTGACGACACGGATGTAGGTGAAATCCGCGACCCAGACCCTGTCAGGGCGATCGGGAATGAGGTTGCGATACAGGTTGGGAAAGATTGGAGGGTCATGCCGGCTGTCAGTCGTACGCACAGAGCGCTTGCGGGGCTTGATGCCCAGTCCCGCTACCCGCATGACCCGTGCTACCCTCTTGTGATTGATTGCAAAACCACGGCGCCGAAGCTCGTGGGTCACGCGTCTATAGCCATAGCAGGGTAGCTCATCCTGGACATCTTCGATGATGGCGGTGAGTTCGCCGTCCGTCAGCGTGAGGGTCCTGGCGGAGCGGTAGTAGTAGGTGCTGCGCGGCAGGTTCATGGCTTTGCACCCCCGTCTGACGGAGCAGCCAAGGGGCCGCTGATCACGAAGGATCTTTCGCTGCCGCCCGCGGTCGACATCCGTGGTGTTTTTTTTGCAAGATCCAGCTCCATCGTGAGCTGACCGACCTTACGCTCGAGCGCGGCAATGCGAGCTTCATACTCTGCAATGACACTGGCCTCGGCTTCCTCGTTGTTCAACTCGCCCCGGTCATATTGCGTGAGCCATCGCTGGATGAGGTTAGCGGAAAGATTGTGGCTGCGCTGCGCATCGCGCCGCCCAAGAGCACCGGTGCGGATGTCTTGGCAAAGCTGCAGCTTGAACGGCGTGGAATGCCGGCGGTAGGGACCTCGTGATGTCATGGGCCTTCTCCAATCAAGGCCCGTCCAGCGTCTTAGT
The DNA here is from genome assembly GCF_006151785.1 of Paracoccus marcusii. Classification (GTDB taxonomy): domain Bacteria; phylum Pseudomonadota; class Alphaproteobacteria; order Rhodobacterales; family Rhodobacteraceae; genus Paracoccus; species Paracoccus marcusii. The sequence goes on from NZ_VDDD01000072.1 coordinate 5,046, forward strand.
TCGAATGGTGCGATGTGGTCCAGCCCATGGGGTTCACTCCATACACGCGGCTCAGTTCTAATGTGGAAATCAACAGCCGGGGCGGGTGAAGGCCCAAAAACACCTTAAGATCATACATATGCGCCATTATTTATGTTCGCGCAGTAGGCCTCTTTTCGAGTTCAGCGTGAAATGGGCCTCAAAAGCTTGTCCCACTACGTGTTACGCATGGTGTGCGCAGTTACTTCTTCCGTATGCGAGCTGTCCACCCGACGCTCATGGCAAGGCTGCAGCTGCCAGAAAGCCTCTGAGGGTATCATTGAACCGCAAGGACGATTCCATATTAACGATATGCCGCCCAGGCAGGGAGACATGCGTGCCATTGGGAACACCGGCGACGAGAGCCTCAAGGTTGGCAGGAGGACAGACCGGGTCATCGTCCCCTGATATTGCCAGCACGGGGTTTCTGATATCATTAAGCTGGCTGCGGAAATCTGCGTGGGCCAGCGCTGCGCAGCATCCCATGTATCCGTTGACAGATGTCTGTTCAAATTGGCCAAGAACTGCCGCGGCGGCATCAGGATGAACCTGCCGAAACGCCGGCGAGAACCACCGATCAGCTGTCGATGGAACCAGGGGGCGTAAACCGTTCTCGGTAACGTCTGCGATCCGGGAGGTCCAGCTATCCATGGTGCCGATGCGGGCAGCAGTCGCGCACAAAACGATGCGGTCCAGACGCGATCCTGCATGGATCGCCAGCCACTGCCCCGTCAGCCCACCGATCGACAGGCCGCAGAAATGGGTACGATCGATGCCCATGGCATCCAGCAGCATGATGACGTCTGACCCCAGGTCGGCCATCTCATAGGGGGCTGGTAGGGCCTCGGACCTTCCATGGCCCCGTCGGTCGTAACGCAGGATTTGGAAATCCGATTTCAGACCCGCGATCTGCGCGTCCCACATGTGCAGGTCAGTTCCGAGGGAATTGCAGAAGGTTAGCCAAGGCTTGTCCACTCCTGCCCCATCGATACGGTAGTGCAGGCGGTGCGTAGGAAGGTTCAGATATGGCATGGCGTAGTCTCCAAAAGAAAAGACGCGCAGCCCGACGGCCGCGCGCCATAAGATGATCTTCAGACAGTCGCCAGTTGCACCCGTTCGGTGCTGCGGGCATTGCTGAGGGCAAAGATCATCATCGCAAGGGTCGCGATCGCGGCAGGCAGCGCGAAGATCAGGAAGTTCTGACCCAGGGGCAGTTCCTTTGCCAGCAGCACCCCGCCCATCGTCGGCCCGACGATGGCGCCGATGCGGCCCACACCGGACGCCCAGCCCAGACCCGTCGAGCGCACCGAGAGATTGTAGAGCTGCGCGACACTTGCATAGAGCAGGATCTGCGTCCCAATGGTGGTGGCACCTGCGACAAAGATCAGTGCGAACAGCAGCTCCGGTGCCGGATTGACGCCGATCAGCGCGATGGACAGTGCGGCCGCCGCAAAGAAGCCCACGACGACGCGCGGAAGGCCGAACCGGTCACCCAACCTGCCGCCCATGATCGCGCCGGCCATGCCGCCGAAGTTCAGCGAGAACAGGCTGAGAAGGCTCGCGCGTTCGGCATAGCCCGCTTCTTGCAGAACCTTGGGCAACCAGGAAGACAGCAGGTACACCAACAGCAGGCAGCAGAAGAACGACAGCCACAGCATCAGCGTCCGCAGCAGCCGACCATGCCGGAACAGTTCAGCGACCGATGCCGAGGCGCCCTTGACTTCGGTAAAGATCAGTCGGTCGTCGGCGGCCAAAGGCGTCGCGGGATTGATCTTGGCAAAGATGCGCTTCGCCTCTTCCTGTTTGCCCTGCTTGATCAGGAAGCCAAGCGATTCCGGCAGCCTCCACAGGATCAGCGGCAGCAGGAGCAGCGGCACCGCGGCGATGAAGAACATAGGCTGCCAGCCAAAGCTGGGGATCAGGCCGATACCCAGCCCCGCCGCGACCATGCCGCCCACCGAATAGCCCGAGAACATCAGCGCGACCATCGTGCCACGCAGGCGCTTGGGCGCATACTCGTTCATCAGCGCGACCGCATTGGGCATCAGCCCGCCACATCCCAGACCCGCGATGAAGCGGAAGACCTTGAACTGTCCGGGCGTGTCGGCGAACCCCGTCAGAACCGTGGCCGAGGTGAACAGCGCAAAGCTGATGGCCACGCCCTTCTTGCGACCGATCCGGTCGGCCAGGGGGCCCAGGATCAACGCGCCGAACATCATGCCGAACAGCGCCCATGCCTGAAGCGCACCCGCCTGCGGCTTGGTCAGGCCCCATTCCTGGATCAGCGTCGGCAGGACCGTCCCCGCCACGAACACATCATAGCCGTCGACCACCAGCAGGGTGCCGCACAGCGCAACCACCAGCCACTGAAACTGCCCGAACGGACTTTGGTCGATGGCCTCGTTCACGTCTATCGTACGCATCGTCATTCTCCTCCCTGTTGTTGTTTTGGTGTCAGCCCTCGTCGCCTCCCGCGACGGACAGGACGGACCCGGTGATGTAGGATGCCTCGTCGGACGCCAGGAACAGGATCGGCGCGGCCTGTTCGTCGATGGTCCCATAGCGCTTCAGGACACTGGAACCGGTCACTTGTTCCACCACCTGCGCCATCCACTGCCGCTCATCCGGACTGTCGCCCGCGGCATTGCGAGGGATGCGGCGCGGTGGTGCCTCGGTTCCGCCGGGTGCGGTGGCCACGACGCGGATGTTCTGGCCTGCCACCTCCATTGCGAGGGATCGCGTGATCGCGTTCACGCCCCCCTTGGCCGCCGAGTAAGGCACACGGTGGATGCCGCGTGTCGCGTTCGACGACACGTTGACGATGGTGCCGCCGCCCCGCGCGGCCAGATGCGGTAGGACCGCATGGCAGCCATACAAAGTCGGCATCAGCGACCGGCGGATCTCGGCGTCGATCTGGTCGGGTTCGAATTCGGCCAGCGGGCGCATGCGGATGGCACCGCCCACCACGTTGATCAGAATGTCGATGCCGCCAAAGGTATCGGCGGCATGGCGCATGGCGGCGTTCGCCCCTGCCCAAGTCTCCAGGTCGGCAATAAATCCTGCGGCTTCTCCCTGGGCCTCGGCCACGACCTCTGCCAGGAAATCGGCCCGGTCCACGAACAGCACGCTGGCACCCTCGGCTGCAGCGCGCAGCGCCACCGCACGGCCGATGCCCTGGGCTGCGCCGGTAACCACGATCACCTTGCCCGCAAAGCGTCCGGCAAACACCGCGGCAGTCATGCGCTGGCCTTCAGCGGTGCGTTCGGCGTAAACTTCTCATAGTGAAAGCTGGCCGGTTCGACCTTGTGGTCGTTGAGATACTGCCTGACGGCATCGACCATCGGCGGGGGACCACACAGATAGATGTCGACATCACCCGCCGCCAGCATCTCCTCCGGCATGTGTTGGGTCACCCAGCCAGTGCGCGGATGATCCGAGGTGGGATCGGCAATCACAGTCGCGACGGTCAGGTTCGGCAACCGCTTGGCCAGCGCCATGATGCGGTCCACCAGAACCAGATCCAGATCGCGCGTCACGCCATAGATCAGGTGGATCTGCCGCCGCGATCCGGCCCGCGCCAGCATCTCTAGCATCGACAGGAACGGCGCCAGCCCGGTGCCGCCTGCCAGACACAACAGCGGACCGTCGCCGCCTCTCAGATAGAAGCTACCCATAGGGCCGGTCAGCTGCAACGGGTCGCCCGGCTTGGCGCGCGACAGCCAGGTGCTCATCACCCCACCGGGGATCTTCTTGATCAAAAATCCCAAGGTGCGCTCGCCCGGCGCGGTGCTGAACGAGTAGGACCGGTGAGTGCCGTTGCCAGGCACCTCGATATTGACATATTGACCCGGCAGGAATGCAGGGGCCGTAGCCGCATCGTCCATGGTCAGCTCCAGGACGACGGCGGCATCGTGATGCGGCTCGATCCGGGACACTGTTGCCGCGAACGCCTGCTGACCTGTCTTGCAGGCCTGCGACGTGGTCGGCACCGAGAGCACGCAGTCGGACGATGGCACCATCTGGCAGGTCAGAACCAGTCCCTGTCCTGCCTCGTCCTCGGTCAGGGCGTCCTCGATGAAGTCGTCGCCCATATCATAGGCGCCGCTTTCGGCGCGGCACTTGCAGGTGCCGCAGACGCCGTCGGAACAGTCCATCGGCAGATTGATCTTGTTGCGGAAAGCCGCATCCAGAACCTTCTCTCCGGGCTTGCAGTCGACGAAGCGGGTGACCCCGTCCTCGAAGTTCAGGGCTATGGTGTAGCACATGTTCGCCTCCTCCTTGCGGTTGTGCGGGATCGGCGGTCAGACGTGATAGACGTCGATGACCTGGCGGATGTAGTCGTTCTTGAGGACGATCTTTTTGGCTGCGATGCTCAGCCCGTCCTGATCCCGCCGCAGGGTGACGAACATGGTCCCGAAGAACTGATCCGTGGCCTTGTAGCGGTGGTTCAGCGTGTGGAAGTTGTAGCGGACATCGACCTCGTCGCCTCGATCGGCCACCACCTCGACGTTCTGGACCGCGTGACTGGTGCGCGGCTCTGGTGTGGATGCGCCGGAGCGTTCCGTCTTGATGCGGAACACCCGGTCTTCCAGCCCCTCGCGGTTCGGATAATAGATCAGAGAGATCTCGGACTGGGGATCCTCGGTCGTCTGGTCGTTGTCGTCCCAGGCCGGCATCCAGTAGGAGGCATCGAGCGCATAGCAGGTCAGCCACTCGTCCCATTGCCGGTCATCCAGCAGGCGCGCTTCGCGATAAAGGAACGCGCAGATCGCGTGATGATCAATGCTCATACCATCTCTCCCGTCTTCTCGCTGGCCAGGGCATCGCGCATGACGCGGGCCCAGTATTCGTGCTGGCAGACGAACAGCCCTTCGTCCTCGCTGCGCTCTCCAGAGATCAGCGGGTTGAGACCCATGCGACGGGCATTGTCGTCCGCGCCGTGGATCCACAGCGGCGCACCACGCGACATGTCGTTCCACAGCGGCGCGCTGCCGGCATAAGCGGTCTGGCAGGCGCGAAACTCCTCCAAGTCGTCCGACGTGCCCATGCCGGAAACGTTGAAGAAGTCCTCGTACTGGCGAATGCGGGTGCCGCGGTCTTCGGCGCCCTCTCCCTTGGGGGCGAAGCAGAAGATGGTAACCTCGGTCCGGTCCACCGACAGCGGGCGCACCACGCGGATCTGGGTGCTGAACTGGTCCATCAGGAAGACGTTCGGATAAAGGCACAGGTTGCGCGTCTGGTTGACGATGAAGCCGGCCTTGTCCTCGCCCAAGCGGGCGGCGATCTCGTCACGGCGGTTGAAGACCGGGCGCACCTCGGGATTGGCGGTATTGGTCCACAGCAGAATATGGCCGTTGTCGAACCCGTAGACGCCAGCCTTGGACTTGCTCCAGCTGTTGGCATCGACCGCCTTTGTGCCGGTTTCGCTGCGGCGATCCATTGTCGTGGCATAGTTCCAGTGGACCGAGCTGACGTGATAGCCGTCGCAGCCGTTTTCCATCTGCAACTTCCAGTTGCCATCATAGATGTAGCTGGAGTTCCCGCGCAGCACTTCCAACCCCTCGGGGGCCTGATCGACGATTTGGTCGATAATCACAGTGGTTTCGCCCAGGTAGTCGGTCAGCGATGCAACATCGGGGTTCAGGCTGCCGAACAGGAAGCCGCGATAGCTTTCAAACCGGGCTACGCGGGTCAGGTCGTGAGAGCCATCGGTGTTGAACTGATCGGGATACTGGGTGGTCTTGGCATCCTTGACCTTCAGCAGCTTACCGGTGTTGGCAAACGTCCAGCCGTGGAACGGACAGGTGAAGCTGCCCTTGTTGCCCTGCTTGCGGCGACACAGCATTGCACCCTTGTGGGCGCAGGCATTGATGACCGCGTTCAGCGTTCCGGTCTTGTCGCGGGTGATGACGATAGGCTGGCGGCCGATCCAGGTGGTGTAGTAGTCGTTGACGTTGGGGATCTGGCTTTCATGAGCCAAATAAACCCAGTTTCCCTCGAAGATGTGCTTCAGCTCCAACGCGAACAGATCCTCGTTCGTGAAGATGTCGCGGCGACAGCGGAACAGCCCGGCCTGTGCGTCATCCTGCACGGCTGTCGCCAGCAGGGTATCCAGATCACGGGCCTTGTCGATGATCGCAGACATGATTGGTCCTTCCCCAGGGGATGCGCCGGACGCGGGCATGCCCTGCTCAGATGTCATTGGTGAAAAATGGATGCGGATCGAGGCAGTCGCGTCGGGTGGCTGCCTGCAGGGCTCCGTCAGGCGGCGGCGCGGCGGCGCTGTTCGTTCAGCTGGTTGTCGACGCCATCGACGAGGGCCGTCAGGTGGATGTCAAAGGCGATCTCGGCAAAGGGGCCGGTCAGGTTGTTTGCGGCGATGCTGTCCGCATCGGTCCGTTCGATGACATGCGGCACCAGACCGTCGCGGGTGGCATAGGCAAAGTCGTCGTCGATCAGCGGATCACCCTCGATGTTGATCTGGGTTGTCAGCTTGCGATGACCTTCACCGCTGACGAAAAAGTGGATGTGCGCGGGGCGCTGGCCGTGCCGTCCAAGTGCGGTCAGCAGCGCCTCGGTCGGGCTGCCGGGGGGCACGCCGTAACCACTGGGCAGGATGCTTTGGAATTTGTAGCGGCCCTGGGCGTCGGTGACGATGGTCCGGCGCATGTTGAATGGCGCCTGCTGGCCCGTCGGGTCGAAATGCGAATAGAAACCGCGCGTGTCGCAATGCCAGACCTCGACCTTGGCGCCAGGCAGCGGCTGGCCGTCTGCGCCATGAACCTTGCCCTGCATGATCAGCGTTTGACCGTTGGTGTCGGTTCCGTCGTCCAGTCGTGCGAAGCCCACGGACTCCGGGGCGCCGGCCACATAAAGCGGACCTTCGATCGTGCGCGGGGTCGGGTTTTCGATGCCCATGGCCGCGTCAATGGCGTCCAGCCTCTCATCCATGAAGTGATCGATGCCAAGGCCCGGTGAGACCAGCCCCACTTGGCCAGCGGCGCCCAGATCATTCAGCCAGGCCACGCCCTGCCAGTATTCGTCCGGGGTGATATTCAGATCGTCGATTGCCTTGAACAGGTCAGACATCAGGCGGTGCACAATCTGCTTCATGCGCGGATCGCCATCCTTGTTGTTCAGGCCACTCAGCTCGTTCAGGAATTCTTGGACGTCCGGTCGGTTGAAGATGGTCACGGTCATTGGGTTCTCCTCCTGGATTCTTTTGGAAACTGGGTCGGCGGGGCTCCCTCCCCGCCGTTGGGCATGACTAGCGGTCGTCCTCTCTGATGGCCGACGGATGGCGCAGCAGTGGCGTGACGCTAATCTCCATGAACGGGAACAGCGGCAGGCCGGACAGGATCTGGTGCAGCTCGTCATGGTCGCGCACGTCGAAGATGCTGCAGTTGGCGTATTGTCCGGCGATCCGCCAGATATGGCGCCATTTGCCGCTGCGCTGCAGATCCTGGGAATAGGCCTTTTCCTGCGCAAGGATCCGGGTGGCCTCTTCGGGCGCAAGGTCCCGGGGAAGATCGACCGTCATCATCACCTGGTACAGCATCGTCACACAACTCCTTTGGGCAGGCTGATCGTCTTGCGCAGTCCGTCGCGCGCGAAGAACGCCACGCGCTCCTCGTCCAAAGACAGTCCGAGACCCGGCCCGGCCGGAACCGTCAGCTCGAAGTCGCTGTAGTCCAGCGGCTCGGTCAGGATGTCTTCGGTGAGCAGCAGCGGTCCGAACAGTTCGGTCCCCCATTGCAGATTGGCGAAGGTCGAGAACGTATGGGCCGAAATCACCGTGCCCACCGCCCCCTCCAGCATCGTGCCGCCGTAAAGACCGATCCCCGCGGCATCGGCGATAGCCGCCACGCGCAAGGCGTTGAACGCGCCGCCGCTTTGCTCCAGCTTGACCGCATAGACGTCCGCACCCTGCACGCGTGCGATCTCGAACGCACTTTCGGGTCCGGTCAGTGATTCATCGGCCATCAGCGCGATCGGAAAGCGGCGCACCAGCCGACCCATCGCCGCACTTGATGCCACCGGTTGTTCGACCAGCACGCAGCCTGCATCGGCCAGCGCCGCCATGCCAAAGGCGGCCTTCCCTTCGGACCAGGCCATGTTCACGTCGACGCGGATGGACGCCCTGTCGCCAAGCGCCTGCCCGATGGCCGCGACATGGGAAATATCCTCGCGCAGCGCCCGCGCACCAATCTTCAGCTTGAAGACACGGTGGCGGCGCAGGTCCAGCATGCGCTCGGCCTCTGCGATGTCGCGCGCCGTGTCGCCCGATGCCAGCGTCCAGGCCACAGGCAGACGATCCCGCCGCCGCCCGCCCAGCAGTTCACTGACCGGCAGGCCAAGACGCCGGCCGTGGGCGTCCAGCAGTGCGGTCTCGACCGCGGACTTGGAAAAGCGATTTTCGCGGACCATCCTGCCGATCCGCGCCATCAGCGACTGCACGCGGGTGGCATCCTGACCGATCATCAGCGGCGCGAACCACGTGTCGATATTGGTCTTCATGCTTTCGGGGCTTTCGCCGCCATAGGCCAGACCGCCGATGGTTGTCCCCTCGCCGACGCCAACGATACCGTCGCTGCAGTGGACGCGGACCAGCATCAGAACCTGACCGTTCATGGTCGCAACCGACAGCTTGTGTGGCCGGATGGTCGGCAAATCGAGGATCACCGTCTCGACCTGCGTGACGACAGGAACGGCGGTGGTGGTGGAAGCGAGGGGGGCGAATGACTGGTTCATGAGGCTAAAATGCCTCCCGCACTGCGCCCCGTCCAACACCGTTTCGGTTTGAAGCCATACCCTTTGGGTATTATGATCCGTCAGGCATCCAGGAACACCTTCATGCTGCGATGCAGAATACTTTGCGTGAAGGAAAGGATCCGATGGACCTGCGTCAGCTCCGCTATTTTGTCGCTGTCGCGAGAGAGCGCAATTTCACCCGTGCTGCGGAACAGCTGAACATCGCCCAGCCACCGCTGAGCCGGCAGATCCAGTTACTGGAGGAGGAGCTGGGCGTCGTCCTGATCACCCGCACAAGCCGGCCCGTGAAGCTGACCGACGCCGGACGGCTTCTCTATGAACAGGCCTTGCAGGTCCTTGGGCGCGTGGACCAGATGAAAGACGCCACACGGCGGGTGGGTATGAACCGCAATCGGGTGCTCTCCATCGGCTTCGTGGCCTCGACGCTGTATGGCGGGCTGCCGGTCCTGGTGCGCAAGCTGCGCCAGAATGCACCGGAACTGGATATCCAGTTGCTGGAGATGCTGTCGATCCAGCAGGTTGCTGCATTGAAAGAAGGCCGCATCGATATTGGGTTTGGCCGCATGCGCCATAACGATCCCAACGTCGTCGCCACGATCCTGCGCGAGGAGCGTCTGGTTGTCGCGCTGCCACAGGACTCGGTGCTGGCCCAGGACGAGGGCCCGATCCGGCTGTCCGTCATCGCGGACCAGCGGTTGATCGTCTATCCGAAGGAGCCGCGTCCCAGCTATGCCGACCAGGTTCTCAGTTTGCTACAGGAGGAAGAGATCCGTCCCCGCGATGTCCTGGAAGTCCGTGAGATCCAGACGGCGCTTGGGCTGGTCGCTGCGGATTCTGGGGTCTGCATCATCCCGTCATCCGCGAGGCAGATGCGGTCTGATGTCCGCTATCGTGTCATCGACAGCCCTCGTGCGACGTCTCCGGTAATCATGAACCATCGGGCTGGCGATACATCCCGCTATCTGGACCTGATCCGGCGCCTGATCCGCGAGATGTATGCCGAAAAACCCGCATGGCTAGCGGCCAACAACTTGGCCGCCCCGGACCCGGACCCGGACCCCTGACGTCAGACCCGTTCCAAGGCGATCGCGATACCTTGGCCCACGCCGATGCACATCATCGACAGGGATCGCCGGCCGCCGGTGTAAGCCATCTCCAGCGCCGCCGTGCCGGTGATGCGCGCGCCCGACATGCCCAGGGGATGGCCAAGCGCGATGGCGCCGCCATTGGGGTTCACGCGCGGGTCATCGTCGGCAATGCCCAGATCGCGAAGTGTCGCAAGACCCTGGCTGGCGAAGGCCTCGTTCAGCTCGATCACGTCGAAGTCGGTCTGGCCCAGCCTCAACCTGGCCATCAGCTTGCGCGCGGCGGGCGCCGGGCCAAATCCCATGATCCGCGGCGCTACGCCTGCGACGGCCCCGCCCAGGATACGGGCGATGGGCGTCAGTCCGTGTCGGCGCGCGCCTGCCTCGGACGCGATGATCAGCGCTGCCGCACCGTCATTGACGCCAGAAGCATTGCCCGCTGTCACCGTCCCTCCCTTGCGGAAGGGCGCCTTCAAACCTGCAAGGGCCTCCAGCGTCGTCTGGCGCGGGTGTTCGTCGCGATCGACCCGGTTAGGGTCGCCCTTGCGCTGAGGGATCAGCACCGGGGTGATCTCTGCGTCAAACCGACCATTTCCCTGAGCCACGGCGGCTTTTTGCTGAGAGCGCAGTGCGAATGCGTCCTGGTCGGCGCGGCTGACCCTGAAATCCTCGGCGACGTTCTCAGCCGTCTCGGGCATCGAATCGACGCCGTATTGCGCCTCCATCAGCGGATTGACGAACCGCCAGCCGATGGTCGTATCGTAGACGGCCGCGCTGCGCGAGAATGCCGTTTCGGCCTTTGGCATCACGAAAGGCGCGCGGGACATGCTCTCGACACCGCCGGCGATCATCAGGTCCGCCTCTCCCGCGCGGATGGCGCGGGCGGTTGCGATGACCGCGTCCATTCCCGACCCGCATAGACGGTTGATGGTCGTCCCGCCAACCTCGACAGGCAGGCCCGCCAGCAACAGCGACATGCGCGCCACGTTTCGGTTATCCTCGCCCGCCTGGTTGGCGCAGCCGAAGATGACGTCATCGACCGCCTGCCAGTCGACACCGGCATTGCGCGCCATCAGGGCCTGCAGCGGAACGGCCCCCAGATCGTCGGCCCGGACGGAGGACAGCGCGCCGCCGAACCGGCCGATGGGCGTGCGGACATAGTCGCAGATAAAAGCTACGGTCATCTCATACCTCCGGAACGATCAGGTCGGTCACGGCACCATCCGCATGCAGCGGGGCGCCGGTCAGCGATTGCAGATAATCAAATGACAGAGCGGCCAGCTTTTCACGCAGCATGAACCGACCGCCCTCAATGTCGATGACCGCCAGCGAGGTATAGACCCGCGTCACGCAGGCCACTCCGGTCAAGGGCAAGCTGCAGGCTTCAACCAGCTTGGGTTTGCCGTCACGGGTGACATGGTCAGTGATGACCGCCACGCGCTTTGCCCCATGGACCAGATCCATCGCACCACCCACGGCGGGTACGCCCTTGGGGCCGGTGGACCAGTTCGCCAGATCGCCGTTCTGTGCGACCTGATAGGCCCCCAGGATCGCGACATCCAGATGCCCCCCGCGCACCATCGCAAAGCTGTCGGCGTGGTGAAAGAACGCGGTGCCGGGCCGGATCGTCACCGCCTTCTTTCCGGCATTGATCAGATCCCAGTCCTCCGCGCCCGCCGGGGGGGCCTCGCCGAAGCCGAGGATGCCGTTTTCGGTATGAAATATCGCCTGACGCCCGATGGGCTGGAAGCGAGCGACCATTTCCGGAAATCCGATGCCCAGATTGACATAGGCTCCGTCGTGGATGTCCTGCGCGGCCCGCCACGCGATCTGCGCATTTGTCAGCTTGTCGGCCATGCCGTCCCCTCCGGGTATCGCGCCTCTGCGCGGTTCAGCTCCTCTTCCTGCGCCGGGTCCGGCACGTGGATGATCCCATCGACAAAGATCCCCGGCGTGATCACCGCCTCCGGGTCGATGTCTCCCGGCGCGACCACATGGCTGACCTGCACGATCGTCCGCATCGCGGCCATCGCCATCAGCGGCGCAAAGTTGCGCGCAGCCATCCGGTAGGTCAGATTGCCCAGGTGATCCCCGATCTCTGCCTTGATCAGCGCCACATCGGCTTTCAGCCAGCGCTCCTGCACATAGGACCGGCCGTCGAATTCGGCCACGGGCTTCCCCCGCCCCAGGTCGGTGCCGAACCCGGTAGGGGTATAGAAGGCCGGGATGCCCGCTCCGCCCGCACGGATGCGTTCGGCCAGCGTTCCCTGCGGAACAAGCTCAAGGTCGATCTGCCCTGCCAGATAGCGTTCGGTGAACACCACCGGGTCTGCCGAGCGCGGAAAGGAACAGATCATCCGAGCCACCATGCCCTGCTCGATCATTGCCGCGATACCGACATGACCGTTGCCGGCGTTGTTGTTGATAACCGTCAGGTTTCCGGGGTTGCCGGTCGTCACAAAGCGGTCGATCAGGGCGTGGATGAGTTCGATCGGTGCTCCGGAACCGCCAAACCCGCCGATCATCACCGTGGCACCGTCCGCGATTTGGGCCGTAGCTGCCGCCAGCGTCGAAATGCGTTTGTCCATGAATTCTCCCCTGTATGAGGAGGGCTTACGGCGCGATAACAAACAACGCCATAAGATTTGGTCACATGTTGAGTTTTGTTCGGACTGCGATTATTTCTGATCGCATGGCGAACAGAACCGACATTATTGGATCCTTAGGCAAAGGACTGCTGGTGATCGAAGCCTTCGGCGCCGAGCGACCCCGCATGGCGATTTCCGAGGTGGCGGAGGCCACAGGCTTGGATCGGGCCACCGCCCGGCGCTGTCTGTTGACCCTGCACGAGTTGGGCTATGCTGATTACGACGGGAAGTTTTTCACCCTGACCGCGCGGGTGTTGCGCCTAGGCATGGGGGCTTTGGCAGCGATGCCCTTGGCGCAGCTGGTCCAGCCTTGGCTGGACCAGCTGTCCGATCGGATCGGGCAATCGACATCTGTGTCGATCTTGGACGGCACCGAGATCGTCTATCTCGCCCGCGCCGCGCAGCGTCGGGTGATGTCGATCGGGCTGATGCCCGGATCACGACTGCCCGTGCATTGCACGTCGATGGGGCGCGTCCTGCTGGCCGCCCTGCCCCGCGATCAGGCCTTGGCGCTGGTCATGTCTTCCGATCTGACGCCCCGTACCCCACACAGCCTGACCGATCCCACCGAAATCATGGACCGGATCGACACCGCCCGTACGGACGGATACGCCGTCATCGATCAAGAGGTGGAGTCGGGACTGCGTTCCATCGCCGTCCCGCTGTATTCTGTGCATGGCCGGGTCATCGCCGCGGTCAATACCGGGGTTGCCGCGGTTCAGGCCGATGCCGTGGATTTAGTCGGTCTGTATCTCGATCCGCTCCTGAAGGTTCAGGACGGTCTGCGGCGCGTGCTGCGATAGCGCAAGGTGCCAAATCGCTGCAGCGCATCTTTAATCATAGCGCCCGTCTCCGTATTCATGCTCCGGTCGGAACGTTCCCACGGTTGAGAATGCGCCGTGCGATCTGCAAGGCAATCGGGAAGGCGATGGCGCCAAGCCAGAATGCTAGACGCCAGACTCAAAGCCAGAACATGACGATTACGGCAAGAGCGATGGCGGAAAGGAAGACCTTCGAGCACCCGTCGTTGCGGATGGCAATGCGGCGCCAGTCTCCAGCCTGCCAAACATGATCTCGATCCAACTGCACCTCTTTTAGCAGC
>NZ_VDDD01000073.1 GCF_006151785.1 Paracoccus marcusii
GAAGACCTCATGCCCTGGCGGCACGCACAGCCGTCAAGCCTCACCGCATAGGGCCGCGACGTCGCGCTTACGACTATGTTCGGTTCTTCTTCGATCATCTGGTGGACCCCGGCTTGTCGGTATCTGTCCAGTATGCGCCTACCGTCAGCCGGGTCAATCGCCTGCAGCGACGCGGTCTCGCCGCCGTTTCCCCATGCAGCCCGTTTTTGTTGAGTTGGTGTTGAGCCGTCGGGGAACGGCAAAAAGCCCCGCGATTGTGCGAGGCTTAACGTGCTGATTTTATTGAGGATTGTGGTTGCGGGGACAGGATTTGAACCTGTGACCTTCAGGTTATGAGGGCTACCCCTGCATCCAGAATAGTCTCGTGATTTCCGCTTTTTAGCCGATTTTTGAGCTTGTGACGTCGGCGTCGTGTCGCACGGAACAGCCGCAAACCGTTGGAAAGATACGGTAGTTGCATCATCCGAACCGCTTCGGCGCGACCATGGAGCAGACTAGAGGTCGCGGAGGAAGGCAAAGCGCGCCAGCCCTGTCGGTATCCCGATCTTAGTGGCGGCCGCCTCAATTTTCTCGCGCTCGCGATCTCCGCCATGGTAGGAAATTGTCCACTGCACATCTTCCGGTAAATGTTTCAGCATCTCCGCAAAGTAAGGGCTGTCAACGTCGGCCAACCCGTGCCCAAAGACGTAGACTTCGGACACATCGTCAAGTCCCAAGAAAAATGCCTGATTGCGCCGAATGATCTCTGTGGTCGGTTTGAAGGTCTTGCGGAAGTATTCGTCGATCAAGCGATAGCCACCAGCAACGCGCGTGTCCGTGTCTTCGTCAATGCGGTCCTCCCAGATGTCATTGGCGCCTGGTTTCCATCCGTGCCCAAGCACAATTTGAGAAGACGGGTCCGCCAAAGAGCCGTGGATGTGTAGGACATTCGCCGCGCCGTAGAGCCTCTGAATCGTAGGCGTATAGTTAAAGTTGAGAAATTTAGCCTTGGGATCAAGGAGGCGGACAGGGGAGGCGATTTGTTTGGGTATGTTCAGAGTGCCCAGCCAACGCACGAAGTTTCTATGAAGGCCGACTGAAAGGGAACTGATCACTCGGTCGAGTTCGTATTCGAAGTCGTGGTGGCCTGAGTCACTCCAGTCGTCAGCCCCATAGCTTGGCAGAAAGTTCGACCCGTGCTCAAGAAGCTGGTCAATGTCGAAGTGTTCTAGGTTGTTCTCAAGATCGGCCCAGGCGTTCTGCACTTTGCCGTCAGCGTCGACCCATGTCGGTAGGTATTCTTCGACGGCCGCGTGCACTTCGCGATCAACGTTCGCTAACCAATCCGCAAAATCTGTGTATCTGGACCTGACCCCATGATGGATGTCGAATCCGTTGCCAATTATAAACAGCTTCGTAATGGCACGGGCCCTCCTGCCGTCATACAGCCAGCAGTGTAGCGCAGTAACCGATCCGCGCAATCCCGGGCGAGTGGAGCGGCGATTTGGTCCATGGGGTATACCTAACAACCCTTTGGATTAACATGCTGAGGGTCTGACAATCGTTAACCTAGCAGCTTCGCCTCGACCATGGCCATCGCCTTCTGGTGGTCTGGCGAGGGAAACAGGTGGCCGTACCGCTCCATCGTCATCTGGATCGAGGAATGGCCCGCGAAGGTCATGATCTCCTTGATCGAGAAGCCCTGCTCGATCCAGAGCGACACGGCGAAGTGGCGCAGGTCGTGCCAGCGCATGGTGACCTCGACCTTCTCCAGCAGCTTGCGGAACCGGGCTTGGGTCTTGGTGTGCTGCAGGATCCCGCCCTGCGGCGCGGGAAAGACCAGATCGAGGGCGTTCTTCGGGCAGCGCAGTTTCCAGCGGCGCAGGGCGTTCAGCACCATCGGCCCGGCCGGGATATCGCGGAACCCTGCCCGCGATTTCGGCTCACCCATCTGGTTGTAGGCATCGGCGCGCTGGCGGATGTGGAGGAAGCCCTTGTCGAAATCCACGTCCTGCCAGCGCAGGCCCCGCAGTTCAGATGCGCGCAACCCGCCCAAGGCCGAAACGATCAAGTGTGGCTTGAAATCCTCGTCGGCCGCCTCGATCAGGGCGCGGATCGCCTCCTTCGTCGGCACCGGGGCCTTGTGCTCGATCCGGCTGGACTTGATCACCCGCACGCCTTGGGCGGCATTGGTGAACAGCTGGCCGTTGTCGATGGCGTGGTCCAGCGCCAGCTTCAGCACCGATAGCGCGCGGCGGGTCAGGTGTTCGGACCGACCGTTCAGCAGCATCCGGTCGCGGAACTCGTTGACATGGCGGCGGGTCAGTTGGGCGATCAGCTTGTCACCGATGCCGATCTCGGGCGCGGTTATGTGTAGGCGCACATAGTCGCTGTAGCCCCGCAGGGTGGACCGTTCCATCCGCCGCCCGGTCTTGCAGCGCACCTCGCAATGGTCGAGCCACGCCTTCGCGGCATCGGCGACCGTCGTGCTGTCGCTGTCGGCCAGATAGGTGTGGTTGGCAACCAGCGAGCGGACCTTGACCAGATAGACATCCGCATCCTTGCGGCGCGGGAACAGCTTGGACCGGCGTTTGCCTGCCTGGTCGGTGAAATCTACCTGCCAGCGGACCAGTCCCGAAGGCAGCGTGCGTTTGCGGATTGTGGCCATCATTTCCCTCCGTGAGCGTAAGAAACGGGACCAGTTGTCAAAGCCCGTGAATTGGTGATATGAACCATATCACATGCACTTGCAACGGATTGTCGCTTGTGTAAAGCCCTAGTTCATGATCGGAGCCCATGACAATGACAGCCAGCGAACGGAACGGTGCGGAAGCGCCCGAACCGCTCTTTCATGGCGACGCGGAAGCGGTGGCGGCATCGGGGATGCCCCTGCCCAGCCTGCGTGTCCTGCAAGCTGCCGGTGCCATTCAGGCGCAGAAAACCCCAAAGGAGCATGGCGGCTTCAAGCGGATGTGGCGCGAGGAGGATGTGCTGATCGCTGCGATCGGTGCCGCGATCAGCGAACACTTCGCCTGGAACATCCGCATCGTGGCCGAGGCCATGGCCAAGACACGTCCCGGCACATGGGCTGCGCTGACGACCTCGATTGCGGGGACCATCTCACCCGAAGAGGGACCGCTGGTGCGATCAACCCCGGACGACTGGCATCTCGACCTGATCGACCGGAAGTTCCTGTTCCTGCGGGTGCCACCCCTTTTCGCCACCATCTTTCCCGACGCGCCGCCCGGCAAGAACGAGCTGATCATCGGCTACGCGACATCGAAGGACACATTTCAGATGCTGCCGTGGCTAGCTGGAAGTCCGCAGGGCCTCGCCAAACTCTCGAAAGCATCTTCCCCGGCGCAGGCCACCGCCGCCGAACGCATCTACAAGCTGGCCATCGCGACCCGCGCCAACGCGCTGAGCACCGCCAGCATCAACATCAGCATGCAGGTTCGCGCCGCGTGGCGCCGCCTCCACGGACTTGACGCCCACTTGCTGCAGGAAGCCCTGCGCTAGAAAGGAGACCCAGCCATGACCAAACACCCCGGCCCCGTCGAGAACCTTCATCAGACCGCAACCGAGGTGACGCTCGGCGATGACCTCCTTCGCGGCGCGGACGAGATCGCCAAGTTCATGTTCGGCGACGTGAAGCACCGCCGCAAGGTCTACTACCTGACCGGCGAGGCCCCGAGGGGCATGCCGCATTTCAAGATGGGTTCGGTGATCTGCGCGCGCAAAAGCACGCTGCTGAACTGGATCGCACAGCAGGAGCGTTTCACCCCGGGCGAGTGACGGCAGCCGCAAATGTCCTGAGGTCCGCGATCCACTCGCGGGCCCCACTTCCATCAGTTGAATAGCGAACCCCTGCCCCATGACCCTTCAGGACAATCCGCTCGACTTCAACGACGTGCCGCCCACGCGCAAAGGTCGTACGTCCCGGCGCATGTCCGTGTCCCGGGTGGCGGAACTGCTGAACGACCGGATCGCCGATCTTGCGGTAGAACTGCTCGGCACCCCGAACCGCCCCCTGTCCAGCGCGCAGCAGTTGCGCTTCGGGACCAAGGGCAGCATCGCGGTGGAAATCGCGGGCAAGGACGCCGGGCGCTGGTATGACCATGAGGCCGGAACGGGCGGCGCTGGGCCGGAACTGATCCGTCATCACTTCGGGATGGACGAAAAGGCTGCATGGGACTGGGCGCGCAACTGGCTGGGCGATGCGGAAATGCCTGCCTCCTGGACCGCCGCCAAACCTGCCGCCATCAAACCCGCCAAGGCCCCGGCATCTGGCCCAGCCCGCACCGTGGAATTGTCGGAAGCCCAACTCGCAGCCAAGGTCGCAGAGATCGTGCGCCAGACCGAGGTTCCGAATGGCACACCGGCCCATGCCTATCTGGCGGGGCGCGGGATCACCGTTCAGCCGCCAGACTGCATCCGCTTTCGCCGGAACGCTTATGGCAGCCATGGCGCGATGGTCGCGCTGGCGACCGATGCGGCCGGCGAGGTACTGGCGATCCAGCAGGTCTATCTGACGGCCGAGGGCAAGAAGGCCCCGGTCAATCCCGTCAAGCGCACCAACAAGGCTGTCGAGGGCTGGGGCGAACGTTCCGCCGTGCGCCTGCCGGGGCGGGAACCTCTGGTGCTTTGCGAAGGTGTCGAAACCGCGCTGTCAGTCTGGCAGGCCACCGGTCAGGAGGTCTGGGCCTGCCTCGGCGTCTCGAACATCGGCCGCGCGCCCGTTCCCGACAAGGCCACGGTGATCATCGCCCGCGATGGCGACGCGCCCGGAAGCAAGGCCGAGGGAATGATCACCCGCGCCGCCACCGCCCTCGCCCTGCGCGGGCTGACGGTGATGATCGCGACACCGCCCGAGGATCAGGACTTCAACGACGTGCTGCTGCGCGAGGGCGAGGAGGCCGTTCGCAACCGGATCGCCGGGGCTGAACTCTTTCGCCCGGACCAGGCCGATCAGGGGCGCAAACGCCTCTATATCGGGTCGGACGTGGAGATGGCGAAGCGGGTGCGCGAGGATCTGACCGAACGCCATGGCCGCATTGTCCACGCCGAAGGCGAGTTCTGGCGCTATATAGGCACCCATTGGGAGGCGATCCCGGCCCACGAATTGCGCCTGCCGGTCCATGCTTATGACGGAGCGAGCTTCGAGACGCCCGCGGGCGAGCCCTCGAACGTCAAGCTGACCCAGACCCGCGTCAACTCTGTCCTGCACGAATGTGCCGCCCTCTGCGCCGAGCCTGGGTTCTTCGACACCCCGCCCGCTGGCATCAACTGCGCCTCGGGCTTCCTGCGCTTCGATGCGACCGGCACGCCGCATCTGGAACCGCATCACCGCAATCACCGCTGCCGCCACACCCTCCCCGGTCGCTGGGCCCCTGGCACCTCTGGCATCCCGCCCGAAGGCTCGATGCTGCGCCGTCTGCTGACCGGCAGCTTCAGGGGCGACCCGGACGCTCAGGCCAAATGCGATCTGCTGGCCGAGGTCTGTGGTTCGGCCGCGCTGGGCTATGCCACGCGCCTGGTTCAGCCGCGCGCCGTCGTGCTGCATGGCAAGACCGCAGAGAACGGCAAGAGCCAGATCCTCGATCTCGCGCGCGGCCTCCTGCCCGCCAGCGCCATCTGCTGCGTCCCCGCTGCCAAGATGGGTGATGAGCGGCACGTCACCGGGCTGGTCGGGAAACTCCTGAACGCCTCCGACGAATTGTCGCCCGAGGCCATCGCCTCCAACATCTTCAAATCCGTCGTCACCGGCGAGCCGATCGAGGGGCGCGATGTCTACAAGAGCCGGGTGGAGTTCCGGTCTGTGGCGCAGAACCTGTTCGCCGCGAACCAGTTGCCCAGCTTCAAGGGCGGCGTGGACCGGGGCGTGCAGCGCCGCCTGCTGCTGATCCCCTTCACCCGCACCATTCCCCTCGAGGAGCGGATCGAGGATATCGGCAAGCGCATCGCCTCCGAGGAAGCCGACCTGCTGCTGGCATGGGCCGTCGAAGGGGCGTCGCGCCTGATCCGCCAGCGCAACTTCGCCATCCCGGAAAGCTGCCGCGAGGCGCTGATCGAGTGGGTGCTGGGCGAAGACCCGGTGCTGGCCTGGATCGACGCCTGTGTGAAGGTCGTGCCCATCGTGAACGGCGGCCCGATGCTCGCCACCCGCGATGCGCACCTCAGGTTCCAGAACTGGGCGCAGGCCGAGGGCTTCAAGCCCGAGAAGATCCCCGCGATCAACGGCTTCGTCCAGCGCGTCCAGGCACAGGTGGCCGGGATCCAGCACAAGCGCACAAGCTCAGGCCGGTTCTTCCTCGGCATCACAGTGACGCAGTGGTGACGCAAGAATGACGGACTTTGGCACGCAACCCATTGATAGTGTTGAGATGACGCACTTGGCTCCAACCTTTTTGATAAAGGGGGAAAACCACCCAACCCCGAAGGTTCAGATTACCCCCTATATAAAATGTTCCCCGGGCAGGTGCGTCATCTCAACACTATCAACGGCTTACGCCCCGAAACCCGTCATTCCCGCGTCATTGTTGCGTCATCCGCCGCGCCGCGCGGACCGGTCTGAGGGGCATCAATCGGCAATGATCGGGAGCGCGGCGGTTCCTCCCGGGCCAATTCGTATGCGGGGGAGCGCAGCGCATGACCCCGCCAGCGTCAGGGGGCGAAATTGACTAAACTCAACGCCTCTGAAACCAAGACCGCCTTCGCCGCGCGGGTCGGCCTGACCAAGGGCCGCATCTCGCAGTTGGTGGCCGATGGCCTGCCGGTGCGACCCGATGGTCAGATCGATGTGGCAGAGGGGCTGGCATGGATCGAGGACAATCTTGATCCGTCGCGTCGCAACAAGGGTGGTGCTTTCGCCGCCCCTTCATCGCCCGCCCGCGTCTCGACCACGCTGGCCGAGGCGAAGCGGCTGCATGAGATCGTGAAAGTGCAGCGCGCCAAGCTGGCGTTCGAACGCGAACAGGGTCAACTGGTCGAAACTCTCGCCGCTACACGCACGGTTTTCGCCCGCGCCCGTGCCGAACGTGATGCGCACATGGCTTGGGTGCAGCGCACAGCACCGCTGCTGGCCGCCGAGGTCGGGGCCGATCCGCGTGCCACCTTCGCCGCCCTCGACCGGATGATGCGCGAGCATCTCGAATACCTGGCCGACATGCCGCTGGGGAGTTTTGGCGATGGTGCCTGAAATTGATCTCGCCTGGCGGCGCGGCATCCGCCCGGAACCGCCGATCCCGGTATCGGACTGGGCCGACCGGCATCGCATCCTGCCGCCGACCTCGGCAGAACCGGGGCGCTGGCGCACCGACCGCACGCCCTATCTGCGCGCTGTTATGGACGCCCTGTCCACCTCCAGCCCCTATGAACGCGTCGTGCTGATGAAGGGCGCGCAGACGGGTGGCTCCGAGGCAGGGCTGAACTGGCTCGGCTACATCATCCAGAACGCCCCCGGCATCGCCATGTTGGTCATGCCCTCGCTCGACATGGTGCGCCGCAACACCACCGTGCGGATTGATCCGCTGATCGAGGCCACCCCTGCCCTGCGCGATCTGGTATCGGCCCCGAGGTCGCGCGATGCCGGGAACAGCCTGTTCCGCAAATCCTTCCCCGGCGGCCAGCTGGTGATGACCGGGGCGAACAGCGCCGTCGGCCTGCGGTCCACCCCGGTGCGCTATCTGTTCCTGGACGAGGTGGACGGCTATCCCGGTGATGCCGATGGCGAGGGTGACCCCGTCGATCTGGCGATCCAGCGCACCACGACGTTTCGCGGGCGGCGCAAGATCTACATGGTCTCGACGCCCACCCTGAAAGGTCATTCCCGCATCGAAGCAGCCTATCTCGACAGCGACCAGCGGTATTTCCATGTGCCCTGTCAGCATTGCGGCGACATGGCACCGATCACATGGGCGCGCATCCGCTGGCCCGAGGGGCAGCGCGACGCGGCCTATCTGGTCTGTGAGGCCTGCGGTGGCGTGCATCATGAGCACGAAAAGTCGCGCTTGATGTCCGCTGGCGAATGGCGGCCGACCGCGCTGGGCGATGGTCGCACGGCGGGGTTCCACCTGTCTTCGCTCTATTCGCCATGGGAAACTTGGGCCGAGATCGCGCAGGAACATGCCCGCGTGGCCAAGGATCCCTCGCGCCTACAAGTCTGGGTCAACACCAAACTGGGCGAGTCCTGGGAGGACCAGGCGGGCGACACCGTCCCTGCCGATCCCCTCATGGCACGGCGCGAGGATTGGGGCAGCGACCTCGCCCCCGGCGTGGCCGTGCTGACCGCAGGCGTCGATGTCCAAGGCGACCGGATCGAGGCGCAGATCGTCGGCTGGGGCCGTGACGAGGAAGCATGGGTGATCGACTATCGCGTCCTGTGGGGCGACCCTTCCGGCCCACGCCTCTGGTCCGACCTGGATGGCGTTCTGAACGGCACCTATGGCGACCTCCCCGTGCGCGCCGTTGCTGTGGATACCGGCGGCCATCACACCAAGATGGCCTACGAGTTCTGCCGCACCCGCCTCGCCCGCCGCATCTGGGCGATCAAGGGGCGCGGTGGCCCCGGCATCCCGGTCTGGCCGCGCCGTCCCACCCGCAGCAACAAGGCAAAGATCCCGCTCTTCATCGTCGGCGTAGATGCCGTGAAGGACGCGGTCTACGCCCGCCTGAAACTGACAGAACCCGGCCCCGGTGCCATCCACTTCCCCCGCCGCCTCGACGCCGACTACTTCCGCCAGTTGACTGCCGAACGCGTCGTCACCCGCTTCGAGAAGGGCCGCCCGATCCGCTCCTGGCAGCCCAAACGCGACGGCGAACGCAATGAGGCGCTTGACACCTTCGTCTACGCCCACGCCGCCCTGCATGGCCTGATCAGCATGGGGATGCGATTGAACGAGGAGGCGGAGAGGATGGGCGTCGCAGCCGCACGGCCAGTGCGCAGTGCAATCCGGTCGGTGTGGATGGGATGACTCTGCGCGTCTGATCGTCTATCGTCAGGCAAATTCCCCTTGTTGCTCATGGAAATAGCGGCAGTAGCAGTCGCCGCACCGCCATGAACGCATTTACCGCACGGAACCAATCTGTCATGAATTTCGCATGAGCCTGATCAAGTCCAAGAAGCGTGTTGCCGATCATGGGGAAGTCTTCACCCCAGGTTGGCTTGTTGATGCAATGCTCGACCTCGTCAAAGGCGAGGCCGACCGTATTGACTCGCGGTTTCTTGAACCTGCCTGTGGCAGCGGCAACTTTCTGATCCGGGTTCTTCAACGGAAACTGGCCGCTGTTGAGACAAAGTTCGGCAAGCACGACTTTGAAAAGCGGCACTACGCCCTGCTGGGGCTGATGTGCACCTACGGCATCGAGCTTCTGGCCGACAATATCGCGGAATGCCGGGCCAACATGCTCGATGTGCTGGCCGAGTATCTGAACATCGATGAGAGCGACGACCTGTATCGCGCAGCTTTCTTCGTGCTGTCGCAGAACCTCGTCCATGGCGATGCGCTGACAATGCGGGCGCAGGATGGCTTGCCGATCACCTTTGCCGAATGGGGCTATCTGGGCAAGGGCAGGTTCCAGCGCCGTGATTTCCGACTGGATGTGCTGACCGGGTCATCGTCCTTCAGCGCCGAGGGATCGCTGTTCGCCCATCTTGGCAAGCACGAGATCTTCACCCCGATCAAGACCTGGCCGACGATGACGGTGCGCGATCTGGCCGCCGCCCATGACGGCACCCCGCAGGAGGCTGCATGAACACCCAAGTGAGCTTTACCCTGCGCGGGCGCAACCCGGATGTGCTGACCTGCATCGCGAACCTGTCGAACGACGAGGTGTTCACCCCGCCCGAGTTTGCGAACCGCATGTTGGATACTGTGGCAGCTGCTTGGGCAGCCGACCATGGTGGCGCAAACATCTGGGCCGACAGCCAGGTGAAGTTTCTCGACCCGTTCACCAAATCAGGCGTATTTCTGCGGGAAATAACAAGCCGATTGACAGCTGGACTGGCCTCTGAAATCCCGAACGTCCAGAATCGCGTAGATCATATCTTGACCAAGCAGGTCTTTGGCATCGGAATCACTAATCTGACCAGCTTGCTTTCCAGACGCAGTCTATACTGCTCGAAGCATGCAAACGGGCCACATTCCGTCGCAAGAAGCTTCTCGAACTCAAACGGGAATATTTGGTTTCAAAGGGTTGAGCACACATGGCGCGACACAAAGTGCGTCTACTGTGGGGCGCCCAAAACGATTCTTGATCGCGGCGCAGACTTGGAAAACTACGCTTATGCGTTCATCCACACCGATGATGTGAAGTCTCGGATCGCTGAGATTTTTGGAGGCAACATGCAGTTCGACGTTATTGTTGGAAATCCGCCTTACCAGATGTCTGGTGGTGCTGGCGGCACCAGCGATTCATCAATTTATCATCTGTTCGTGCAGCAAGCCATAAATCTTGAACCACGATATGTAAGCATGGTTGTCCCTTCCAGGTGGATGGCGGGTGGGCGCGGACTCGACGACTTTCGGGCTCAAATGTTAACTGGCGGCAACCTTCGCTTTTTGACAGACTTTCCGGACTCTGGTGAAGCATTTCCGGGAGTTCAAATCAAAGGTGGTGTTTGCTTCTTCCTTTGGGATGGATCTCACAAAGGTACCTGTGATCTTACGCGAATTTTATCAGGCGAATCGCACCTTCAGAAGGATCGTAAACTGAATGAGTTTGATGTCTTGGTGCGCGATGAACGCTCTCTTGGGATTTTGAGAAAAGTTCGCGCCCTCGGTGAAAAATCGATTGTTGATCTGATATCGGGCGATACCCCATTTGGTATTGCCACAAACTATGAGGGATGGTCAAATCAGAACCTTGGCGGCCAGATCGCGCTTCATCTGATAAATCGCGGAAAGCGAACTATTGGCTATATGAAGCGCGACGATATTCGCAAGAATGCAGGTGCGATCGACACGTGGAAAGTTCTCGTACCTAAAGCATATGGCGCGGGAGAGTCCTTCCCGCACCAGATTCTTGGGAAGGAAATAGTTGCCGCTCCCCCATCAGCTTGCACCCAGTCATATCTGACTGTTTCGCCTTTTGAATCTCAGGAGAGCGCGCAGAGTTTTGCCAGCTACTATCGCACTCGCCTTTTTCGCTTCCTTGTCTCTCTGCGAAAAATCACACAGGATGCCTTGCGCTCAACATATTCTTGGGTCCCTCAGCAGTCTTGGACAGAGGATTGGACGGACGAACGTCTGTATCAGAAGTATGGAATAACTGACGATGAAATTCTGTTCATCAACAGCCTGATCCGTCCTATGGGCGGTGAAGATGAGTAAGCCCACAATTGATGAAATCCTCGCCCCAAGGCCCGAAGCACGCCCACGCATTTACGCCTATTCGATTGCCGATGAGGCTCATGCCGGGCTTCTCAAGGTGGGTCAGACCACGCGGAATGTGAAAAACCGCGTGGCCGAGCAGCTTCGCACAGCCGCCATCCAGAACTTCCGCATCGAACTAGATGCGCCTGCCGAACGCGACGACGGCTCGATCTTTTCCGATCACGATGTCCGCGCCGCTCTGGCCCGGAAGGGCTTTGTCAAAAGCCAGCTTGAATGGATGCATTGCACGGTGGCCGACGTAGCGACCGTGCTGACCGAACTGCGCACCGGCAAGAAGCTCAGCGGCAACCGCCACCAGACCTTCCCCATGCGCCGGGAACAGGCCGAGGCGGTGCGGGTCACGCACGCCTATTTCCATTCACGCTGGTCCGAGGACATGCATGCCGTCCCACGCTTCCTGTGGAACGCGAAGATGCGCTTCGGCAAGACCTTTGCGTCCTACCAGCTGGCAAGGAAGATGGGCGCCAAGCGGGTGCTGGTCCTGACCTTCAAGCCAGCTGTCGAGGACGCCTGGCAGACCGATCTTGAAAGCCATGCGGACTTTGACGGCTGGCAATACCTGTCGCGATCCTCTGGCAGCGACCCCACACAGATCGATCCCACGAAGCCGGTCGTCTATTTCGGTTCGTTTCAGGACTTGCTCGGCCGGGATGCGGCCGGGAACATCAAGCCACGAAACGGATGGTTGCACCAGGTGAACTGGGACCTCGTGGTGTTCGATGAATACCATTTCGGGGCGTGGCGCGACACCGCGAAGGAATTGTTCGAGGGCGAGGACGAAGCGGTTTCCAAGAAGGAAGCCAAACTGGAATACGCGGCCGGGCTGGATGACGTGAACGAGGACCTGAACGTCCTGTCGCAGAAGGAAGCGGACTTCCTTCCCATCACAACCAAGGCCTACCTTTACCTCTCGGGCACGCCCTTCAAGGCGCTGGCCACGGGCGAGTTCATCGAAGAGCAGATCTTCAACTGGACCTACACCGACGAACAGCGCGCCAAGGCCGAGTTTGCAGTAAAGAACCCCGACAAGTGGAACCCCTACGGTGCCTTGCCGCAGATGCGGCTGCTGACCTACCAGATGCCCGACGAATTGGTGGCCGTGGCAAGTTCGGGCGAGTTCGACGAATTCGATCTGAACGAGTTCTTCGCGGCGACAGGGACAAACAGTGCGGCACAGTTCAAGCACAAGAGCGATGTGCAGAAATGGCTGGACATCATCCGGGGCCAGTATGCGCCGAGGGCTGTCGAACACCTCAAGACCGGCACCCGTCCGCCGTTCCCTTATTCCGACGTGCGCCTGCTGCCGTACCTCCAACACTCCTTCTGGTTTCTGCCAAACGTTGCGGCCTGCCACGCAATGGCCAGCCTGCTAGCCGAGAAGCACAACACGTTCTGGCATGAATACACGGTCGTCGTCGCAGCCGGTGCTTCGGCTGGCATCGGCCTCGAGGCGCTGCCGCCGGTGCGTAAGGCCATCGGCAGTGGGTTCGACACCAAGACCATCACCCTGTCCTGCGGAAAGCTGACCACCGGCGTGACGGTGGCGCAGTGGTCGTCCATTCTTATGCTGCGCAACCTGAAATCGCCCGAAACCTATTTCCAGGCGGCGTTTCGTGTGCAGTCGCCGTGGTCAATCAAGAACCCGAACGGCGACAACCCGAATGAGGAGGAAATCCTCAAGCCAGCCTGCTTCGTGTTCGACTTCGCGCCGACTCGGGCCCTTCGGCAGCTTTCCGAATACGGCATCGGCCTGTCACCCAATGAAGCGAACCCGGAAAACGCCGTAAGGGATCTGGTCTCGTTCTTGCCGGTACTGGCATACGACGGTGCCAACATGACGCAGATCGATGCCGGTGGCATCCTCGATATCGCGATGGCGGGCACGTCGGCCACGCTGCTGGCGCGCAAATGGGAAAGCGCGCTGCTGGTGAATGTGGACAACGACACGCTGCGCCGGATCATGGATAACCCCGAGGCTATGGCTGCTGTTGAGCGCATCGAAGGCTGGCGGGCGCTGGGCGACAACATCATCGAGACCATCATCAACAAGAGCGAGAAGGTCAAAGACCTCAAGAACAAGGCAAAATCCGGGGACTTGACGGACAAGGAGAAGAAGGAACTCACCGACGAGGAAAAGGAGTACAAGTCCGCGCGAAAGAAGGTGCAGGAGAAGCTGATCAAGTTCGCGACGCGGATCCCCGCGTTCATGTACCTGACCGATTTCCGCGAGAACACGCTCCAGGACGTGATTACCAAGTTGGAGCCCGAACTGTTCCTGACCGTCACAGGCCTGACTGTGCAGGATTTCCACCTTCTGGTGCGCCTCAAGGTCTTCAACACGGAGCAGATGAACCAGGCGGTGTTTGCTTTCCGCCGGTATGAGGATGCCTCGCTCCGGTACACCGGCATCGACAGCCACGAAGGGCTGACCCACTACGGGCTTTACGATACCGTCGTGGCGAAGGAATAGGGGCTGAATGCCACTGCCGCGTCCAGAGAATTCCGATTCGTTTCCGGCCCTTCCCGACCTTTCCCAACCTCTCTGATACCCCGGAGGCGCTGGAAATGAGACAATCCGCGCCATGCGGACGCTCCTTCATCGCCTTTTCGGGTTCACGCGCACGCGCGGCTTTGACGCCGCGGGTGGCGGTCGGCGTTGGGAGGGGGCGCGGACGGTCGATGGGCTGAACACGGCTATCCTCGCGGGCGCGACTACTGCGGCGCGACGTGCGGGATGGTATGCGCGGAATAACCCTTGGGTCGCGGCCGCTGTGGACAGCCTGGTGGGCAATGTCGTCGGCGCAGGCATCAAGCCGCAGTCCACCCATCCCGACCGCGCGGTGCGCGAACGGCTTCAGGTGCTGTGGCTGCGCTGGACCGATCATGCCGATCCGGGCGGGCTGGCCGACTTCTATGGGCTGCAGGCCATGGCCGTGCGGGCGATGGTCGAGGGCGGCGAGAGTTTCGCACGGCTGCGTGTGGTGCCGGATGCGGCCACCGTTCCCTTGCACATCGACCTGCTGGACCGTGACCAGGTGCCGCTCGACCTGCACCGCGATATCGGTGGTGGCGCACGCATCCGGGCGGGGATCGAGTTCAATGGCGCTGGGCAACGCACCGCCTATTGGGTAACGCGCGACCGGCCTGGCGATCCGCTTACCTCCCTGCGGCTGGAACCGTTGCGCCTACCTGCCACCGATTGCCTGCACCTGTTCAAGCCGCTCGCCGCGGGCCAGTTGCGCGGGATCACTTGGCTCGCTCCAGTGCTGCTGCGGCTGCATGAGTTGGACCAGTTCGAGGACGCCGCGCTGGTCAAGGCCAAGGTCGCAGCCCTGTTCACCGGCTTCATCACCGATCCGGATGGCACGGCGGGCGGCCTGAGCGGCACAAACAGCAACGGCGCGCTGACAGTGGGCATGGAACCCGGCAGCCTGATCCCCCTGCCGCCCGGCACCGACATCCGATTTTCCAACCCGACCGAGCACGATGCCTATGCGCCCTTCGTGAAGAACCACCTGCGCGCCGTCGCTGCCGGGATGGGCCTGCCCTACGAGCTGGTCTCGGGCGATCTGGAGGGCGTGACCTATTCCTCGATCCGCGCCGGGCTGATCGAGTTTCGCCGCCGGGTCGAGCAGTTGCAGCACAATGTCGTCGTCCATCTGTTCTGCCGCCCGGTCTGGGAGCGGTTCGTGCGCCTGGCGGTGCTGTCGGGCGATCTGCCCGCGCGGGACTTCGACCGCGATCCTGCGGCCTATCTCGCCTGCGAATGGCTCCCGCCCAAGTTCGATTACGTCGATCCCAAGAAGGACGTCGAGGCCGAGATCCTTGCGATCAACGCCGGTCTCAAGAGCCGGACGCAGGCGATTTCCGAACGGGGCTACGACGCCGAACAGGTCGATGCCGAGATTGCCGCCGACAAGGCGCGGTCGGATGCGCTGGGCCTGAACTTCGGCGCACCGCCTGCCGCCAAGGAGGATACCGCCGATGAATGACACCGTCATCCTGCTGACCCGCCGCGCCGACCTGGCCCCGGCCAGTGCTGATCGCGACGCCCGCACTGTCGAAGTGATCTGGTCCACCGGTGCGGCCGTGCGCCGCCGCGACATGGCTGGCCAGTATGTCGAACGCCTCAGCCTTGCGCCCGAGGCGGTGGACCTGTCGCGCCTTCAAGGGGCCAGCGTGCTGGATGCCCACCGGCAATCTGCCGTCCGCGATGTGCTGGGCAGCGTGCAATCCGCCAGCGTCGACGGCCAGCGCGGCACGGCGCTGATCCGCTTCTCGTCCCGCCCTGAGGTCGAACCGCTTTGGCAGGACGTCCTGTCCGGGATCCTGCGCCATGTCTCGGTCGGCTATTCGGTCGAGGAATGGGCCGAGACCACCGAAAGCGGCGCGCGGGTGCTGACCGCCGTGCGCTGGACGCCCCACGAGATTTCCCTGGTGCCGACGCCCGCCGACCCCGGCGCCCACATCCGCATGGAGACCCACATGACCGACACCACCATCACGCTTGCCCTGCCCGAGACGCAGACCCGCGCCGCGATCAACACCGAGATCCGCTCCATCGCCCGCATCGCCGGGCTGGACCAGTCCTGGATCGATGACCAGATCGACGCCGCAGCTGATGCAGACACCGCGCGTCGCGCAGCCTTCGAGGCGCTGGCGACCCGCAGCGCGCCGACGATCCGCTCCGAGCAGGTCCGCGTCGAGATGGGCGACAGCCAGGACGACCCGGCCCTTCGCGCGCGTCAGATGGGCGAGGCCCTCTATGCGCGCATCAACCCGCGCCACGACCTCAGCGAACCGGCGCGCCGCTATGCCTATGCCACGCCAGTGGACATGGCCAAGGAACTGCTGACCCTACGCGGCGAGTCCACGTTGGCGCTCTCGCCTGCCAGCCTTGTGACCCGTGCCCTTCACACGACATCCGACTTCCCGATCATCCTCGGCAACACCGTGGGCCGCGTGTTGCGGGATGCCTACCAGGCTGCACCATCCGGCATCCGCCGCCTTGGCCGCCAGACCTCGGCGCGGGATTTCCGGGCGGTGAACAAGATCATGCTGGGAGAGGCGCCACTCCTGGAGAAGCTGAACGAGGCGGGCGAGATCAAGGCCGGGACGATGGCCGAGGCGCGCGAGGCCTACAAGGTCGAGACCTGGGCCAAGAAGATCGGCATCACCCGGCAGGTGCTGGTGAACGACGACCTCGGCGCATTTTCGGACCTTGCGCGCCGGATGGGCCAGGGGGCGGCAGAAACCGAGGCACGGATCCTTGTCACCCTGCTGGAGGCGAACAGCGGCAACGGGCCGACCCTGTCGGACAACAAGGCGCTGTTCCATGTCGATCACGGCAACCGGGCAACAACTGGTGCTGTGATCTCGGACACCACCCTGTCCGCTGCACGTCTAGCCCTGCGGACGCAGAAGGGCATCGAGGGCCGCGTGATCCGCGTGACGCCGAAGAACCTGCTGGTGCCGCCCGCGCTGGAGACCGTGGCCGAGAAGTGGCTGGCGACCATCGCACCCGCCACCGCCGCCGACGTGAACCCTTTCTCGGGTGCCATGTCGCTGGTGGTCGAACCGCGCCTGACCAGCGCGACCCGCTGGTATGTGACGGCAGACCCCGGCGAGATCGACGGCCTCGAGTTCGCCTATCTCTCGGGCAACGAAGGGCCCCAGGTGGAAAGCCGGTCGGGGTGGGATGTGGACGGCGTCGAGATCCGGGTGATCCTCGATTTCGGCGCGGGCTTCATCGACCACCGCGGCTGGTTCCAGAATCCCGGGGCGTGACGTGGCCGACCTCGCCCAACTCACCGCCTGGCGCGATGCCCTGATGGCCGCCCGCTATCAGGGCATCCGGACTGTCGAATACGACGGCAAGCGGGTGACCTATGCCAGCGACGCCGAGATGGCAGCGGCGCTGGGCGACCTCAACCGCCAGATCACAGGCACCACGGCACGTATTGCCGTGGTCCGCATCCAATCTTCAAAAGGACTCTGACCATGCAGAACTACATCCAGAACGGCCACGTCATCACCGTGACCACGCCCGCAGGCGGCATCACGTCCGGTGAAGGGCTGATCGTCGGCAGCATCTTCGGCGTCGCCGCCTACTCGGCCGCCGAGGGCGATCCCCTCGAACTGGCGACCACGGGCGTCTACAAACTCCCCAAGGCCACCGCAGCAGTGCTGACCGTTGGCGCGCGCGTTGCCTGGGACAACACGGCAAAGAACATCAACGTGCCGGGCGCTGGGCGCTTCCCTGTGGGCGTGGCCACCGAGGCCGCCGGGAATGGCGTCACCGGCGTCGCTGTTCGGCTGGATGGCGTGGCAACGGTGGCGGCATGATGGAGCGGGACATTCGCGCTGTGCTGGATGGCCTCGGGCTTCTGGTCCAGGACAGCAAGGAAGCAGGCAAGCTTCAGGCTATGCGCAACTATGCGGCGGTCATAGCCCTGTGCGCCGACCTCCGGAGGTCGGCCGAGGACTATAAGGGCACGCGGAACATTACCATGGTCATCAGCGAGTTGGAGGACCACATGGCGGCCGTCGCCGGGCTGTTCCCGACTTGGGACTTGCCGAAGGACCAGCACCTCGTGGGCGCCCATGCCGCCATCAGCAAGCTGACCATGGGGACGTGCTTTGGCCAGTAGGGAGACAACCCGATCAACCGAAGGAACGTCCCACGAACATCCGGCCATTTCCGTGTCGCATGGGTGTTGCACGGAAGAAATCGGAACGACTGTAAGCCTTTGGAATCGCGCGGAAAGATGTTGTGCGGTGTTGCAAATGCAAAAAGCGCCCCGTGGGGCGCCTTGCATCGGCCTAAGCCGTTGATATCTTGATAGAAAGTCTGGTTGCGGGGACAGGATTTGAACCTGTGACCTTCAGGTTATGAG
>NZ_VDDD01000074.1 GCF_006151785.1 Paracoccus marcusii
AACGCTCATGCGTACAGAAAATGGCCCGGTCAGATCAGAAGCGGCAGGAGGGGGGCCGCGTCGCGCTTACCTTCCGCCGCAAACATTCAGCCTTGGGCTGGAAAAGCCCCGTGGCATTCGAACGAAAGGCCGCTTAACATGAGCACCTGATCGGAACAGGACCGCGACAGGTCCACTTCTGCTAAAGGAGCCTGATGAATGGTAGTGGATGACAGAGACTGCCATTCCGTCAATGCCACAAAAACCTATAGGCTCAGACGGCTGAAAGATTGATAGCAGTTCTCTGGTAGCTCAGGGATGTTTGCACAAATCTGCCTGTGATCAGGTAAGTATACCTAGAGGCTATTAGAACTTGTTGATGGGGATCTTGAGGTAACTGTTGCCATCGGCTTCGGGCGCTGGAAGCGCGCCGCCGCGCAAGTTGACCTGAAGGGCGTATAGCATACGATCAGGCAAGCTGAGTACGGCATCCCGCTTTTCACGAGCCGCAATAAAATCTGCCCTCGTTACTCCTTCCTTCACATGCTTGTTAAATTTCAAGTGCTCATCCACTGTCGCTTCCCACATCGGCTCGGGACGCTCATCGGTACCGTAGTCATGTCCAATGAAAATACGAGTTTCTCTAGGAAATGAAAGAATTTCTTGAATTGATTCCCAAAGCTGAGCCGCGCTTCCTCCGGGAAAGTCGGCACGGGATGAGCCCACGTCAGGATACATAAGTGTGTCATGAGCAAAGACTGCGTCACCAACAATATACGTGATAGAACCCAATGTATGGCCAGGCGAGAGTATGACACGGAAGGATAGAGAGCCAACTTCGAACGTATCACCGTTCGCAAAGAGCAAGTCAAAATAACGCTCGGGCTGGAAAGCTTCCGGCTCATTATAGTATTCGCGCCAAAGCTTGGCGATGTTTTGGATTTTCTCTCCGATTGCGTTGGGCTTGCCGGTGCGCTGCTTAAGCCAGTGGGATGCCATAAGGTGATCAGCGTGCGGATGCGTATCAAGAATCCGATTCAATACCAGCCCGTTCTCTTGGATCAGTGCTAATGTTAGCTCAGCACTTTCAGTAGAGGTGCGGGCAGCGGCAGGGTCAAAATTCAGGACGGTATCGATAACAACTGCGGCCTTAGTCTCTGGGCAAGCCACAACATACTGAATCGAGCCGCTGGCCCCTTCATATATACCCCAGACATCCGGGCTACCGCGGCCGGTGGTTGGAGAGTGGCGGGTCAAATGATGATACTCGGTCATAGCTGCTTTTCCATAGATTTTTATTTTTTTATCTTAACTATTAGATGAGAGGATCGATTAGACACGTATTGTCATGTTGTAATACAGACAATACGCCATTTCATCCAATGCTACCCAAAGCCGGAAAATTATCTAGCAGCCAGTAGGCAAGGCGTGGTAACTGTCCCGTCATTATTGCTAGCCCCATGATAACCATGACTCCCCCTGCGACCTTGTAGAGAACACGTCCCGCACTCCCAAACTTTTTGAGGCGCTTAGTAATTGTATCAATAAAGATCGCTGCGAGAAGAAAGGGGACCCCAAGCCCTGCAGAGTAGATAGAAAGAAGTAAAATTCCGTCCGTCATTTTCGATGAGCTGGCGCTTACTGTTAGAATTGCACCAAGGATCGGGCCAATGCAGGGAGTCCAGCCAAAGGCAAAGGCCAACCCAAGGAGATAAGCCCCAAGCGGGCGTCCACCGGAAACATCTAAGCTAAGACGAAGATCTCTGGAGAATAGGCTGCTACGAAATATGCCCAGCATGAATAGCCCAAAAGCGATGACGAACGCGCCGCCTACGATGCTAAGTTCATAGTGGTAAACAAGAAGCAGATGCCCGAGCATGCTAGCGCCCGCACCAAGAAGGATGAAAACTGTTGAGAACCCAAGTACGAAACAGGCACTGAGGGCGATAGCTGGTAGGCGGGCTGACATACTATTGCGCCTTGCCTCTCCAAGATCCTGACCGGCGATGTATGAAACATAGCCTGGTACGAGCGGCAGAACACAAGGCGACAGAAATGAGATGGCACCGGCAAGAAAAGCAGCAAATACACCTACTCCAGATATTTCAAGCATGCTGGCGACTACTCCTTAGTTATTCAGTTATTATTGCGATGGCCGTCATCGGCAACAAATGTTCAAAAGAACGGCTAGATACATACCTTGCTTTAACATGACCGAATGGACACTCTGCCCAACGCGACCTGCTCCCCGGCTGGAAACGGAACCTGCATGGCGTAAGGCATTGATGCGACGCCATCATTCATGACCGTTTGGTGGAGCATCGGCATATCCGCCGCAGGTGTGGTGATGGACATCAGCGTGTCATCTGCCGTGCCGGAATTGCGGATGGTCAGATTGACCACGCCGGGTCGCGCCATGCCAATGGAGGCACGGGACCAGGCCTGAGAGACCTCCAACGCACCGGTTGTAACGGTTTCGCAGGCCAAAGCAGGGCCCGCAGCGGCGATCAGAGCGAGGGTGGCAAAGATGCGTTTCATGTGGGTCACAATCTGGCTTGAAGGTCGGCGACGATTTCGGAGGCGGGCGTGCCGTAGGCGAACTGGCCAAGCCAGTCCCCCTCGGGACTGATCAGGTAAAGGGCAGGGCTGTGGGACATGGCATATCCATCAGGCGCGTCGGCGTTGTCTTCACGCTCGTAATAGATGCGAAAGCTGTCCGCCGCAGCGCGGGTTTGTGCCGCATCCCCGGCCAAGCCGACAATGGAAGGGTGAAACGCCTCGTATACTCGTCGAGGCCCAGCTCTCTGTCGCGCTCGGGGTCGATCGAAATAAAGAGCGGCTGCACGTCGTTGGACAGTTCACCCAGATCGTCCATGACCTGAGCGACCACCTCGGCCAAGGTTGTCGGGCAGATGTCGGGACAGTTCGTGAAACCGAAAAAGACCAGGATGTTGCAGAAGCTAATCTAGACACCTGACGTTGCGCATGATGAACCGGGATGTCGGCAAGGGCGGTAGCTCTCCGGTTTCAAGTTCCAGATCCTGATCCGGCACATCGTAGTCGATCTCATTCACCAAGTATCTGCAAAACGCTTTCATCTGGCTGATCGCGATCCATTCGCCCGGGCAGCGATGGTTCATATAGTGGTCGCCACCGCCCTGTGGGATGAAGTCATAGGGGTTTTCGGTGCGGCCCCGAAACCGTTCTGGACGGAACTCAAGCGGCGCATCCCATGAACGCGGATCGGTGTTCGTACCATAGAGGTCGAGCAAGACCCTGCACCCTTCCGGAAAGTGATGCCCGCGCCACTCGAATGCGCTTTCTACCCGTGCCGCGACCGCAGGAAAAAACGGATACAGACGGCGGACCTCTTGCACGAAAGGTTCAAGCTGTCCCTCGTCATCCTTCAGCTTTTGCCGCCATTCGGGATGCCGATGCAAAGCATGCGCCGCCTGAACTATGAACACGGATACCGCAACGGTCGGACGCAGGACATTTAACATTTCTACGGCGGCCACCCTGGGGGTCAACAACTCTCCATCGAGATCGCGCCATGTCGAGATGACATGAAGGGCATTTTCCTGCGTCGGCTGAAGCTCACCATTGCGGACCTGTTGGATTAGGCGTGCTGCCCATTTTTCCAGGCGGTGGCGCGCCAGACGCGCGCCCCAATGTTTGTGGCCAAGGGCCCCGGCGTCCTGAAAAAGCGCTGTAAGCTGCGCCGTTCGGGTCTCCACCTCAGCTTCATCAAGCGGCACCCCGGCCCAAGCGCAGACAGCTCTTGTGAGCATTTCGCGCACTTCGTCATAGAGGACGACCTCGTTCCTCGCCTTCCAGTCCGGCGCATATTTTTTCAACATGTGAAGCGACGTGCTTTGAAGCGCGGCGATCCGCTCGGTTCCCATGAGTGACATGAACATCTTCTTGCGGTGCTGATGAGCCTCGCCGTCCAATCCCTGTACCCCGCCTTGCCCCAGCAGGGTCTTCTGTATGCGGCCTGGCATCGAGCCTGCGCGGATCAACCGGTCTTCCCGATAAAACGCTTCTGCCGCCGCCGCGCCGGTCATGCAGATCGTCTCTTGAAGAAGGATGCGGGTTTCGAACAGGTCCGTATCCAGTGCGCGGCAGGTCTCCGAAATGAACCCATATGGGTTGCGCAGCAGGGCGAATGTGCTGTCAAAGCCTTTCGCAGATGGTATGCCGAACATCGGTTACACCCCCGTTGTGTTTTCCTTGCGTTGACCCTGACCAAGCTTGTCCTTCGCAGAACGGAAGCTGTCCCAGAACAACAGGGCCGCGCCGCAGAAAATCGTTACGTCCGCAAGATTGAAGGACGGCCAATGGTATGATCCGTAATGGAAGTCGAGAAAGTCCGGAACGGCCTGATAGCGCACGCGATCGAGAATATTGCCGAGCGCGCCGCCGATGATCAGACCGAGAGCGGCAGCTGTTAGCCTGTCCGGCGCGCGCCATAACCAGATCAATAGCCATGCCACAATCACGCCAGCAAGCGCGACGAGACCCCACCACGGTACGAACCCGCCGAGCATACCGAAGCTGACCCCATCGTTCAGAACCCGCACGAGGTTAAGAAAGGGTAGAACCTCAACCCCGCTCTCAAGCTCACGTGTAGTCAGGGCGAGCGCCTTGGTGCCTTGATCGAGACCGAGCGCTGCGATTGCGCAGAGCCCACCAAGAACGCGACTGTTCATGCCGCCGCCTTCAGATCGGCCCGCGCATCGCGAATGATCGCCCAAGCGGAGTGCAGGAACAGTCCGGCGATACCGAAGGCGACGATAAGGTCGGGCCACGCGCTGCCCAGCCAAGCTACGAGACCGGCGGCGATGACGACCGCCGCATTGCCGATGGCGTCGTTGCGCGAGAAGAGCCAGACGGCCCGCATGTTCGCGTCGCCCTTGCGGAACCGCAGCAGCGGCAGAACGGAGACGACATTGACGACAAGGGCGATCATGCCGAGCAGGCCCATGAGACCTGCATCCGGCGTCGTCCGTTCGAAGACCCGGACGATCGTCGTGCCGAGGACGCCAAGACCGAGGAGCCCGAGGAAAATGCCCTGGATCAGGGCCGACCGAGCCCGCCAGGCGAGGCTCCAGCCAATGGCCAGCAGGCCGAGGAAGGTGATCGCGCCATCGCCGATGAAATCGAGCGCATCGGCCTTCACGGCCTGTGACCCGGCGATGAATCCGCCGATCATTTCAAGGACGCCGTAACCCACGTTCAGGATCACGACGATCCAGAGAGCGCGTCGGTAGGCCGGATCCTGATGAGCCGGATTCGGCGGAATATCTCCATCGCCCTCGATCCGGTCGAAGCCGTAACCGGTCACCGCAACGGCCTTTTCGATATCTGGCAGGCGCGCCTCGGAGGCGTTCAGTGTCATGATGTGCGTTGCGGCCGACACCTTCACATCGTCGGGCGCTACTCCGGCCGACTGCGCCGCCCGTTCGATCTGCGCGGCATCCTTTGCGCAATCCATACCGGAAACCCGGTAACGGAAGGGCGGGGCATCAGCCGTCGATCCGGCTCTTTCGGTGTTGGCCATGGTCGCGCTATTCCTGCTAGGATGAATCGAAGAACAACATATCAGCGAGGAGTGATATGGTGCAAATCGTCGATGACCGCAAGAGCGCGACCATCGAGCGACGGGCGAAATTGTTCCGCGGCTTCGCGGACCCGAGCCGCCTGGCCATTCTCGGTGCACTTTGCAATGAGCCATTGGCCGTTCACGAGATCGTCGAGCGGACGGAACTATCGCAACCCAACGTCTCCAACCACCTGAGGTGCCTGCTGGACTGCGGGCTTGTCGCCAGCGACCGCGATGGGCGCTTCATCCGCTACCGTATCAGCAGCCCGCGCATCACGGTCCTTCTGAGCGATGTAGACTCACTTCTCGACGTGGTCTCAGAGGGTGTTGACGCGTGTAACAATTATCGTGGGGAATGAACGATCAAATTTTGACCGACACACACGGCATGATGCACCGTAGCGCTTCGAAGGCACAGCTTGCCGACAGCTATTGCAGGCGGCTCGCGCTCGCCGTGAAAATCCAGTCCTTCATCTTATCACTCAAAAAGAATATTCCCTAACTAGGCGGATCGAGGGCCTGAAGTTTCATGGAACTGGCTATGCGGGTGATGGTCATGATCGTTTGGGGGTCATTCCATTCACGCTGACATCTCAGCCGCATGGGCTTGTTGCGGCTGCACTTGCGACTGAATATGGGATTGGCGTCAGAAGCGGCTGCTTTTGCGCCCATCCGTACCTGATCCGCTTGCTTGGACTTTCGCCAGACGCGGTCGAGAAGGTACGCATTGACATGGCCCGGGGCGACCGCCGCACAGTGCCTGGAATGGTCCGGATCAGTTTCGGAATGTACAATTCAACCGATGACATCGATCAGCTTGCCATTGCCCTGGAACAGATTGCCGCCGGTCAGTTCAACGGGATCTACAGCCAGGAGCGGGAAAGTGGCGACTACAGCGCTCTTGGCTGGAAAAGCAACACGGCCTCGGCCTTTTCCCTGGGCGCGGCATGAACCCGAAACGACCGGGCCAAAGCCTTTGTATTCGCCTCGGGCCTGAAACTGAGCCTTTGGCCTATTTCCAAGACTGAACAGAATGAATGATAATTGCCGTATCCATCGCCAAATCCTCGGCGATGGATACTCCGCTGTCACGGTCCTGCCGGTAATCCCGGCAACCTCTCTTCACAGTTTCACACCTCTCAGGCGCAATGCATTGGCGATGACCGAAACGGAGGACAGGCTCATCGCCGCTGCGGCGAACATCGGCGAAAGGAGCAGTCCGAAGAACGGGTAGAGCAGACCGGCTGCCACCGGCACTCCTGCCGCGTTATAGATCATCGCGAAGAACAGGTTCTGCCGGATGTTGCTCATGGTCGCCTGCGACAAGCGCCGTGCGCGTACAATGCCACCAAGATCGCCTTTCAGCAGGGTGATCCCGGCACTTTCGATGGCAACGTCGGCACCTGTTCCCATGGCGATGCCCACGTCGGCCTGAGCGAGTGCCGGCGCATCGTTGACTCCGTCTCCGGCCATGGCGACCTTGCGACCCTCAGCCTGAAGATCGCGGATGATCCGGGCCTTGTCCTCGGGTAACACGTCGGCCCGGATCTCTTCGATCCCGAGGCGTCCGGCGATGGCGCGGGCAGTGCGCTCGCTATCGCCCGTCGCCATCACGATGCGGAAACCCAGTTCGCGCAGCGCCTTCAACGCTTCGGGCGTCGTTTCCTTGACGGGATCTGCAACGCTGACCAGACCTGCAATCACTCCGTCGACCACGATGAACATGACGGTTTCGCCCTCGTCCCGGCGTGCGTTCGCAGCCTCGGCCGCGGCCGGTGCATCGATCCCGAGTTCGGCCAGCATCCTGGCATTGCCAAGAGCAACGGATTTTCCGTCGACCACGCCCTTGACCCCCATGCCGGTGACAGCCTCGAAGTCATCTGCTTGTGCCAGGCTCAATCCGCGAGCTTCGGCACCGCGCACGATGGCCTCGGCCAGAGGGTGCTCAGATCCTCGTTCCAGGCTGGCCGCGAGACGCAGAATCTCGTTCTCGTCATGACCCCGTTCTGGTAGAAGCGCCGCAAGTTCCGGCTTGCCGACCGTCAGCGTGCCGGTCTTGTCGACGATCAGGGTGTCGACCTTCTCGAAGGCCTCCAGCGCTTCGGCATTCTTGATGAGAACGCCCGCCTGAGCGCCTCGGCCTGTGGCCGTCATGATCGACATCGGGGTCGCAAGCCCGAGGGCGCAGGGGCAGGCGATGATAAGAACAGCAATGGCCGAGACGAGTGCATAGGCCAGGGCGGGGGCCGGACCCCAAATCGACCAGGCGATAAAGGACAAGATCGCAACGGCGATAACAGCCGGGACAAAATATCCCGCCACCGCGTCGGCGAGCTTCTGGATCGGGGCACGCGACCGCTGTGCCGCTGCCACCATCTCCACGATCTGCGCAAGCATCGTATCCTTGCCCACGCGCCTGGCCTCGATGATCAGACTTCCGTTGCCGTTGATGGTGGCCCCTGTCACCGGATCGCCGTGAGCTTTCTCGACGGGAACCGGCTCGCCGGTGAGCATGGATTCGTCAACGAAGGAACGCCCGTCCACCACCTCGCCATCAACGGGAACCTTCTCGCCTGGCCGGATACGGAGGCGGTCGCCGATCTGCACGTCTTCGAGCGGGACCTCCTCCTCCTCACCGTTTTTGCGGATGACACGAGCACTCTTGGCGGCAAGATCAAGAAGCGCCCGGATCGCCGATCCTGTCCGTTCGCGCGCCCGCAGTTCGAGGATCTGCCCGAGAAGGACAAGAACCACGATGACGGCCCCAGCCTCGAAATAGATGCCAACATTTCCTTCCGCATCACGGAAACCGGCCGGGAACAGCTGTGGCGCGATGACAGCAACCGTGCTGAAGCTCCACGCGGCGAAAACCCCCATGCCGATCAGGCTGAACATGTTCAGGTTCATGCTGCGAAAGCTTTTCCAGCCGCGCACGAGGAACGGCCAACCGGCCCACAGGATCACCGGCGTCGCCAAAATCAGTTCCAGCCAGTGCGCGGCCCGCTCGCCGGTCCAGCTGCGAAGGGGGAGGCCGATATAGCCCCCCATGGCCAGAAGCACCACCGGCACGGTCAGCACGAGGCCCACCCGGAACCTGCGGGTAAAATCCACCAGCTCCGGGTTCGGGCCCTCGTCTCCCTGAGGGACACCCTTTGGTTCCAAGGCCATTCCGCAGATCGGGCAATCTCCAGGGCCGACCTGCTCGATCTCTGGATGCATGGGGCAGGTATAGGTCGTGCCTGCGGGCATTGGTTCCGGCGTCGGCCGACCCTTCAGATAGGTCGCTGGCGCGGTATCGAACTTATCCTTGCAGCGAGGTGAACAGAAGTAGAAGCGCTCGCCCTCGTGCTTCGACAGATGTTGCGCCGTCGCGCGGTTGACTGACATCCCGCAAACCGGATCAACGGCTTCGACATAGGTTTCGGGCTCGGCCGCAAATTTGTTACGGCATCCATCCGAGCAGAAATGGTAAAGATGGCCTGCGTGCTCGTGGTGGAAACTGCTGCCTGCGTCGGCCGTCATGCCGCAGACTGGATCGCGCACTGTGGCTTTCTGGGCATCCGGATTGTTCATCTGGCTCTCCTTTGTGCAAAGGCATTGTTCCGGGATCAATCTGGGGCCTCCAGCCACTGGAAGGTCAAGGGAGTGCAAAAAAGAACTTTGACCTGTTGACCCTCCAGTAGGTGGAGGCCCTATCTGGGGAGCAAGGATGAAGGAGGTCGGCATGAACATCGGCAACGTGTCGGAACGCAGCGGTCTGCCCGTGAAGACGATCCGCTACTACGAGGACATCGGCCTGGTGCGATCTGAACGGAGCAGCAATGGCTATCGGCTGTTCAGGGAGGACCACCTTCACAAGCTGAAGTTCATTGGCCGCGCCAGATCGCTTGGGTTCAGCCTGGAAGACTGTCGCGAGCTGATGGCTCTCTACGAAGATCGTGCATCTGCGGCTGCCGACGCAAAGGAGATCGCCCGGCATCATATTTTCCGGGTGGAGCAGAAGATCGTGGAGCTCCAGAGTATGACCGCAACGCTTCAACGCCTGGTCGCCCTTTGTGATCAGGGAAATCGGCCTGAATGCCCTATCCTGAACGACCTCCCGCAAGGACAAAGCAGTTCAGAGGACAAGGAAATGTCCCTCTCACATTGTCGCGAAGAGTCGGCAGTGGATTCTCTTGGAAAGAAGGCATAGATTAAGCGCCATGACCGTGTTCAGCCGCATGCTTCTCGTTCTTGTGCTTGCCGTATTTGCGGCAGGGTCAGTCGTGCATGCGGCTGGAGCGAGCACGATGGCAGTTGATATGGCTATGGTCGAGATGTCGGACATGGATCCTGCCAGTATGGGTTCCGCCGATTGCAATGCCTGCGGCGACGAAGACGGAGCAGGCACTGCAGTGTGCGATCTTGTCTGTTCGGCAGGAGGCTTCGCTGCCGTTCCTGAGGCCGACACGCCTGAACTCAGACCCACGACGCATGACCTGCGGCAGCAGTTCAGCGATGTGAAGCTCAGCGGCGTCGGCAATTTGCCGCTCCGAGACCCCCCACGATCCAATCCTCTGATCTGACCGCTTTTGGCGCGTGATGCGTCAAAAGCCGGTCCCGTGGAGGCGTCAGCCTCCGGTCTGGTCCTGTCTCGCCCCAAAGCGCGACTGCCAGCAGCCGACCCGGATCATGAGGTAGTCCCATGTCACCCAAATCACCTTCGATGCTTTCGCGTCGCCTGTTTCTCTTCTCTGCCGCAAGTGCGGCAAGCATTCTGGCGCTTCCGTTGTCGAGCATCGCATCCATTCCGGCCCCCCGAGCGGTGGCATTCGACGGCGACAGCATCCTGCTTGCAGCCGACCGTCTTTTCCGCAGCGACAATGCCGGTCGCTCCTGGGCGGCGCTTGCCGCGCCAGGACCCGTCTTTGCGCTGGCAACCCATCCCGCGCTTTCCGGCCGCATCCTTGCCGCCCTCGATCGAGGCATCGCCCTGTCGGACGACGGCGGACAGATCTGGCAGGTCCGCGATGACGGCTTGCCTGAGGCCAAGGTTCTGGCAATCGCCATGGCTACCCGCGCCCCTGACACCTTCTACGCCGCGCTGGAGGGCGACGGGCTGTGGATGTCGGAGGATGCAGGCCAGTCCTGGAGCCTGGCGATGGACCGCCCCTGGCTCAAT
This sequence comes from Paracoccus marcusii, assembly GCF_006151785.1. Classification (GTDB taxonomy): domain Bacteria; phylum Pseudomonadota; class Alphaproteobacteria; order Rhodobacterales; family Rhodobacteraceae; genus Paracoccus; species Paracoccus marcusii. The sequence goes on from NZ_VDDD01000074.1 coordinate 10,746, forward strand.
GAAGCGGAGCGCGATCCGCTGGCCTTGACCTCTGTCGATCTGGAGAGCGGCATGGGCGGGATCTGGCTCTATGCGGGCACCGAGACCGGTCTGACCCGCGTGCCCGACTGCTTCTGCCGGTGGCAGGATGTTCAGCCCGGTGACGCCATGGATGCGCTGGTCTCGCAGGATGCCCCACCGTCCGAGGCCCCGCTGCCCGAGGGCGAGGCGGTCCTGTCGTTGGTCAGTGCCCCCTCGTCGCCCGCCACCCTCCATGCCGCGCTTCCCTCGGGCATCTGGACCTCGAAGGACGGTGGCGTGGTTTGGGCGCGGGAGGCGCAGCAGCCTGCCACCGCCCTCGCCGTTCATTCAGAGGACAAGACATATCTCGCCGCCATCATCGGCGGCAGCCTGCACCTCAGTCGCGATGGCGGCAAAAGCTGGACCGCAATTGCGGTCGCATGAAGGAGATGACCATGAAAAAGATGATTGCCGCCGCCACGCTGGCTGCCCTTGGAGCCGGTGGCGCCTTCGCCTTCACCAGCCTTGCTCCGGCACAGGGCGAGCTTGCCCCGATGCCGGTCGTGGCGGCGGCCGACGCCGCCCACCAGGTCACGATCTGGCGGGACCCTGGCTGCGGCTGCTGCGACACTTACGCCGATTATCTTGAAGCGCATGGCTATGTCGTGACGCTGGTGGACGACCGCAACTTCGACCGCCGCTCGGTGGATGTGGGCGTGCCGGAACAAGGCCTCGGCTGCCATCTGGCAGAGGTGGACGGCTATTACGTCAGCGGCCTCGTGCCGGTCGAGATCATCGAACGGCTGGTGACCGAGCGCCCGGACATCGACGGCATCACGCTGCCCGGCATGCCTTCGAACGCACCGGGCATGGCGCAGGTCAAGACCGGGACCCTCAAGACCTATTCCTTCGGCGAGGACGGCGTGGCCGTTTATTCTGATGAGTGAGTGCATGGGAATGATGGGCGGCCCGATGATGGGCATCATGATGCTGGGCGGCGGGGTGTTCATGCTGCTCGTAGTGACGGTGCTGGTGCTGGCCCTTGTTGCGCTGGTGAAACATCTTCGGGGGCGGGGATGAAGCGGCTCGGCCTGATCCTGTCGGGCGCGGCGGTCGCAGGAGCCGCCGCACTGGCAGCAGGGGCGACGCAGTCTGAGTCTGCCGCCGAGGGCGTGACTTTCATGGGTGAACCTGTGACGGCCGATAATATCACGCTCGGGCAGGAGATCTACGCCGCCAACTGCGCCTCCTGCCACGGTGCCGATCTTGAGGGACAGCCCGATTGGAAGCGCAGGCTCGACAACGGCCGCATGCCGGCCCCGCCCCATGATAAGACCGGCCACACCTGGCACCACCCCGATAACCAGCTGTTCACCATCACCAAGCTGGGCGTAGGAGCCGTGGTCGAAGGGTACGAGAGCGACATGCCGGCTTTCGAGGGCATCCTGACGGATGCCGAGATCCGGTCCGTGCTCGGCTATATCAAGAGCACCTGGCCCCAACGGGAGCGCGGCTTCCAAGCCGAGGTGACCGGCAAAGAAAAGGCTGCGCCGTGAGCACCGAAGCGAAGGCCAGACGGAGTTCCTGGTGGGCCCTGTTGCCGCTCACTGTCTTCGCAGGGCTGGCAGCGGCGTTCTTCTGGGGTCTCTTCAGCAAGGCCGATGAGCTGCCCTCCGCGCTCGTCGGTCGCCAGGTTCCCGAGTTCGCCCTGCCACCCATCGAAGGCATGGCGGAGCGCTTCTCCAATGCCGACCTGCGCGGGAAGGTGTCCATCGTCAATGTCTGGGCTTCGTGGTGCGTGCCGTGCCGGGTCGAGATGCCGCTGCTGGTCGAGCTGGCCGAAACCGGTGCCGTCCCGATCTTCGGGATCAACTACAAGGATGCGCCGGAGGCTGCGCGGGCGTTCCTGGACGATTTGGGAAACCCTTACACGCGGATCGGCGCCGACCGGAACGGTCGTGTCTCCATTGACTGGGGCGTCTATGGACTGCCCGAAACCTTCGTGATCGATGCCGAAGGGCAGATCGCATACAAGCATGTCGGCCCCTTCGATCGCCGCGCTCTCGAGGAAAAGATCCTGCCGATCGTGCGGCGCCTCCAGGCGGAGGCAGGGACATGATGCGCCGCGCGGTTCTGACGGGAGCCCTGGTGCTTGCGGCGGCGCCGGCTTCTGCCCGTGTGCCCCTCAGGCTGCATGACGTCCCGCGCAGTATGCTATCAACCAGCTTTGTCGACCAGCAGGGACGGAAGCTGGCGCTGGCCGACTTCCGCGGACAGATCGTTTTGCTGAACATCTGGGCGACGTGGTGCCCGCCCTGCATTGACGAGATGCCGGCGCTCGACAGGCTCCAGGTCCGTCTCGACGACAGCGGCTTTCATGTTCTTGCGCTTTCGATCGACGAGAGAATGGCGGAGGTGCGCCGGTTTTACGACAACCTCGGCATCCGACACCTCGAACCGTATCTGGCCCAAAAATCACGCGTCATGGCGGACATCGCTGCGGTCGGCTTGCCAACAACAATCCTCATCGACCGGGGCGGCCGCGAACGTGGCCGCCTCGTCGGTCCTGCCGATTGGGACGGCCGTGCCGCCATTCGCCTGATCCAGTCCCTCAACGAAGAAAGGAACCTCAGCCAATGACCCAGATAGACGCGGGGGCGCATCCGCAGCCAACCCGTCCCCGCATCGGCATCCGCCCTGGCCGCCGCACCCTGATCCTTGCAGCGCTCGCCCTTGTCACCGCCGGAATGGCGATGAACTGGGGCTGGCTTGTCGCTGTCGGGGCTGCGCCGCTGATCCTCAGTCTGGCGCCCTGCATTGCGATGTGCGGGCTGGGTCTGTGCATGATGAGCGGCTCGAAATCTTGCGCAAGCAAGACTGGCGCGGCGGAAATGCCGCGCTCTACCACTGACTGAACCGAAACCACAGGAGAAGACCATGAACACGACGATCAAATCCACCCTGACCGCAACTGCCCTGGCAGCGCTGCTGGCGACTGCCGCCGTCGCGCAAAACAGCGCCACCAGCACCACCGATGCGCCCGAGCAGGAAACCATGCAGGGCGACATGATGCACGGTGACATGAAGGACGGCCAGATGATGGGCGGCGACATGAAGGGCATGATGCAGATGATGGAGAACTGCAACGAGATGATGCAGACCATGAACGAGCACATGAAGTCCCATGACGAAGCCGGCAGCGAAGGCTGACGAAAGAAAAATCCCGCTCGCGCACTCGGTGCGGGCGGGATGAAAGCGACAGACATGACAAAGATTTCCCCGACCGGCATCAAGCGCCTGCGCCTTGTCCTCTGGTCCGCCACCCTCCTCGCCGCAATCGCGGTAGGGCTCGCGCTGTGGATGGCGCCGCCCGTGCCAGCCGCATCCGCGCCGACATTCCAAGGCGAGGCCGACATCCGCTCGGCCTTTACCCTTACCGACCATAACGGGCGGGCCGTGACAGAGGCGGACTATGCAGGGCGCTGGCAGCTCGTGTTCTTTGGCTTCACGCATTGCCCCGACATCTGCCCGACCACGCTTGCCTACATGGCCAACGTTCTCGACCTCCTTGGCAGCAAGGCGGACAACGTCGCGCCACTCTTCGTGACCGTGGACCCTGCACGGGACACGGTGCCGGTGATGGCTGCATATGTCTCCGCCTTTCACCCGCGGATGATCGGCCTGACGGGAACGGAAGCACAAGTCGCCGAGGCGACCGGGAACTACCGGACATGGTTCGAGCCCGGCGAGGACGCGACCGCACCCGATGGCTATGTCATGGCCCATGCCGGACATCTCTACCTGATGCGGCCGGATGGCACATTCGAAGCCGTGTTCATGGAAGCCGACCAGCCACCCGGGGCGCTGGCCGAGGAAATCGCCATGCGGATCGAGAAAGAGGAGAGGATGCAATGAAGGTTCTTATGACTGCGCTTGCGCTGACATGGCCGGCAGTGGCCGTGGCCGAGGTCACGGTGTCCGACCCCTGGGCGCGGGCCAGCATCCTCGCCTCACGCCCGGGTGCGGCCTATCTGACGCTGCGATCTGACGTGGCCGATCAGCTGGTCGGGATCAAAAGCCCTGTGGCGGCGGAGGTCATGATCCATGCCGTCGAGACCGACGCGGCGGGGACCAGCCGGATGACGCATCTCGACAGGCTCGCGCTTGAGCCGGACGTTCCGGTAATGCTGGCGCCGGGCAGCATGCACGTGATGCTGATGGGCCTGACGGAGAAGCTGGAGGAAGGGGCGAAATTCCCACTGACGCTGTCGTTCCAGGAAGCGGGCGAGGTGACCGTCGAAGTGCCGATCCTCGGTCCCGGCGCTTCCGGTCCGGAGGCGGAATGAGAATGCGCCATGCCTTCGCTGCCGCAGTCCTGCTGGCCTCCCCGGCCTTTGCACATCACCCCGGGGATCGACTGGACGAGGTGACGGCTGCCAGGGAGCCAGCCTTCGAGGTGACGGACACCCGCAGCCTGCCCCATCTGGAACTTATCGATGCCGCAAGTCGCGGCGTTGAACTTGACGGAATGACCGACAGGATCATCGTCCTCAGCTTCACGCCCGAAGGCTGCGGTGCGCCTTGTGATGCGCAGCAGCGGCTGATCGAACGGGTCCGGCAGGCCGTGAACATTACCCCGATGCAGAACATGGTGAGCTTTGTGAATGTTGCAGAGCCGGGCGCGGCCGGGTTCGCTGCCGGTGAAAACTGCATCCAGGCCTCTTCGCTCCCGGGTGAACCGGTTGCCGATCTTTCCGAGGCGTTCTCCGGGCTTTCCTCGCGCGGCGGAACGGAACCGGCGGTCCACATCATTGACCGTGGCGGGCGGCATGCAGGCCTGTTTCATGGCAGCGCGTTCCGTCACGCAGACATGATGCTCTACATCAACGGCCTGACGAACATGCGGCCGCCCGAGCCAGGCTTCCGTGACAAACTAGGCGAGCTCTTCAGATGATACGAGACCTGCACCAGGCGGTGCGTCCGGATTGGTTGTCGGCCTTGCGGCGCTATATTCTGTATTCGTCCATTGGACATCTCGTGTGGGAAGTCCTGCACGTTCAGCTCTATACGATCTGGGTCGAGGGCAGCTGGAACGAGATTGCCTTCGCTGTCGTGCATTGCACTGGCGGCGACTTGTTGATCGCGGCCAGCACCTTGCTTCTGGCCCTGTTCTTGACCGGACACCCTGCGTGGCCCGGCCGGCGGGCGGGGCCGGTTCTGGTCCTGGCGGTGGTTTTCGGCGTTTTCTACACCGTGTTCAGCGAATGGCTGAACATCGAGCTGCGCGGTGCTTGGGCCTACCGCGAGGCAATGCCGGTTGTGCCATTGCTGAACGCCGGTCTGACGCCGCTTCTTCAATGGGTCGTCGTGCCGACGGTGTGTCTTCTGGCCGCGCGTCGGCTGAACCCCGCGCCGCCCGTCGAAGGGAGGCTTGAGAATTGACCGATCTTTCGGCTCTCGGTCTCACCGTTCCCCTCCTTGCAGGGGCGATCTCCTTCCTGTCTCCCTGTGTCTTGCCGCTTGTGCCGGGCTATGTTTCCTATATCGCAGGGCGAAACGCTGTTTCCGAGCCATCGCGGAGCCGGGCGGTCTGGCTCAGCCTCTGTTTCGTATTCGGCTTTTCCACCATCTTCATTGCTCTCGGGGCCTCGGCGACAGCACTCGGCCAGGCCCTTCTCGGCTGGCGCTACGAGTTGAACCTTGTTGGCGGCGTCATCATCATCCTGTTCGGCCTCTTCATGATGGGCGCGGCCCGTCTGTCAGCAATGGAGCGCGACCTGCGGTTCAACTTCGACCTGCCCGGGGGGCAGCCGCTTGCCTCCTACATCCTCGGGCTTGCCTTCGGGTTTGGTTGGACACCCTGCATCGGCCCTATCCTTGGGGCGATTCTGACCGCCAGTGCCGCGAGCGCGACTATTGGCGAGGGCGTGGCAATGCTGGCCATCTACTCCGTCGGCCTCGGCATCCCTTTTCTTCTGGTCGCGGCCTTTGCGGACGGGGTTTCACTTCGCCTACGCCGACTTCGAAACGCAGGCCGATGGCTGCACAAAGTGGCGGGTGTCATCATGGTACTCATGGGCATCCTGATGGCGACGAACAGTTTTAGTGCGCTGTCTTATCGGATGCTCGAAATGTTTCCAGCGCTTGGTCGCTTGGGCTGAAGCGTATTGGTCCTGCACCGGTTTCACCTCGTTTTGCTGAGCGCAATATTCAAGGAGACCAAAGATGACAGTGATAGGCCACGATGGGTGCAAACGGGATGCCATTCGCATTCTTCACCGGCAGCTGGCTCGTTTTGCCTAGTGGCTGCTGGGCAAATTGCCATTCCTTGGCACAAAGCGGATGACAGGCTGAAAGGAAACGCCTCATGGGAATATACGACACCTTCATTCTCCCCCGATTGACACATCTTGCGATGGGTCACCGAATGCTTACGCCGCTTCGTGAACGGGCCGTCGCGGGGGCGGCCGGCGAAGTCCTGGAGCTGGGCGTTGGCTCGGGGCTGAACCTGCCATATTATGACGCTGGCGTTTTGAGGCTGGTGGGGATCGACACCTCGGCACCCCTTGTGGAAATGGCGCTGAGGCGGGCGTCCGCGCTCCGCTACCCGGCAAATATTTTACAGGCAAGCGCGGAAGATCTCCCGTTCGCAGACCGTAGTTTCGATACCGTTGTGGTCACTTGGACGCTGTGCAGCGTTGGCGACGTCCGCAAGGTTCTGCGTGAAGTGAAACGGGTGCTGAGGCCAGGCGGCCGTCTGCACTTTGCCGAACACGGTCAGGCACCGGATAGGAACATCAGGATCTGGCAAGAGCGGATCACGCCCTTGTGGCGCCTCTGCGCTGGCAACTGCCATCTGGACCGGCCCACGGCGACTCTCCTGACGGAAGGTGGATTTCATGTTGAAAACTTGAGCACAGGCTATCTGCCAGGGCCCAAACCCCTCACCTTCATGTACGAGGGGCGTGCGCGACTTTAAAAGCAGACGGGGTCGTCATCATTGCCATTGCGCGCAGGCTCATCACCATCGCACACGCCATCCTCAAAACCGGCGAGACATGGCGGCATCAGATGGCCTGATAAACATAATTGCTAACATTTTCGCAGCAATCGGAGATTCCGATAGCCCGTGAATGTCAAGCAAAAACGTCATTCTGACCTTTTTTCAGACCAAAAGGTTATACTGCTTTCTTAGGTTAACAAACGCGTTCACTAGCGGCCGTTCCAAACCTGCAACGCGGATCAACGAATGCCCGCCTCCCCTGCCCTTTTTTCAAAGTGTTCAAAAACGATCCAGACCGTGTGAAAACCCAAACAGGATTCCCAGCCTAATGTGGCCATGGTATCCTC
>NZ_VDDD01000075.1 GCF_006151785.1 Paracoccus marcusii
CGCCGCGGTGACGGGGCCGGCCAGCGGCCCGCGCCCGGCCTCGTCCACGCCCGCCACGCGACGCGCGCCCCCGGCCATGGCCAGGGTCTCGACGTTGTAATCGGGGGTCATGCGGTGATCCGCACCGCGGGGATGGTCACTTCCTCTAGGTTCGTGCCGGTCCCCTCGCGGTCCACGACCAGGAAATCGGCCGGCTGGTCCAAGGGCGTCAGCACGCCGTGCCAGGTTCCCGCGTGCAGGTTCACGCCGGTATGCGCCGGGACCAGGAACGCCCGCAGGGCGCCGGGTCGGCCGTCGTCATCGGGCGCGACCACCGACAGCCACGGCCGGTCGCCAAGCGGCATGAACGCCTGCGACCCAAGCGGGTGACGTTCCAGCAGCGTGCAGTCATAGGGCAGGCTGACGGCCTGGCTACGAAAAAGGGAAATGATCGCCTCTCCGCCGCCGCGCTCGACGGTGGCCAGGGCATGGTGGCGTTCGCAGCGGCCCGCATTGATCATGCGGTCGGGCGTCGCGCGCGGGGTCAGCACCTCGCCGAAGGGGGCGAAGGCGGCGGCGGTCAGGGGTTCGATGCGGATCGTGCTCATGGCGGTGTTCTAGCGCGCCGCAGCCAGCCCGTCGAGGATCAGACGCATCAGGTCCGCCCGTGCGGCGGGGTCGCGCAGATGCGCGGCCTCGGCGCGCGCGGCACGCGACATGGCGCGGCAGGCGTCGGGATGGGCGCGGGCCCAGGCCAGCTTGTCCTCCAGGTCGGTCAGGTGGCGCGCGACGGGGATGAAATGCTCCCAAGGCCGGAAGCGCCCCGAATAGAACACCTGCCAGCCGTCATCCTCGGCCAGCAGCACGCCGTTCTGGTCCAGCCCCGAGATGAAGTTCGACCCGTGGTCATACCCCGACAGGCACAGCTGATAGCGATAGGCCCGAAAGTCGCGGCGCCCCATGCGCGGGCGGCAATAGGGCGCGATCAGCGGGTCGTCGGCGTGCTGGCGGAAACCGTGCGCCATGACGATGCCCACATCGAAATCGGGATGATCGTGGAACCGGCGGACAAAGGCCATTCGGTTCGTGCGGCACAGGCCCTGCCACGCGGCCTCGCGATCCGCGGGGGTGGCGGCCTGGGCCAGACGCTGCAGCCAGACATGGCTGGCGGGACCGGGCTTGACCCCATCGCGCATTTCCGACCCCGAGATCATGCCGCGCCACACCAGCCGGTCCTGCTTGTCCTCCCAGGGGATGTCGTCGTCGGGCGCGGCGGGATCGAACCCCGGCAGGCCGATCGCGTGCTGGTCCGGCAGGGGCCACAGGACCGCGTTCACCGCCCCCGCCCGGCGGTTGTGGCACAGGACCGGACGATCCAGGGGCGCGCCCTGGGGGCTGCCGAACCAGCGACTGTCCTCCATGTCGATCCAGACCGGATCGCGGCGGTCCAGCGCCAGGATGTCGTTGATCACCCCCTCGGCCCGGATCAGCTTGAAGGGACGCCCCTCGCGCACCAGGGCCAGGGGGCGGTGGCCGGGGGGCGGTGGCCGGGGGGCGTCAGAAGGGTGAACTGCCGCGGCGCACCCGCCGCGTCGGTCACCGCGCCGCTGCCCGACAGGGTGCCGTCCCAACGGCAGGCGAATCCCGACAGCCCCTGCGCGCCGCCTGCCCCATCGGGGTTCAGGCCCGCAAGACAGAAGCGCGCGACATCCTGCGCCCAGCCCGGCGGTGCCTTGGGCGTCGGCGGCGGGTCCACGACGGGGTCCGGGACGGGCCAGCGGTCGGGCCAGTGGTCGGGCAGCCCCCGGTCCAGCACCAGCATCGGCCGCAGCCGTGCAGCCAGGTCCGCGGGGGTGCTGTCGGTCAGGTCCATCGTGATCAGCCGCGTGTCGTCCGCGAACAGGGCGCGCGTCGCGTCCAGATGCGCCTGCATCCCTTCGGGCCAGCGATGGCGGGGCGGGATGGTCAGCAGGAACAGCGCGTCGGGCAGACGGTCGCGCAGAAAGGCGATGCAGCGCCAGGCCTGCAATGTCGGGCGCCAATGGGGCCTTTCGCGGTACAGCCCGGCGATCAGCCGCGCGTTGGGCCAGCCGCGCAGGGGCTGCGTCCCCTGCCCCATCGCATAGACGATGTCCGCAGCCAGGCGCCCGCCGTCATGGCAGACCGCGCGATGGCCGTTGGCCTGAAACATCCGCGCCAGCGCCGCATCGATGGGGCCGTCGGGGCCGACATGGATGACGACCGGGTGGCCCATCTCAGCCCAGGCTGCGGCGCGGCAGCAGGATCGTCAGCAGCCCCAGCACCGGCAGGACCGAACACAGCAGGAAGACCGACCGGATCCCCTGCGCATCCGCCAACACCCCAAGCGCCGCGGCCGAGATCCCGCCCATCCCGAACGAGAAGCCGAAGAACAGCCCCGCGATCATGCCGGTGCGGCCCGGCACCAGCTCTTGCGCAAAGACCACGATGGCCGGAAAGGCCGATGCCAGCACCAGCCCGATCAGCACCGCCAGCACGCCCGTCGGCACCAGCCCCACATGTGGCAGCGCCAGCGTCAGCGGCAGCGCGCCCAGGATCGACACCCAGATGACCGTCAGCGGCCCGACCCTGTCGCCGATCACCCCGCCCAGCATGACGCCCGCCGCCATGCCGGCCAGGAACAGGAACAGCATGATCTGCGCGCCCTGGGTCGACAGGCCGAACTTGTCGATCGTGAAGAAGGTGAAATAGCTGCTCATCGAGGCGCTGTAGATGTTCTTGGTGAAGACCAGCACCGCCAGCACCGCGATGGCGCGGATCACCGTCGCGCGCGGCAGGCGCAGGGTACGGTCGGGGGTGGCGGTGCTGGCGCGGCGCCGATCCTCGGCCCAGCTGCCGACCTGCCACAGGATCGCGGCACCCAGGGCGGCCGCGACCGCGAACCAGGCCACGGCCGGACGGCCCAGCGGCACCACGATGAACGCGGCCAGCAGCGGCCCCAGCGCCTGCCCGCCATTGCCGCCCAGCTGGAACAGCGACTGCGCGGTGCCGAACCGCCCCCCCGACGCGATCCGCGCCACGCGCGAGCTTTCGGGATGGAACACGGCCGATCCGATGCCGATCAGCATCGCCCCCGACAAAAGCCAGGCATAACCCTCGGCCATGCCCAGCATCAGCACGCCGCACAGCGTCGAGGCCATGCCGAAGGGCAGCGACCGCGGCTGCGGGTGGCGGTCGGTGGCCATCCCGATCAGCGGCTGCAGCAGCGACGCGGTGACCTGGAAGGCCAAAGTCATCACGCCGATCTGGGCATAGGACAGGTCGAATTCGACCTGCAGCAGCGGATAGATGGCCGCCAGCATCGACTGCATCACGTCGTTGATCATGTGGCAAAGGCTGATCGCCATCAGCACGCCCCAGGATGTCAGCGTCGCGGGTCCGGGTGTCACCGAGGGATGGGTGGTCGAGCGCATCGAAAATCCGCCATCATGCTTGCACGATCTGCATTTATCAGACATCCTGCGAAATGAAAGCGTCGCGCGCCCGTCCGCCCGGGGTTTTTCCCCGGCCCGCGGCCAGCCGGGATGTCGCATGGCGAATTGGACAGCTTCCATTCTTGTGCGTATCATTTATCAAATCGGGACAGGTATATGTCACGAGTTCTTCAAAATGGCCAAGTTGTCCCAAGGTTCGTCCGTTACGATCCGCTCTTCCGGCGTCGACGCCGAACGGCGGCGACTCAACACATGGCAGGCGATCCGCGCGGATGTGCTGGGCCGGATCAGATCAGGCGAATGGCCGCCGGGCAGCCTGATCCCCACCGAACAGATGCTGTCGATCGAGATGGGCTGCGCGCGCGCCACGGTGAACCGTGCCCTGCGTGAGCTGGCCGCCAGCGGCATCATCCAGCGCCGCCGCAAGGTGGGTACCCGCGTGACCGCCACCACGTCCCGCCGCACGACCCTGTCGCTGCCGGTCCTGCGCGACGAGATCGAATCGCTTGGCGCGCGCTATGCCTATCAGATGACCGAATGCCTGCCCTGCAATCCCAGCCCCGCTGCGATGCAGGCGCTGCAGGTCGATGCCGACGACATGATGCTGCTGGTCAAGTCGCGCTATCTGGCCGACGACCGCCCGCATTGCTGCGAGGCGATCTGGCTGAACCCCCGCGCGCTGGCCCTGCCTGATTTCCATCTGTTCGCGCATGAGCCGCCGCAGGAATGGCTGGCCCGCAGCCTGCCCGTCACGCAAAGTCGCTTTTCGATCCTGGCCGAAGGGGCCAGCGGATCCTGTGCGGTGAACCTGACCATCGATCCGGGCACGCCGGTGATGACGATCGAGCGGGTCAACACGCTGGATTCGCTGCCTGTGTCGTTTGCCCGCCAGTTCTATCCGCCGATGCACCGCCTGGTGCTGGACGACTAAAGACCCAACAGGTCCGCGAAATGCGCGACAAGGCGGTGCTTGAGCACCTTGCCCGTCGCCGCCGCGGGCAGCGCGCCCGTCACGATGATCCGCGTGGGCCGCTTGTAGGCCGACAGCCGCGCCGCCGCATGGGCCGCCAGCGCATCGGCCGTCACCGCATCCGGCGAAATCAGCTGACAGAAGGCCAGGATATCCTCGTCGCCCCCCTCGCGCGCGCGGCCGATCACGGCGGTCTGCAGGACGGCCGGATGATCGTTCAGCGCGGCCTCGACCTCGGGGGGATAGACGTTGAAGCCGCCGCGGATGATCAGCTCCTTGCAACGGCCCACGATGTGCAGCCGCCCCTGCGCGTCGATCCGGCCCAGATCGCCGGTGCGCATCCAGCCGTCCCGCAATACCTGCGCCGTCCCCTCCGCATTGCGAAAATAGCCGCGCATGATGTGCGGACCGCGCGTCAGCACCTCTCCCGTGCCGGGTTCGCGGCCGATCGTCTCGTCCAGCGCGATCTGGACCCCCGGCAGCGGGTGGCCCGCCGACGGGTCCGGGTCGCCGATGGCGCTGTTCGTGACGGTCACCCCCGCCGTGGTCTCGGTCATGCCGTAACCGTTCTGCAGCGCGATGCCATAGAACGCCTCGGCCCGCCGCTTCCAGTCGGGGTCCAGGGGCGCCGCGCCGCTGCTGACATAGCGCAGCGGGCGGGCCAGACGCTCCAGCCCCTGGGCGCGCGCCTCGGCCATGATGGCCGCGTGCATCTGCGGAACGGCGGGCAGGACGGTCACGTCCGATTGCAGCGCGGCCAGCGTCTGCGCGGCGGAAAAGCGCGGCTCCAGCCGGATATGCGCGCCCGTGGCCAGCCCCGCGGCCAGCATCGAGGTCAGCCCGAAGACATGCGTCAGCGGCAGAACGCCCCAGATGACGTCATCCGCCTGCATCCCCCGCAACCGGGCCGAGCTTTCCCCGCCAAAGATCAGGTTCCCGTGGGTCAGCATCACCCCCTTGGGCGTGCCCGTCGTGCCGGTGGTGTAGAGGATCACCGCCGTCATCGCGTTTTGCGGCTCGACCTGCTCCGGCACGGCGTCGAACGGCCCCGCGACATGCAGTGCCGCCCCGGCCAGCGTGACGGCGCGTGCATCGCCAGCATGGACACGCGCGGGTTCGCTGACATCGGACAGGAACAGGGTCAGGCGCGGTTCGGTATGGGCCGCGATCTTGGCCAGCTCCGGCTCGGTCATGCGCGCGTTCACGGGCACCAGCACCGCGTCCATGCGGCTGGCGGCCAGCAGCAGGACCGGCACCGGGGCCGCATTCTCGGCCACCACCAGCAGCCGGTCGCCGGGGCGCAGGCCCATCGCCGCCAGATCCGCCTGCGTCCGCCGGACCAGATCGTCCAGCGCGGCATAGGTCAGGGTGCGTCCTGTCCCGTCGGTCAGGGCCGGACGGTCGGGATGGGCCGCGCGGGCGGCGTCGAACAGCTGGTGGATACGGGTCATGAATCCTCGCGAAGGCGGCGGAAATCGGGGGGGCGCTTGGCCAGGAAGGCGGTGATGCCCTCGGCCGCCTCGCGCGAGGCCAAGGCCGTGGCCATCGCATCGCGTTCGGCGGTCAGCTGCGCCTCCAGCAGGGTGGCGCGGGCGCCGGTCAGCAGATGCTTGATCGCGGCCTGCGCCTCGGCGGGCCCTGCGGCCAGGCGGTCGGCCAGGGCCATGGCGGCCATGATGGCCTCTCCGGGCTCGGTCAGTTCCTGGATGACGCCCAGGGCGTGCAGGCGTTCGGCGCCCACGGGCTGACCGGTCAGAGCCATGGCCGCGGCCATCTGCGGCGGCAGGCAGGCGGTCAGCGCCGCGGTCAGCCCGCCATCGGGCACCAGCCCGGCATTCACATAGGCCGCCGTATAGCGCGCATCGCGGGCTGACACGATCATGTCGCAGGCCAAAGCCAGTGACAGGCCCGCGCCGGCGGCGCCCCCCTCGACCACGGCGATGACCGGGCGGGGGCAGGCCACGACCGCGCGCATCAGGTCATTCAGCGCGTCGATGCGGGCGCGGCGCTGATCCTCGGACATCTCCTGCGCCTTGATCAGCATGGTCAGATCGCCGCCCGCGCAGAAGAAATCGCCTTCGCCCATGATCAGCACGGCGCCGATGCGGGGGTTGTCGGTCGCCAGCTCCAGCGCGCGGTGCAGGCCCTTGTAGAAATCGCGCGTCAGTGCGTTGCGGCGGGCGGCGTTGCGGTTCTCGACCACCAGGCGGTCGCCCAGGTCGCTGATTTCGCAATGCGGATTGGTGAGGTCGGTCATGGGGCGGCCCTTGTCCTGCGGAAGACGCCGGTCGCGGTGGCGATCAGCGTGCCGTCCTCATGCCGCAAGGCGCCCTCGATGAACAGGGTGGCGCGCCCGCCGCCCGTCACGCGGCCCGTGGCGGTCACGCGCCCCGGATGGCCCGGGGCCAGATAATTCACCGTCAGCGACAGCGTGGTGAAGGGATGGCGGCCCGTGGCATCGACCGTCAGGCTGCCCGTGGCCCCCATCGCGCTGTCCAGAAGGGTCGCGGCCAGCCCGCCATGCAGGATGCCCTGACGGTTCAGATGGCGGTCGTCCAGATCCAGCCAGCAGACCGCCCCCGCCCGGCAGCCCACGTCCAGGACATAGCCGATCAGGGACTGGGTGCCGGTTTCGCCGTGGATCAGGGTCATGCGAAGGCGGGCTCGCCGCGCGCGAAGCGCTCCAGGTGGAAATCCGCGTCGCCCATGGCTGTGTCGGCGGCCAGCAGGCGGCGGATCATGCCGCCAAGCGCGTATTCCTCGGTCATGCCAATGCCGCCATGCAGCTGCACCGATTCTTCGGCCACCAGCCGCGCGACCCGGCCCAGGGTGACCTTGCAGGCCTGCAGGTGCCGGGCGCGCAGCGGCGCCTCGGCATCCAGATGGCCCGCGAAATTGGTGACGGCGGACCGCGCCTGTTCGACCTCGACGGACAGGTCGGCGGCGCGATGCGCTAAGGCCTGGAACGCGATCAGCGGCTGGCCGAACTGCTTGCGGGTGCGCAGATAGTCCAGCGTCAGATCGACCGCCGCGCTCAGCGTGCCCAAGGCATAGGCCGCATGGGCCAGGACGCCGCGCGCCAGCACCACGTCGAAATCGGCCAAGGCCCCAAGCCGCGTGGCGGGGGTGGCGTCAAAGATCAGGTCGGCGCCGCGCTGATCGTCCATCAGCGGATAGGGGCGGACGGTCAGACCCGTCGCGTCGGGCGCGACCAGCCACAGCGCATCGGCGGTGGTGACGATGATCGCGGCGGCCCCTTCGGCCCCCGCCACCATGGTCTTGCGCCCGGTCAGGCGGTCGCCATCGACGCTGATCGCCACGCCCCGGTCGTAACGCGTGCCGGGTTCGGCATCGGCGAAGGCGATGGTCGCATCATCGTCAGCAGGCTGGCCCGCCTGCGCCAGGGCCGCCGCCCCGATCATCGTGCCGATCAGCGGCAGGGACGCGCCCGCCCGGCCCAGGGCCTCGAAGATCAGCGCCACGGCGGCGCCCGATCCGTCGAAACCGCCCTCGGCCTCGGTCAGCAGGGCCTGGGGGACGCCGGCCTCCTGCAGGGCGGGCATCAGCGCCTCGCCGGAATGGCGGGCCAGGATGCCGCGCAGGCTGTCCTGCAGCATGCGGTGGTCGTCGGAAAGCTGAAAGTCCATGGGCTTATCCTTTCGCCAGCGCGCCGGAGATGATGCTGCGCTGGACCTCGTTCGAGCCGCCATAGATCGACAGCTTGCGGTTGTTCAGCCAGGTGGCGCTGGCGGCCAGGGCCTCGTCGGCACCCTCGGGGCCTTCGTTGCCCTCCAGCGTCAGGGCCATCGCCTGCCCGCCATAGGCGCGCCGAGTCAGCGCATCCAGCCGCTGGCGGATCTGGGTGCCCTTGATCTTGAGCATGCTGCTCTCGATGCCGGGCGCCTGGCCCTGGGCCGCCGCCGACAGCATGCGCAGGTTGGTGGTGGACATGGCCATCAACTCGATCTCGACCCCCGCCATCTCGGCGGCGAACAGCGGATCGTCGGACAGGGGCTGGCCGCGATGGCGCTGCGCCTTGGCGACGCGTTTCAGGTTGTCCAGCGCGGCGGTGGCGAATCCCACGCCCGCGATGTTCGTGCGTTCATGCGTCAGCAGGTACTTGGCATAGGTCCAGCCCTGGTTCTCCTCGCCGACCAGATTGGCGGCGGGGACGCGGACATTGTCGAACCAGACCTCGTTCACCTCGGCCGTGCCGTCCAGCAGGACGATGGGGCGCACGGTGACGCCCGGCGTCTCCATGTCAATGAGCAGGAAGCTGATGCCCTCCTGCTTCTTGCCCGTCGCATTGGTGCGCACCAAGCAGAAGATCATGTTGGCGTGCTGGCCAAGCGTGGTCCAGGTCTTCTGCCCGTTGACGACATAATAGTCGCCGTCGCGCACGGCCTCGCAGCGCAGGCTGGCCAAGTCCGATCCGGCGCCGGGCTCGGAATAGCCTTGGCACCACCAGTCGTCGCCGTTCAGGATGCGGGGCAGCCAATAGTCCTGCTGTTCCTTGGACCCGAATTTCTGCAGTACCGGCCCCAGCATGGCGATGCCGAAGGGCACGATGCGCGGCGCATGCGCGCGGGCCGATTCCTCCTCGAAGATGTGGCGCTGGATCGCGGTCCAGCCCGCGCCGCCGAACTCCTTGGGCCAGTTCCCGGCCAGCCAGCCGCGTGATTGCAGCTTGGCATGCCAGCCCTCCATCTCGGCCTTGGTCAGGTCGTGATGGAGCCGCACCTTGCGGGCCAGCGCGGGGTCCAGCTCGGCCTTCAGAAAGGCGCGGATGTCGTCGCGGAAGGCGGTTTCCTCGGGGGTAAAGCTCATGTCCATCAAAAGATCTCCAGAAGTCCGGCGGCGCCCTGGCCACCGCCCACGCACATGGTCACGACGCCCCATTTGGCGCCCCGACGGCGGCCTTCGCGCAGCAGATGGCCCGCGGTGCGCGCGCCGGTCATGCCGAAGGGATGGCCGATGGAAATGGCCCCGCCGTTCACGTTGTATTTCGCCGGGTCGATGCCGAGCGTGTCGCGGCTGTACAGGCACTGGCTGGCGAAGGCCTCGTTCAGCTCCCACAGGTCGATGTCGTTCACCGTCAGCCCGTGGCGCTCCAGCAGGCGCGGCACGGCAAAGACCGGGCCGATGCCCATCTCGTCGGGCGCGCAGCCCGCGACGGCAAAGCCGCGGAAGGCGCCAAGCGGTTCCAGGTTCAGCGATGCGGCCAGGTCGGCCTCCATCACCAGCAACGCCGCGGCCCCGTCGGACAGCTGGGACGCGTTGCCTGCGGTCACGAACTGACCCGCGCCGCGCACCGGCTCCAGCTTGGCCAGCGCCTCCAGCGTGGTGCCGGGACGGTTGCCTTCATCGGCGGCGATGGTGACCTCGCGGTCGGCGGTCTCGCCGGTGGCCTTGTCGGTGACGGACATGGTGACCGTCATCGGGATGATCTCGTCGTCGAAAATCCCGGCGGCCTGAGCCGCGGCGGTGCGGGCCTGAGATTCGACGGCATAGGCATCCTGCGCCTCGCGGCTGACGCCATAGCGGGCCGCCACGATGTCGGCGGTCTCGATCATGGTCATGTAGAGGTCGGGGCGGTTCGCCTCGATCCATCCTTCCCGCGAATGGCGCACGGGCGGCTGGACCATCGAGATGCTCTCGACCCCGCCGACCAGCACGGCGCGCGCGCCCTCATGGGCGACCATCTGCGCGCCCTGCGCCAGCGCCTGCAGGCCCGAGGCGCAGAAGCGGTTGACCGTGGCGCCCGCGATGCTGTCTGGCAGGCCCGCGCGGATCACCGCCTGACGGGCGATGTTGCCGCCCGTCGCGGCCTCGGGATAGCCGCAACCCCAGATGCTGTCTTCGATCAGCGCGGGGTCGATGCCCGCACGCTCGACCACGGCGCGGGCGGTGGCGCCGGCCAGCACGGCCCCGTGGGTCTGATTGAAGGCGCCGCGTTTCGCGCGCCCGATGGCGGTGCGGGCGGTCGAGACGATCACGGGCTGTTTCATGCGGAGATTCCTTGGTTCAGGTCGGCAAAGCCGCGGCCGTCGGCCACCAGTTCGGCCAGAAGCGGCGCGGGCTGCCAGAAATGGTCGTCATCTTCGGCAAAGCGGCGGATGTCGGACAAGATGCGGTCCAGACCGTGGGCGTCGGCCCAGTGCATCGGACCGCCCCGCCAGCGCGGAAAGCCGTATCCGTTCAGCATGACCACATCGACGTCCAGCGGCTGCAGCGCGGTGCCGTCGGCGACCGTGCGGGCAGCCTCGTTCACCATCGCGGCCATGGTGCGGGCGACGATTTCGGCGTCGTCGAAATCGCGGGGCGTGATGCCCAGATCGGACCGCACCGCGTCCAGGATCGCGGGCAGGTCCGGGTTCGGCTGCGGCTTGCCGTCGGCATAGACGTAATAGCCGCGCCCCGTCTTGCGGCCCAGATCGCCCTGTTCGTACAGGCGGTCGGCAAAGACCGGAACACGGTCGCGCGGATGGCGGTCGGCCGCCTTGCGCTGGCGGGTCATCGCGCCGATGTCCAGGCCCGCCAGATCGCTGACCGCATAGGGGCCCATGGCGAACCCGAAATCGGTCAGCGCGCGGTCGACCTGCTGGGGCGACGCACCGTCCAGCACCATCGCATCGACCGCCGCGCGGTAATGCGACAGGATGCGGTTGCCGATGAAACCGTCGCAGACGCCCGCGCGCACCGCGATCTTGCCAAGGCGCTTGGCCAGGGCAAAGCCCGTGGCCACGACCTCGGGGGCAGTGCGGTCCGCGACCACGACCTCCAGCAGGCGCATGACATGGGCCGGAGAGAAGAAATGCAGGCCGATCACGTCGCGCGGGCGGCGCGTCGCGTCGGCGATGCGGTCCACGTCCAGATAGGAGGTGTTGGTCGCCAGCACAGCATCGGGCTTTGCCACGCGGTCGATGGCGGCAAAGACCTGTTCCTTGACCTCCATCGATTCGAACACCGCCTCGACGATCAGGTCGGCCTGACCCAGGGCCGCGTAATCCGTGTCGGTGCGGAATGCCCCGGACAGGATCGCATCCCGGCGCGCGGCGGCCAGCTTGCCGCGGCTGACGGCCCCCGCCAGCAGGTCGCCGACCGTCGCCTGCGCGCGGGCGGTCGCCTGGTCGTCGCGTTCGATCAGGGTCACGTCCAGCCCGGCCAGCAGGCAGGACACCGCGATGCCCGCGCCCATCGTGCCGCCGCCGATCACGCCGATCCGGTCCAGGGGGCGCGGTGCCACGCCCTTGATCTGCGGCAGATGGGCCACGGCGCGTTCGGAAAAGAAGGCATGGATCAGTGCGGCGCGCTGCGGGCTGTCCATCAGCGCCATAAAGCCCGCGCGCTCAATCGCCATGCCCTGGTCAAAGGGCTGCGCCAGGCCGTCGGTCACCACGTCCACCGCCGTCGCCTGCGCGATCTGGCCGGGCAGCTTGCGCGCCAGGGTGGCCTTCAGCGCCTGCGCGGCATCCGGGTCCGGGGCGGGGGCGGGCAGATCGCGCGTCCGGCGCGGCGGCTGGCCCGCCAGCGTTTCGGCCAGCGCGATCGCATCCGCGGTCAGATCGCCCTGCGACAGCGCGTCGATCAGTCCCAGGTCCAGCGCCTGCGCGGCGGGAACCTGGCGGGCGCTGGTGATGATGTCCAGGGCGGCGGCGGTGCCGATCAGGCGCGGCAGGCGTTGCGTGCCGCCCGCACCGGGCAGCAGCCCCAAGGTCACCTCGGGCAGGCCCATGCGGGTGCCGGGGGCCGCGATCCGCGCATGGCACCCAAGGGCCAGTTCCAGCCCGCCGCCCAGGGCGGTGCCATGCAGCGCCGCGACGACGGGCTTGTCCTGGGACTCGATGGCGGCGATCACGTCGGGCAGGATCGGGGCCTGCGAAGGCTTGCCGAATTCCGAGATGTCGGCACCTGCGACCCAGGTGCGGCCGGCGCACAGGATCACGGCAGCGTCTGCGCCTGTGTCCGCGGCAAAGTCGCGCGCCGCGTCCATCAGGCCCTGCCGCACGGCATGGCCCGTGGCGTTGACCGGCGGATTGTCGATGGTAATCAGGCCGATGCGGCCTTGGCGGGCATAGGATACGGACATCTGGGAAAACCTCTCAGTCATTCGGGCTGCCGGGCCAGGCGGGCACGCCGTCGGCACCGACCAGCCGTTGCAGGCGGGCGACCGTTTCGCGCAGCACGGGGCCGACATGGGCATGGATGCGGTCATCGGGCAGCACGTCGTCCAGCGCCCCGCAGGAGAACATCACCGGGCCGGCCAGCCGCGCCGACCGGAACGGCACCGACACCGCCGAGATGTTGGACGAATAGCGCAGCCCCTGGCGCACCACGGTATAGCCCTTGGCGATCAGTTGGCCGCGTGCCTCCAGCCGCAGATCCTCCAGCGTGCCGCCGTCCAGCGGCGGTTCGGGATGATCGGCCAGCAGGCCCGCGAATTCCTCGCGCGTGGTGGCGCCCAGTAGGGCCAGGCCCGACGACGATCCGGCGATGGGCAGGCGGTGGCCCACCTCCAGCCAGATCGACGCCGCGCGCTGCGGCCGCCAGGTGCGCATCAGGGCGACCTTGTCGCGGTCGCGCACCGCGAACAGGACCAGCGTGCCGGTCTGGTCGGCCAGGGCCTGCATCATGCCCTGCGCCGAATCCAGGAAGGCCAGCGATGCCGCCGCCACATGCCCCATCGCCAGCAGCGTCGGGCCGGGACGATAGCGGTCGTTGCGCTGCGGCTGCGTCAGGTAGCCCAGGCAGCCAAGCGTGTAGGTCAGCCGCGACACGGTAGATTTCGGCAGGCCGGTGCGTTCCGCGATCTGCGCGTTGCTCAGCCCGTCGTCATCGGTCCGGAACGCCCGCAGCACCGACAGCCCGCGCGCCAGCGCGGTGGCAAAGTTGCGGTCGTCCTCATAATCGGGGCGCGTGTCCGGGGCCGGGGTCATCACATGGACCCCGGAATCAGCAGCGACAGGATGGGGAACAGGATCAGCAGCAGCAGGACCAGCATGTCCACGGCCAGGAACCGCGTGACGCCGGCAAAGATCTTGTCGATCCCCACCGACTTGGTGACGTTGCTGACGACGAAGACGTTCAGGCCCACGGGCGGCGTGATCAGCCCGATCTCCAGCAGCTTGACGACGATGACGCCGAACCAGATCAGGTTCAGGCCGTAACCCTCGATCAGCGGCACCATGAAGGGCAGCGTCAGGACCATGATCCCGATCGGGTCCAGGAACATGCCCAGCACCAGATAGATCACCACGACGACCAGCATCAGCATGGCCAGCGACAGTTCGGCGTCCGACACCATGCCCACGACCGCCCCCGCCATGCCCGTCAGCGCGACGAAGCTGACGAAGATCTTGGCGGCGCCCGCGATCAGGAAGATCGCCGCGGTCTGCACCAGGCTTTCGCGGACGGCGCGCCACATGACGCCCATCGTCAGGCGGCGTTGGGCAAAGCCGATGATCGTGGTCAGCACGACGCTGACGGCCGCGGCCTCGGTCGCGGTGAACATGCCGCCATAGATGCCGCCGACGATGACCACGAACAGCAGCAGCGCGGGCCAGGCCGCGATGGCCGCATCGGTCCGGCTGGCATCGCCGCGTTCGCCGCGGGGGGCCGCGTCCGGGTCACGGTTCACCCACCAGGCGATGACCAGCAGCATGCCCGCCAGCGACAGGATGCCCGGCAGGATGCCCGCCAGAAACAGTTGCGCGATCGATGTCTCGGTGAAGATGCCATACAGGATGAACAGCACGGATGGCGGGATCAGCGATCCCAGGGTGCCGCCCACCGCCACCGATGCGGTGGCCAGCTTGGGGTCATAGCCCATGCGCAGCATCTCGGGGACGCAGATGCGTCCCATCGTCGAGGCGCAGGCGATCGACGACCCCGAGATGGCCGAGAACCCGCCGCATCCCAGCACCGATGCCATCGCCACGCCGCCTCGCACCGGCCGCAGCCAGACCGCCGCCGCGTCATAGATGCGCGTGGTGATGCCGGCATAGAACGCGATGTTGCCCAGGGCCACGAACAGCGGCACCATCGACAGATCATAGGAATGGACCAGGTCGAAGAAATTCGAGAAGACCACCGAGCTGGTGGGGTTCAGCGCCCGTTCCGGCATCCACGCGCCGGTGCGCGTGGCATAGACCAGGAACGTGCCGACGCTGGCCACGCCCGCCAGGGCGAACGCGATGGGCACGCGCATCGCCAGCAGCACCAGAACCGCCGCCATCGCGACAAGGCCGATCGTCATCGGGTCCATCAGTTCACCTCGTTTCCGTCGGCATCCAGGATCACGTCGCCGTGGCGCAGCTGCCGCAGGTCCCCCACCAACAGCATCGCCAGACGCACCCACATTAGCAGCAGCCCGGCCATGAACAGCGCCACGCCCGGCCAACGCGGCAGGTTCAGGTCGCCATAGTAGAACTCGCCCGAGGCGAAGGCCTGACCGGCCACCCGCCAGGACGCATAGATCAGCGGCATCAGCGCCAGAAGGCCCACGACATGGCCCAGCACGATGAGGGTCGCGCGCAGGCGGGGCGGCATGCGGTCCGACAGGAAGGTGACGGCGACGTGGCTGCGCGCCGCCGTCGCCGCCGCCATGGGCAGCAGGATGGCCGCGACCATCAGTTCGCGGACCAGGATGATCGCATCGGGCACGCTGGTTCCCCAGAACGCGCGCATCGCCACGTTAGCAAAGATCACCAGCCCCAGCGCGATCAGCGCCAAGACGGCCAGGTCCAGAAGTGTCCGTTCGATCACGCGCATGGGATCAGCCGCGCTCCCAGGGATAACCCTGCGTTTCCAGCTCCTGCGTGTATTGCGCGATCAGGCCGCGGTATTCGTCCAGCAGCGCCTGTCCGTCCAGGCCCGCGGCATCCGCCCGTGCGACCCATTCGTCCAGGTAGGGCTGGCCCGCCTCGGTCAGCCGCGCGCGATCCTCGTCCGAGAAGCTGACGATCTCCTTGCCGGCATCCTCCAGGATCTTGATCGATTCGGCGTTCGCCTGTTCGATGATGCGGCCGAATTCGTCGGCCAGCCCCTCGCCTGCGGTCATGATGACCTGCTGCTGCTCGGGGGACAGCGAATCGAACATCGACTTGTTCATGACGATGCCAAGCGCGCCGACCTGGCCCCAGTCGATGAAGGTGTAGCTGTCGAAGACCTCGTCGAACTTCAGCGCCGCGACCAGGTAGGAATAGGTCTGGGTGCAGTCCAGCAGGCCGTTCTCCATGCCCTGATAGGCCTCGTAGACGCTCATGTCGACCAGGGTCGCGCCCAGGTCGCGGAAGGTCTGGCCATAGGCGCCGACGCCACGCACCTTCTTGCCCGCCAGCTGGTCGACCGAGGTCACCGCCGGCCCCTTGCAGCCCATCTGCACCGCAGAGGTCGTGTAGGTGCCCACATAGACCAGGTTCTGCGCGGCCAGGTTGGCCTTAATCTGCTCGTTGTTGCGCATCAGCGCGTCGGTGGCCTTCATGCCCACCCACGGATCGGGGTTGTCCAGCGGCAGGTCGGCGATGCCGTAGGCCACCATGTCCTGGGGGAAGTAGACGCCGATGACGCTGCCCAGGTCGGCCACGCCGTCGCGCAGGGACTGGACGGCGGCCTTTTCCGAAAAGAGCGCCCCGCCCCAGGTGATGTCCAGCATCAGGTCGCCGCCCGATTGTTCGGCCACCTGATCGGCGAACCACTGCGTCGCCTCGGCGCGCGCGCCGCGGTTGGGACCGGGCTCGCCATAGATCAGCGTGGTCTGCGACATGGCGGGGGCGGCAAGGGCTGCGGTCAGGCCGACAGCCATTAGCGCCGTGCGATACGACGGTGTGGTCATGATAAAACTCCTCCCAGTTCCACTTAGCAGGCTGCCATTCCGCACTGCGGAACGCAACCTTGAATTGACCTGATTGTGACCACTGCGCTATCTGGCGGTTTTCCGCCTGATGCCGGATGTTGCGCCTTCACCATCGGAGCTTCCCATGACGCCCCACCCCGTCCGACCGCTGCTGCTGGCCCTTGGCCTGTCCCTGGGCTGGGCCTGGCCCGCCGCGGCCCAGACCCCGGACCTGCCCTTCACCGCCACCGAGATCGAGGCCGCGCAGTATGACGGCAGCGATCTGCCCCGGGGCCGGTCGGCCCTGACCGCCAAGGTGCAGCTGCTGCTGGACCGGTCCGGGACCTCTCCGGGCGTCATCGACGGGTTCAAGGGCGGGATGAGCCAGAGCGCGATCAAGGCGTTCGAACGCCGCACGGGCCTGCCCCAGGACGGCGTGATGGACCCCCATGTCTGGAATCTGCTGCAGTCCTTCGCGACGCGCCCCGTCACCCAGACCTATGTCGTCACCGCCGAGGACGCCGCTGGGCTGGCCGCGTCGATCCCCACGGATTACGCGGAAAAGGCGCTGATGCCCGCCATGGCCCATACCAGCGTCGCCGAGCGCCTGGGCGAGCGGTTCCACATGGACGAGAAGTTCATCGAGTTCCTGAACCCCGGCGTGGCCCTGGTACCCGGCGCGACCATCCAGGTGATGGCGCCGAATCCCCGCCTGCGCGGCCAGGTCACGCGGATCATCATCGACAAGGACAACCGCCGCGTCGCCGGATACAACGCCCGCGGCCAGATGGTCGTGGATTACCCAGCGACCATCGGCAGCAGCGCCACCCCCTCGCCGCAGGGGGCGCACAACGTGCGGACCGTGGCGATCAACCCGAACTATACCTACAATCCCAACGTCAATTTCCGCCAGGAAGGCAACGACAGTCCGCTGGTCATCCCGCCGGGGCCGAACGGGCCGGTGGGCACCGTCTGGATCGGGCTGACCAAGCCCACCTACGGCATCCACGGCACGCCCACCCCGTCGCAGCTGTTCGCGAACCAGTCGATGGGCTGCGTGCGCCTGACCAACTGGGATGCCGAGGAGCTGGCCGGCATGGTCACCATCGGCGGCACCGAGGTCCAGTTTCTGGATGCCGGGGTCACCATCGCCGACGTGACCGGCAGCGGCACCGCGGTCAGCCCGCCCGTGGCCGAAATCGCGCTGCCCGAGGGCACGACCGACCAGATCACGACGCCAGATCCCGCGCAGCCGCTGTCGCTGCCCGATCCTCAGGCGCCTGCCACCGTCGCCCCGACGACCCCGACGGCCCCGGCTGCCGCTGCCCCGAGCCCCGCTGCCCCGACGCCGGTGGCCCCTGCG
>NZ_VDDD01000076.1 GCF_006151785.1 Paracoccus marcusii
ACCCCGCGGGGGGGCGCGGCCGGGCGTGGCCCGGCCCGGCGCCAAGGGGCCTCGATGGCCCCGCGGGCGCCGTCCCTGCCGGTGGGGATCAACGTCCCGGAGCAGGGAGAAGGGACGCTGGAGGGCGCCGCCCTGCTGATCTGTGCGTTGCGCCCTTCGGTCGTGGCGCATGTCGAGGCGCGTCTTGAGCGCGTGCTGCCGCGCGACCCGGACCGCGCGGCGCTGCTTCATGATCTGCTGACCCACACCGACAGCCCGGCCGGGCGGCGCGGCCTTGAAACCCTGCGCCGCGACGCCCATCTGGGCCTGACGCCCGCAATCATCGAACGGAAGGACGACGACGGCGCCGTGACGATGCTGCTGGATCTTCTGGACCGCATCGAGGTCGCGCGCGCCACGACGCACGAACTGCCCCGCGCCGAATCCGAGATCCAGGGAGAGGCCGATGAGGGACTGACATGGCGCATCAGCCAGATCACCCGCGCCCGCCACCGGGCCGAGAACCCCGAGATGGAGACGTCGGGCGACATGAACGAGGATCGCGACGCCATGTCGGCGCAATTGTCGGATTGGCTGTCGGGCCAGATCTGGCGCAAGCCGCCCCGGCGGTAACCGCGATTCGCAACCCCCGGGGGTTGCGAATCATCAGCGCGCCCGGCCTTTGATTCGTCCGGGAAGCACGTTAGAACCGAAGCAACTTTGCGACGATTCGCACGCACATGCGAATCACCCGCCCACGATCTCGCCGAGAAGGAGCCCTGGATGGCCGCCAAGGACGATGACCACGACAAGACCGACAAGGACGACAATGCCCATACGCTGGACATGAGCCAGGCAGCGGTCAAGAAGATGATCGCCGAGGCACGCGAGCGTGGCTACATCACCTACGACCAGCTGAACGCCGTCCTGCCGCCCGAGCAGGTCAGCAGCGAGCAGATCGAGGACGTCATGTCGATGCTGTCCGAAATGGGCATCAACGTCATCGAGGACGACGACGCCGCCGAGGAGTCGGAGGGCGGGGCCATCGTCACCACCGGGTCCGGTTCGCGCGAACTGGCCGTGTCGGCCAGCGAGACCGAAAAGCTGGACCGCACCGACGACCCCGTCCGCATGTACCTGCGCGAGATGGGATCGGTCGAGCTTCTCTCCCGCGAGGGCGAGATCGCCATTGCCAAGCGGATCGAGGCGGGCCGCAACACCATGATCGCGGGCCTGTGCGAGAGCCCGCTGACGTTCAAGGCCATCACGCTGTGGCGCGAGGAGCTTCTGGACGAAGAGATCCTGCTGCGCGACGTCATCGACCTCGAGACCACCTTCGGCCAGTCCATGGACGACGAGGAGGCCGAGGAGGTCGAATTGACCGTCGAGGGCGAGGCCAGCCCCGCCGCGACCAAGCGCGAGGAGTTCGACGCCGACGGCAACCCGCTGCGCATCGAGGATGACGAGGACGAGGACGAGGGCGCCAACCTGTCGCTGGCTGCAATGGAGGCAAGCCTCAAGCCCAAGGTCCTGGAGACGCTGGAAGCCATCGCCCATCACTACGAGGGGCTGGCCGACATGCAGGACCAGCGCATGTCCGCGACGCTGAACGAGGACAACAGCTTCTCGGCCAGTGCCGAGAGCGACTATCAGAACCTGCGGTCGGAAATCGTCGTCCTGGTGAACTCGCTGCACCTGAACAGCGGCCGGATCGAGGCGCTTGTCGATCAGCTTTACGGCATCAACCGCCGGATCGTCACCATCGACAGCGGCATGGTCAAGCTGGCCGACGCGGCCCGCATCAACCGCCGCGAATTCATCGACGCCTATCGCGGCAGCGAGCTGGACCCGAACTGGGTGGACCGCATGTCCGCGCAGGCCGGGCGCGGCTGGCAGGCGCTGTTCGACCGGTCGCGCGACCAGGTCGAGCGTCTGCGCGGCGACATGGCCGAGGTCGGCCAGTATGTCGGTGTCGACATCGAGGAATTCCGCCGGATCGTCAGCCAGGTCCAGCGCGGCGAGAAGGAGGCCCGTCAGGCCAAGAAGGAGATGGTCGAGGCCAACCTGCGCCTGGTCATCTCGATCGCCAAGAAATACACGAACCGCGGCCTGCAGTTCCTGGACCTGATCCAGGAGGGCAACATCGGCCTGATGAAGGCCGTGGACAAGTTCGAATACCGCCGCGGCTACAAGTTCTCGACCTATGCGACCTGGTGGATCCGTCAGGCGATCACCCGGTCCATCGCGGATCAGGCGCGCACGATCCGCATCCCGGTCCACATGATCGAGACGATCAACAAGCTGGTCCGCACCGGCCGCCAGATGCTGCACGAGATCGGTCGCGAACCGACCCCCGAGGAACTGGCCGAGAAGCTGCAGATGCCGCTGGAGAAGGTCCGCAAGGTGATGAAGATCGCCAAGGAGCCGATCAGCCTCGAGACCCCGATCGGGGACGAGGAGGACAGCCAGCTTGGCGATTTCATCGAGGACAAGAACGCCGTCCTGCCGCTGGACAGCGCCATCCAGGAGAACCTCAAGGAGACCACGACCCGCGTCCTGGCAAGCCTGACGCCCCGCGAGGAACGGGTGCTGCGCATGCGCTTCGGCATCGGCATGAACACCGACCACACCCTGGAGGAGGTCGGCCAGCAGTTCAGCGTGACCCGCGAACGCATCCGCCAGATCGAGGCCAAGGCGCTGCGCAAGCTGAAGCATCCGTCGCGGAGCAGAAAGCTGCGGTCCTTCCTTGACCAGTGATCTGGACGACCTGCAGGGCCTGGGCTTTGTCCTCTACCGCAGCACCGCGCGTGCCGGTCTGGACGGCTCGACCATGCAGGACATCCTGCGCACCGCGCGCCACCGCAACCAGTCGCTTGGCCTGACCGGATGCCTGCACCACGAGGACGGCCTGTTCTTCCAGTGGCTGGAGGGACCGGCCGACGGCCTGCGGAAGGTGGTGGCGTCGCTGATGGACGACGACCGTCATCGCGATTTCGAGATTCTGGACCAGGGCGCTTTGGATCACCGGCGCTTTCAGGATTGGCGGATGCGTTTCTCGGACCGGGACAGGGCATCGCTGATGGACTGGTTCGCACGGTCCGACAGTTCGACCGTGCATCGCGGGGATTATGCGGGCGGCGTGGTCGCCTTCATGATGGGCCTCGATCTCTGACAGCGCCTTGCGCTTGCGGCACAAACTGTGAACACTGCCCCGAAACGACGGGGTGATGACAGGATGCAGTTCGACGATGCCGGGGCGTGGCTTTCCGACATGACGGTGATCGGGCCGGCCTTGGCGGTCGCGCTGGCGCTGCTGCTGTGGTGGCGCGGGCAGGTGGCACTGTCGCGGATGCGTGTGCGCGCGACACTGGCCGAGGATCGACTGCACGAGGCGAACCTGGACCGCACCCGCGCGCAGACCCGGGCCGAGGCGCAGGATGCCCGCCTTGCCGATCTGACCGAAGAGCGGGACGGGCTGACCGACGCGCTGCATCACGCCCGCCGGCAGGCGGCTCAGCTGGAGACAAGTCTGGCCGAAACACGCCTGCGCGCCGAGAAGGACGCCGAGGCCAGCGCGCGCGAGGTCGCCACCCTTCGGGAACTGCGCGCCGAGATGACGCAACAGTTCAAGCTGCTGTCGGCAGAGACGCTGCGCACGCAGCAGGACGACCTGCAGCGGTTGCAGAACGACCAGCTGGCGGCCCTGCTGACCCCGTTCCGCGATCAGGTCGGCCGGTTTCAGACAGAGCTGCAGGCCCGGAACAAGGTGCTGGACGAGGAATCGGCCCGCCTGCGCGAACAGATCCTGTCCCTGCACAACCGCAGCGAACAGATCAGCCGCGAGGCCGTCAACCTGACCCGTGCCCTGAAGGGCGACAAGCAGCAGCAGGGTGCCTGGGGCGAGATGGTTCTGGAACGCATCCTGGAGGATTCGGGGCTGATGGCCGGGACGCATTACGATCTGCAGTCCAGCTGGCGCGACGACGACGGCAAGCTGTGGCGTCCCGACGTGGTGGTCAAGATGCCGCGCGGCAAGGTCATGGTCATCGACAGCAAGGTGTCGCTGAACGATTACGAGGCCTCGGTGACGCTTGACGATCCGGCGGCCTCTGCCGCGGCGCTGCGCCGTCACGTGGCCGCCATCCGCACGCACATCGCCACGCTGTCGGGCAAGGGCTATCAGCGGATGGACGACAACTCCGTCGATTACGTGCTGATGTTCATCCCGATCGAGGGGGCGTTCTCGGACGCGCTGCGGGCCGATCCGGCATTGGCGGCATTCGCGATGGAACGCCGCGTGGGACTGACGACGCCCACGACGCTGATGCTGACGCTGCGCACGGTCGATCACATCTGGGCGGTCGAGCGGCGCGAAAGCAACGCGCTGGAGATCGCGCGCCGGGCGGGGCAGCTGTATGACAAGGTCGCGGGCTTTGTCGAGGCGATGGACGGCGTCGGCCGCGCGCTGGACCAGGCCAACCGCGCCCACGGTCAGGCGATGGACCGGCTGACGCGCGGGTCCGGCAACGTCATCCGTCAGGTCGAGATGCTGCGGTCCTTGGGCGCACGTGCCAGCAAGCAGATCGACCTTGACCATGACCGCGACGATGCCCTGCTGGGCCCGGAGGCCGCCGAATGATGCATGTCCTGACCGTCGCCACGCAGGGGCCCGCCTGTCACGACATCACTGCGGACCTAGCCGATTGGCTGCGTTCCGGCGGCGCGGTCCGGGGGGTTCTGACCCTGATCGTGCAGCATACGTCCGCGTCTCTGTTGATCCAGGAGAATGCCGACCCCGAGGTGCAGGCTGACCTGCTGGCATGGCTGGCCCGGCTGGCCCCGCCCGCCGACGATCCGTCGATGGGCTGGATCACGCACCGCTATGAGGGGCCTGACGACATGCCCGCGCATCTGAAGGCGGCCGTTCTGCCAACGTCCCTGCAGATCCCGGTCGATCGGGGTCGGATGATGCTGGGCCGCTGGCAGGGCATCTATCTGGTGGAACACCGCCGCGCCCCGCATCGGCGTCAGGTCGTGGCGATGTTCGCGCCTCAGGCCTGAGGCATCAGATACACTTCGCGGATCGCGGCGCGGTCCGGGGCGGTGATCATGTGCATGACGGCGGCGGCAACATCGTCCGGCTGCAGCTTGTCCGGGGCGCCGTCGTCGAAGAACGCGGTGTCGACCATCCCCGGCGCCACGACGCAGCAGCGCCCACCCCATTCGCGCATCTCTTCGGCCAAGTTGCCAGCATAGCCGTGCACGAACCACTTGGTCGCGCCATAGATCGATCCCTTGATGTGCTGGCGTCCCGCCGCGGACCCGGTCAGCACCAGCGTTCCCCGCGTCTTGCGCAGATGCGGCAGCAGGGCGCGCGCCGTCAGGACAACGCCCATGACGTTCAGGTCGATCATCCCGCGAATGTCGTCCAGATCGCCCGCCTCGGTCCCCGGCTTGGAAAGGCCGCGCCCCGCATTGGCATAGGCCGCGTCGATGCCGCCGAAATGGTCGGCGACCTGGGCCGCGGCGGCTGTCAGCGCGTCGATGTCGGTGGCATCGCCGCTGACGACCATCGCCCGGTCGCCCAGTTCCTCCGCCAGGGCAGACAGCTTGTCCGCGGACCGGGCGAACAGCGCGACGTTCCAGCCGGCGGCGACGGCGGTGCGCGCGGTCGCCGCACCGATGCCCGAGGAGGCGCCGGTGATGAACAGGGTCTGGGTCATGGATGCCTCAATCGGTTGAATCCCGCAGGAAATTACGGGCGGCAACGCGGCATTCGGGCCACAGGTTCCAGGGGGCCTATCTTGTGGGCTGTGGATAAAGCTACCCAATCCCTGCCAAGGTGCCTATAGTGACGGTGGATCGCCTTGGCACAGGGACAACGGAATGCGCTGCCCGTTTTGCGGAAATGTCGATACCCAGGTCAAGGACTCGCGCCCGGCCGAGGATAACGTGGCGATCCGCCGCCGTCGCTTCTGCCCGTCCTGCAGCGGGCGTTTCACGACCTATGAACGCGTCCAGCTGCGCGATCTTGTCGTGGTCAAGACGAATGGCCGCCGCGAGGATTTCGACCGCGACAAGATGGCCCGGTCGATCCGCATCGCCATGCAGAAGCGCCCGGTCGAGCCGGAACGCATCGAACAGATGATCAGCGGCATCGTCCGCAGGCTTGAAAGCACCGGAGAGACCGACATCCCGTCCAAGACCATCGGCGAGATCGTGATGGAGGCTTTGTCGCGCATCGACAATGTCGGCTATGTCCGCTTTGCCAGCGTCTACAAGAACTTTCAGGACGCGGACGATTTCGACAAGTTCGTGTCCGAGCTGCGCCCCGGCGCCGCCAACGATTGACCCCCGATCCGACAGACGACGCCCGGCACATGGCCCATGCCCTGCGCCTGGCGCGGCGCGGTCTGGGCAATGTCTGGCCGAACCCCGCGGTGGGCTGCGTGCTGCTGCGCGACGGGCGTGTGGTTGGGCGCGGCTGGACCCAGCCCGGTGGCAGGCCGCATGCCGAACGCATGGCGCTGGACCAGGCGGGTCCGCTGGCGGCGGGCGCCACTGCCTATGTCACGCTGGAGCCCTGCGCCCATCACGGCCGCACGCCGCCTTGCGCGGCGGGGCTGGTCGGTGCGGGCGTTGCGCGGGTGGTGACGGCGCTGACCGACCCGGACCCGCGCGTGGCCGGGCGGGGTCACCAGATGCTGCGCGATGCTGGCATTCCGCCGACCGAAGGCGTGCTGGCGGACCAGGCCGCGGACCTACAGGCGGGGTTCCTGCTGCGCATCACCGCCGGCCGCCCCTTCATGACGCTGAAGCTGGCCAGCAGCCTGGACGGGCGCATCGCCATGGCCAGCGGGGAAAGCCGATGGATCACCGGGCCCGCCGCCCGCGCACATGTCCATGCCCTGCGCGCGCAGCATGACGCGATCATGGTCGGCGGAGCGACGGCACGCACGGACCTGCCGCATCTGAACGTCCGCGGCATCCGCACGCCACAGCAGCCGGTCCGCATCGTCGTGTCGGCACAGGCCTTGCCGCCATTGCCGCCGCAGGACGCCGATCACGGGCCGCTGTGGCGGGTCGACGGGCCCCCGGCACAGATCCTGGCCGATCTGGGGGCGCGCGGCATCACGCGGGTCTTTTGCGAAGGGGGCGGGCGGCTGGCTGCCAGCCTGCTGGCCGCGGGGCTGGTCGATCAACTGGTCGGCTATACTGCCGGCCTGGCGCTTGGGGCAGAGGCGCGGCCGTTCTTGGGTCCGACCGGCTGGACGCATCTGGCCCAGGCACCGCGGTTTCGCCTGGCCGAGACGCGCGCCATTGGCGGCGATCTGTTCCATCGCTGGACCCGCGCCTGACTAGCGGCGCCAGATCCAGGCATGTCCGGCCAGCGCCCCTTGCGCCTTGGCCAGCAGCCGTAGGGCCGGTGGCGGATGCGCCTGTCCTTCCGCCAGCCGTTCCAGCGCCAGTTCGACCGGGCAGGGCAGGCCCGTCACCGGATCGCGATAGCGGGGATAGGCGATCAGGCAGGCATGGACCAGCGCCGCCAGATCAGGGCGCGCCTGACGCCGGGCGGGCAGGGGGCCCAGATCGCGGGTCAGCCCCCAGCCCGCATAGAAGGGCGCACCCAGCACCGTCACAGGCTTGCCGCGCAGCAGCGCCTCGAACCCCAGGGTCGAGGTGATTGTCCAAACCTCGTCCACGGCGTCGACCATCGTGACGGGATCGGCGTGGATGGCGACATGATCAGCCAAGGCCGCCAGCGATGCGGCATCAATCGCGCCGGGGCGTAACCCTGCCTCGACATCGGGATGCGGCTTGTAGATCAGGCAGGCATCTGGATTGTCCGCCCGCACCCGCGCCAGCAGCGTCAGGTTGGTCCGTTCGGCGCCTGCGCCCTTCAGGATCGAGGCGTCATCTTCGACCTGTCCGGGCACCAAGATGCGGCGGCGCCCGTCGCGTGGGGGCAGGTCAACGGTCCCGCCCAGATTATACTTGGTCAGCCGCGCGGAGATCAGCGCGGCGATCAGCCGTTCCGCCCTGTCGCGTCCGCAGGGCGGCGGGCCGCGAGAGATCAGCGCCTCCAGCCGGGAGGGCGCGGTCGGGTCGAAATAGATCCCCAGATCGTCGGCCACCACCGACAGGGGCGGGGTCAGCGCGGCACCGAGGCCGTTCGATCGCAGAAAGCCGTCCTCGACCCGGATCGCCTGCGGCACCTGAGGCGCAGCCCCGGCCCAAGCCAAGGTCACCTTCGGGCCGGGTTCAGCCGCAAAACGCAGCGGGCGGGCATCGCCGAATTCACGGGCCAGGAAGCGGCGCTTCCACAGACGCATGCCATGGGCCGTGTGGCCGTGCCGATCCTGGCGAAAGACGCGGGTCTCGGCCTCGATCTGATCCACCGCGCCTTCGAAATCGGTCAGCCGGTCGCGGCAGGGGTCGTACCATGTGGGCCCGGTCAGGTGACTGGCGGCGAACAATGCCTCGCGCGTGGCGCGGCCGCGCCGGGCGGGGGGGGTTTCGTCATCGCTGAGGCCCCAGCCTGCATAGAACGGCTGACCGAACAGGCGCGGTCGGTGCCCGGCCAGCAAGGCCTCGTATCCTAGTTGAGAGCTGACGGCATAGACCGCATCGGCCCCCTCGACCAGTCGCCACGGGGATACCGGTCCGTCGCACAGCGTGTCGCCGGGACGCAGGTCCTCGGCGGTCAGATGGCCGGGCCGGAGCCCCGCCGCGGTTTCGGGATGGGTGCGGATCACGATGCGGCAGCCGGGATGTTCGTCACGCGCGGCCTGCAGCATCGTCAGGAACAAAGCGCGGTCCGCGCCGCGCAAGGATGCGTCGCCCCGCGTCTGGTCGATGACCAGTACATAGCCGGGCGGCGGCAGCGGCGCGTCGGGATCATGAAGATTGTATTTCGACAGATCCGCCGCGCGCAGCCGGGCCAGCAGGCGAACCGCGCGGTCGCGCGTGGCGGGTGCCAGCGGTTGTCCGATGAGGTGTTCCAGGCGGGAGGGCCGGTCAGGATCGAAATGCAGCCCCTGGGGGTCGATGATCAGTCCGACCGGACCGCGAGCCGCCAGTGTCCCCCGCGCCCGGCCGGGCAGAACCGATCGCAGCAAGGCGTCCTCGACCGTGATCAGCGGGTAGCCGTGGCGTTGCGCAATGGCCCGACCGCGCCATGCCGTCGGGCTATTGCCCCAGATGCCCACCGCATCGCCAGGCCGGGGCAGGGCCAGGACCGGACGGTGGCCGGCCAGCGTCAGGATGCGTGCGATCCGGGGGCGGGTCAGGAAACCAAGGTTGAAAACGCAAAGCCGCCGGGTTTCCCCGGCGGCTGAACGATCGTCTCGCGGCGTCGGCAGCAGATCAGTTGCCGATGCTGGACAGGCTGTCTGCGGTGGCGGCGCTGCCGGTGACGGCGGACAGGGTCTTCTGCCACTGGACGTAGGGCGCCTCGGTCACATAGACGGTGTCGCCGTCGCGGATGACGAAGTCGCGGGCCAGGAACAGGCCGTTGGGGCGCGTCAGGTCCAGGACATAGGCGAAGCGCTGCGTGCCGACGACCGGCTTGCCCAGGACGCGCGAGGCGACCGATTCCGGCTCGTCGCGCAGGACGAAGACGCCGGTGGGGTCGGCGAGGGCGCTGGTCAGACCGCCGACCATGGCGATGGCCTCGGCCGCGTTGATCACCTCGTTGCCCAGGGGCACGCGGGTCTGGCCGCCCAAAGCGCCAAGGGCGGTGAAGGTCCGCTGGTCTTCCTCGACCACGATCAGGTCACCCGGACGCAGGGCGATGTCGTTGGTGGGGCTGCTGTAGAGGTCCGTCAGCCAGACGCGGCCGCTGTCGTTGCCGCGCTTGACGGTCACGACGGCGACCTCGGGCTCGATGGCGACGCCGCCCGCACGGGCCAGCATGGCCGACAGCGACCGGGTCGGGCGCTCGATCGGATAGACGCCCTGAGCGCCGACGCGGCCCACCACGGACACGGTCGCACCGTTGCCGGCGACGCGCTGGACGGTCACCTGCGGGTCGGGGGTCTGCGCGCTGAGCGCGTCGGTGATGACCTGGCGCAGCTGGTCGGGCGTGTTGCCCGCGGCGCGGACCCGGCCGGCATAGGGCACGAAGATGAAGCCGTCGCTGTCCACCTGGATTTCCGTCAGGGTGGTCGAGCTGGCGCCGAGCGAGGTCAGCAGACCGTCATCAACGTTCTCCCAGATCGACAGGCCAAGCGTGTCGCCGGCCCGGATCTCGTCCGCGCCGACCTGTCCGGCATTGCGGAAGCTGTTCGAGAACCCGTAGGCGGGTGCGAAGGCGGAGGCACGGGTGACGTGGTCGTTGACGTAGATCACCTGCGTGTTGCCGCCGCGTTCGACCGCGCCGTTGAAGATCTCGTTCTTGTTGGGGCCGGAACGGGGCAGCGCGCAAGCGGCCAAAAGGCTCATTGACGCGATCATCAGCATCCGCAGGGTGGTCGACGACCGGGATAAAACTGTCACCTCTGATACTCCATTTTGTCTGGTTCCGGCCTTGTATGCCGGTTTGCATCCACTGTAACCCTGTCCGCAAAGACAGGCTATATCATCTTGAGCAATGTCGGCGGGGCGTTGCCTTTCAGCCATGGCGGTCCGCCAGTTGCTGCCGCGGCAGGATTCGGCCGGTCGCCAGGGCTTGGTAGGGGTCGTCCGGCGACAGCAGCATGTCGGCCACCAGGCGCAGCGCGTGGGCGCGCGACCGACTGGCATAGAAGCCGCCGGGGATCTGGCTGGTCTGCAGCAGATAGTCGCGAAAGACGCGGTAGGCCTGCGGATCCGGGGCGTCAGGATCGGCCAGAAACTCCTCCAGCGTCTGCTCGGACACCAGCCCCGGCTTGTCATAGACGGCGCGGCCCAGGGTCTTGACCGGAATCCCGCGCCACAGGGCCTGCTGGCCAGCGGTGGAATTGACGGTGACCACGGCGCGGGCATGGGACAGAATCTCGGCCAGCTTGCCGCCGCGGACGTAATGTACGCGGTCCGACACCCCATGTTCGGCAGCCGCCGCGTGGATGGCGGCGCGGTTCCCTGCGCGACCGTCCTCCAGCGGGTGGGCCTTGAAGATCAGGTGGTGGTGTCGGGGGGCTGCGCGGGCGAACCCGTCAATCACGGTGCGGACGAACTGGGCGTTGCGGGTGAAGGGCGAATGTCCCAAGAAGTTGGAATCGTGTTCCAGCTGCATCAGGACCAGGTTGTAGGGCCAGCCCGACAGGCGCAGGCGCCGCCATTGCAGTGCGCGGCCCAGGTTGTAGGCCGGGGCCAGCACCAGCCGCCGCAGGTTTAGGCGGAATTCCTGCACGACGCCGATCGCACGATGCCCCGAATAGGCGCGGTACCGGCCATTCGCGACCAGGATCAGGAAATGATAGAAGGCGCCATAGAATTTGTGGTGGCGCATATCGCCCCAATGGGCGGGTGGGCGGCGCACCTCGTTGATCTGCTCGCGCAGCGCGGCACGCATCTGGGCCAGCGGAATGCGCATCAGAACCGAGTTGCCGTTCGATCCCTGACGTTCATAGCTGACCCAGTAGGGACGCAGATAGCCTTCCTCGAACACGTGGACGCGCAGGCCGCGGGCTGCGGCCAGGCGGCGGGCGGTGGCGTGGATCGGGCGGACATCGCCGTAGAGGACGATGTCGGTCACGCCCTTGTCGTCCAGGATCGCCGCCAGATGGTCGGGCCAGTCGTCGACGCTGCCCTGATGGCGGATGAAGCTTTTCGGGTCGGACCAGAAGAACTCATCCCCTGCGTTGAAGCCGCAGCGCCAGACCACCGCCCCCGCCGCGCGCAGCAGCCGTCCAAGGCGGTCGAAGAACGGACCATGGGGCCCCTGCAGCATCAGGAAGACCGGATCACCCTGCGCGGACACGCGGCCCGTCGGCGCGTGCGAGGTCTGGGGCAGGGGGGTGACGCCGGTCTGAATCATGGTCGACTTGAAAAGGAGGGGCGGCCGCAATGCCTGGGGCCATGCGTCAGACATGCCATGTCATGCCCCACCGATCCATCATTTTGTGCATCAAGCTTTAGCGGCCCGGCGCGGGGGCGGGGGCTTGGTGCTTGAACGGACAGGGCCGATGGCCTAGTTCGAACCAGGATCATCAGGGAAGGGCTGCGATGTTCACGGGGATCATCACGGATATCGGCATCGTCCGCGCGGTCGAGATGCGCGGCGACATGCGCGCGCGCATCGGCTGTGCCTATGACATGGCGGGCGTGGATCTGGGCGCCTCGATCGCCTGCGACGGGGTCTGCCTGACGGTCGTGGCCAAGGGCCCGGACTGGTTCGACGTCGACATCTCGGCCGAGACGCTGTCCAAGACCAGCATCGGCGCCGAGGGTTGGTCCGTGGGCCAGCGCCTGAACCTGGAACGCGCGCTGCGCGTCGGCGACGAGCTGGGCGGCCATATCGTCAGCGGCCATGTCGACGGCGTGGCCCAGATCACCGCCGCCGCGAAGGACGGCGACAGCCTGCGCCTGACCTTCGAGGCGCCCGCGGACCTGGCACGCTTCATCGCGCAGAAGGGGTCGGTCACGCTGAACGGCACCTCGCTGACCGTGAACGAGGTCTTTGGCAACAGCTTCGGCATCAACCTGATCCCGCATACCCAGCAGGTGACCACCTGGGGCGATGCGGCGGTGGGCGATGTCGTGAACCTGGAAATCGACACGCTGGCCCGCTATGTCGCGCGGCTGGCCGAAGCCGGACAACCGATCGGCGCGTGACGCCTGCGTGAAGGACGAACAGATGCAATTCGAAGAACCCGGACCCGTCGAACGCGACCTATCGGCCGCCATCTCTCCGATCGAGGACATCATCAACGAAGCCCGCAACGGCCGGATGTTCATTCTGGTCGACCACGAGGACCGC
Source organism: Paracoccus marcusii (assembly GCF_006151785.1). Taxonomy (GTDB): domain Bacteria; phylum Pseudomonadota; class Alphaproteobacteria; order Rhodobacterales; family Rhodobacteraceae; genus Paracoccus; species Paracoccus marcusii. The sequence continues at coordinate 12,881 of NZ_VDDD01000076.1, forward strand.
GAGAACGAGGGCGATCTGTGCATTCCCGCCCAGATGGCCACACCGGATGCCATCAACTTCATGGCGACGCATGGGCGCGGGCTGATCTGCCTGACGCTGACCGCCGACCGGATCGAGACCCTGGGCCTGACGCTGATGAGCCCCAAGAACTCCAGCCGGCACGAGACCGCCTTCACCATGTCCATCGAGGCGCGCGAAGGCGTCACCACCGGCATCAGCGCCGCCGACCGCGCGCGCACGATCAGCGTGGCGATCGACCCGACCAAGGGCGCGCCCGATATCGCGACGCCGGGCCACATCTTTCCGCTGCGCGCCCGCGACGGGGGCGTGCTGGTCCGCGCGGGCCACACCGAGGCCGCGGTCGACATTTCCCGCCTGGCCGGGCTGAACGCGTCGGGCGTGATCTGCGAGATCATGAACGACGATGGCAGCATGGCACGCCTGCCCGACCTGGTCGATTTCGCGCAGCGCCACGGTCTGAAGATCGGCACGATCAGCGACCTGATCCGCTATCGCCGCCGCCACGACAACCTGATCGCCGAGCGGTCGCAGAAGGCGGTTCATTCCGCCCATGGCGGCGACTGGATGATGCGGGTCTTTGCGGACGAGACGCAGGGCAGCGAGCATATCGTCCTGATCAAGGGGGACCTGACGACCCCCGAGCCGGTGCTGGTGCGGATGCACGCGCTGGACCCGCTGCACGACGTGCTGGGCGTCGGGCGCGAAAGCGCGGGCAGCCTGCCCGCGGCGATGCAGGCCATCGCCGACGAGGGGCGGGGCGTCGTCGTGCTGATCCGCGACCTGTCCCATGCGATCGCCGATCCGGGCGATGTCGGGCCGCATACCTTGCGTCAATACGGCCTGGGCGCGCAGATCCTGTCTGCCCTTGGCCTGTCGGACCTGATCCTGCTGACCAATTCGGCGCCGGTGAAGGTGGTTGGGCTTGACGCCTACGGCCTTTCCATCCATTCCACCCGGCCTATCCCCAAGGACTAGGTACATGGCCTCGAACACGCAACATCACGAACTGGCGCTGCCGCGTCTGGATGCTCCGGTGCGCCTGCTGGCGGTCGTGGCACCCTATTACAAGGACATCACCGACGGCCTGCTGTCGGGCGTCCGCGCCACGGCGGATGCCGCGGGCGCCAGCCTTGACGTGATCGAGGTGCCCGGCGCGCTGGAGATCCCCACCGCCGTGGGCCTTGCCGCCCGCAGCGGTCAGTACGACGGCTTCGTGGCCCTGGGCTGCGTCATCCGCGGAGAGACAACGCATTACGACACCGTCTGCAACGACAGCTCCCGCGCGCTGACGCTGCTGGGGCTGCAGGGCGTCTGCCTTGGCAACGGAATCCTGACGGTCGAGACGATGGCCCAAGCTCAGGTCCGCGCGGACCCGGCGGGTCAGAACAAGGGCGGGGGCGCCGCGGCGGCCGCGCTACATCTGGTGGCACTTGCGCGCCGTTGGGCGGCGACACCGCAAAAGGCTGCGGCCCATGACGTGATCCGCTTGGCGGGCGAACTTGAAGGGCAGGGCAAGGCATGACCGACCACGACCAGGACAAGCGGCCCGACCGGCGCGCCCTCAGCAGCGCGGCGCGGATGTATGCCGTGCAGGCGCTGTTCCAGATGGAGGCCGCGGGTCAGTCCGCAGACCGTGTCACGCGCGAATTCCAGAACTTCCGCATCGATTTCGACGACCGCGACGGCCCGACCGATCAGGCCGACGAGGCGCTGTTCACCCGCATCGTCGACGACGTCGTCATGTGGCAGTCCAAGATCGACCAGGCCACCGACCGCGGGTTGGTGGCTAAATGGCCCATCGACCGGATCGATCCGGTGTTGCGCGCCGTGTTCCGCGCCGCTGGCGCCGAACTGGTGGCCGAACGTGCACCCGCCAAGGTGGTCATCACCGAATACGTCCGGCTGACGCATGCCTTCTTTCCGGACGGCCGCGAGGCGCGCTTCGTGAATGCCGTGCTGGACCACATGGCGCGTGACTTCAAACCTGATTCCCTTGGCTGACGGATCGTCCCGTCATGACGATGCGGCCCGGATCCCTGATCCGGGCCGTTTTCATTGGACGGACGGGTTCATTTGCTTGACAGACGCCTTGCACGTCGTGTCATTCTGACAGCGGGATCGTGGCATCTGTGCAACATTTATGATGCCTGAACGCCGTCAATATCTTGCCCAATATTGAGGCACTCACGCTGATGTTTCAGTCGGTTGTTTTTGCGGCCTTAAGCGACAGCATGGAACGAAACCCATAAAAACGTCGCGTTCCAAGTAGGTTCGTCAAGTCGCGAAAAAGTTGCATCACCAAACATTACACGTCGTTTTCGGCAAGGTTTCGCCGTTTTCTGTCAAGACCCAAGCATGCTCACGATTGCGCGACTTGCAGAAGAAATGCGGTGGGCTTTGAACCGAAAGGGGGGGGCGCTAATTGATGTCCCAGCAGAGATGCTCTGGTGCCCGGAACGGGGCCGGGACAATCCTACTCAGCTCGTGAGGACGACGAAAATGAAAAAAGTTACGCTGCTGACCAGCACCGCCGCAATCCTGGCCGCCCTGTCGGTTCCGGCATTCGCGCAATCCGAGATCGCGACCGGCGCCGACGCTGCCGGCGTGTCGGCCATCAACGACCGCATCACCGACATCGAAGAAGATGTGACCGACGCGTTCGACCGTGACAATGACGCTGACCGCTTCGGCCCCGCCGACCGTCGCCAGGGTCTGTTCGGCAACATGTCGCTGAGCTACACCGGCCGCACCGGCAACACCGACAACCAGGATCTGGCGATCGGTGGTCGTGTGAACTACAACCAAGGCGTGTTCGCGCAGAGCGTCGGCCTGTCGCTGGAATTCGGTGAAGACGATTTCGGCAACAAGGACCAGGAAGACGTCGCCGCGATCTATGACGCGCAGTACTATTTCAACGACCAGCTGTACGCCTTCGCCCTGGGCCGCATCAACCAGAACGGTCTGGTCGACGGCGTCCGCAACAGCCCGTCGCAGACCGATGAAGATTTCGCAGACGAGTTCAGCGATTTCCGCACCGACGCGTTCCTGGGCTTTGGTCCCGGTTACCGCATCCTTAACTCCGACCAAACCACTTGGCGTGTACAGGCCGGCGTTGGCGTCCGTTACACTAAGACCGGTGCGCAGGAAGCTGGCTTTGATCTGGTCGAGGGCCCCGATGGCGATCTGATCCCCGTTGGCGTCTCGTCGTCGTCGGACACTTCGGTCGGCTACATCGCGTCGTCGCGTCTGTACCATCGGTTTAACGACAACATCTTCATTACCAACGACACCGACTACCTGGGTTCGGAAGATTCGGCTGACGTGATCACCAACGAGTTCGGCGTGAACTTCCGCGTCTCCGAGCAGCTGGCGACCCGTGTGAGCTACACCAGCGAATACCAGGAAGACCGTGCGATCCGCACCGACAACACCGTCGGTCTGGCAGTGGTCTATGGCTTCTGATCCATCCCACGGGATGATTGGATGACGAAAGGGCGGCCCTCGGGCCGCCCTTTTGCATATTGCGCCATGGCTTCGACAGGACTGCAGCAGACGAGCGTCTTCTGCTGAGAGGTGTTGCATGGATGGGAGTGGGGAGGGTGTGGCGGGAACCGCAGCGACCGCGACGGCGACAGATTTCCCGAAAGCCTGATATATCAGGTGGGCACCGGGTAACGTGACCAGGGTCACGACAGAGCCAGCGCCCTCGGAAAACTTATAGGCCAGTGGAAATTTGGCCATACGCGGGAAGAGCAGAAGCCCGCCACAACTCAAATCTAGGCCCGCGCCGCATATTAATCAAGGTGGGGCCGCATCGGGGGCGCCGCCCTTATGCGAGATGCGGGTCGGCGGTCTTGAGTCGGTCCAGCGGTGAACCTGATTCTGTCCTGCAGCGCAGATAGAAGCAGAATTCTTCTGATAAAAATCATTCATAATCAGTGCTTTATGAAGTTTTTCGTGTGGGGATGCCATTTTCTTGTTGCGTGCATTTGTTCTCGGGCCTAAACACCGCTTCACCGAAGGCGGGAACGCTGGAGGGGCC
>NZ_VDDD01000077.1 GCF_006151785.1 Paracoccus marcusii
GCGGCGCGCATGCCCGCCGTGCCCGGTCCCGCGATCCGGGACCGGGCCGCGCGGCTGCGCGCGGCGGGCGATGCAGCATTGCGCACGCATCTGGAGGCGCAGGTCGGGGTTGCGCACCGGGTGCTGACCGAGGGGCCGCGCCTTGGCCGGACCGAACAATTCACCGAGGTTGCCTTTGACAGCGACCAGCCCGAAGGGGCGCTGATGACCCTGACCGTCGCGGGGCATGACGGGCAACGGCTGACGGTCTGACAGGCGGTGCATGGGGGCGCTGCCCCCGCCCTGCGGGCTTCCCCGGGGTATTTTCGCAACGGAGAAATGGCGGGTTGCCGGGATGCGCGGGGGCTTCTAGCCTGCCCCTTCGGAGGAGATGAATGACCGTGATCCTGTATTCCCATGACAGCGCCCGCCGCCACGTGACGCCCGATGGCCACCCCGAGCAGGTGGCCCGACATGATGCCGTGATGGCCGCGCTGGAGGGGCTGGCGCTGGACCGGCGCGAGGCGCGCTTGGCCGAGGATGCCGAGGTGCTGCGCTGTCATCCCGTCCGCTATCTGCAGGGCCTGCGCGATGTGGTGCCGCAAGCGGGGACCCGCCAGATCGACGCGGACACGCATCTGTCGCCCGGCAGCCTGGAGCCCGCGCTGCGTGCCGTGGGCGGGGCCTGCGCGGCGGTGGACGCTGTTCTTGCCGGAGAGGCGCGGCGGGCCTTCGTCGCCCTGCGCCCGCCGGGGCACCATGCCGAGGCCGAGGTCTCGATGGGGTTCTGCCTGTTCGGCACGGTGGCGATCGCGGCGAAACGCGCGCTGGATCATCACGGGCTGCAGCGGGTGGCGGTCCTGGATTTCGACGTGCATCACGGCAACGGCACGCAGGCCCTGCTGTGGGACGAGGCGCGGGTGCTGTTCGTCAGCAGCCAGCAGTTTCCCCTGTGGCCGGGCACCGGGGCCGCGTCCGAGCGTGGCGCGCATGGGCAGGTGGTGAACCTGCCGCTGCCGCCCGGATCGGACGGGGCGCTGGCTTTGTCGGAATGGCGGGGCGCGCTGGACCGGATGCGGGAGTTTTCGCCGCAGCTGGTGCTGATTTCCGCCGGCTTTGATGCCCATCGCGACGATCCGCTGGCGCAGCTGGAATGGGACGACGACGACTATGCCGCCCTGACACGCGCGATCCTGGACGCGGCGGGCAAGGCCCCGGTGGTATCCTGCCTGGAAGGTGGTTATGACCTTCGGGCCTTGGGTCGCAGCGTGCGGGCCCATGTCGATGTGCTGATGGAGGCCGACTGATGAGCGATATTACCACCCTCTCGTTCGAGGAGGCCATGCGCGAGCTGGAGGCCACGGTCGGCAAGCTGGAGACCGGAGAGGCGACGCTGGAGGAATCGATCGCGCTGTACGAACGCGGCGCCGCCCTGCGCGCGCATTGCGAGGCCCGCCTGCGCGAGGCCGAGGAGCGGGTCGAGAAGATCACCCTGGCCGCCAACGGCCAGCCTGCCGGTACCACCCCCGTCGAGGGCCTGTGATGCAGGACCGCCTTGCGCGTGTCCGCACCGAGGTTCAGGCCGAGCTGGATCGCGCCATCACGGCGCTGCCGCCCGGCGATCTGCGCGATGCGATGGCCTATGCGGTCAACGGCGGCAAGCGCCTGCGCGCCTTTCTGGTGATGGAATCGGCGCGCCTGCACGGGGTGTCCGACGATGCCGCCCTGCCGGTCGCGGCGGCGGTCGAGGCGCTGCATGCCTATAGCCTGGTCCATGACGACCTGCCGGCGATGGACGACGACGACCTGCGGCGCGGTCAGCCGACCGTGCATGTCAAGTGGACCGAGGCGACCGCGATCCTGGCGGGCGACGCGCTGCAGACGCTGGCGTTTCAGCTGTTGACCGATCCGCGCATCGGCGCGCCCGACGCGCAGGTGCGGCTGGTGTCCGCGCTGGCGCAGGCGTCGGGGGCGGCGGGCATGGTCTGGGGGCAGGCGTTGGACATCGCCGCCGAAACCGCGGGCACGCCGCTGGACCTGGACGCAATCACCGAACTGCAGGGTGGCAAGACCGGCGCGCTGATCCGCTTTGCCGCGACCGCAGGGCCGCTGATCGCGGGCGACGATCCCGCGGCGCTGGACCGCTATGCGTTGGCCCTGGGCCTGGCCTTCCAGATCGCCGACGACATCCTGGACGTGACCGGCGACGAGGCCGTGACCGGCAAGCGCGTCGGCAAGGATGCCGGGGCCGGCAAGGCGACCTTCGTGTCGCTGCTGGGCCTGGACGGCGCGCAGGCCGAGGCGCGGCGTCGTGTCGCCATGGGAACCGATGCGCTGTCGCACTATGGTGATGCCGCCGGGAACTTGCACGATCTCGCGCGTTTCGTTATCGAGCGCGACACTTGAACGCCCGCCCCGGAGGAGGGCCAGCCATGACCGATCGACCCAAGACGCCGATTCTGGACCGCGTTAGCCTGCCGTCGGATCTGAAGACCCTGACCGACGCGCAACTGCGTCAGCTTGCCGACGAGCTGCGGGCCGAGACTATCAGCGCCGTCAGCGTGACCGGCGGCCATCTGGGCGCAGGCCTGGGCGTGGTCGAGCTGACCGTGGCCCTGCACGCGGTCTTTGACACGCCGCGCGACAAGCTGATCTGGGACGTGGGGCACCAGTGCTATCCGCACAAGATCCTGACCGGGCGGCGCGACCGCATCCGCACGCTGCGCATGGGCGGGGGCCTTGCGGGCTTCACCAAGCGCGCGGAAAGCCCCTATGACCCGTTCGGGGCGGGGCATTCGTCGACCTCGATCAGCGCGGCCTTGGGTTTCGCGATGGCGCGGGAACTGGGCGGCGACCCGGGCGATGCGATCGCGGTCATCGGCGACGGCGCCATGAGCGCAGGCATGGCTTACGAGGCGCTGAACAATGCGGGCCATGAGGGCAAGCGCCTGTTCGTGGTCCTGAATGACAACGAGATGTCCATTGCGCCCCCAGTCGGCGCCATGTCCTCCTATCTGACGCGCCTTTATGCAGGCGGGCCGTTCCAGGAGCTGAAGGCGGTGGCCAAGGGCGCCGTTGGCATGCTGCCGGACGCCCTGCAGGAGGGCGCGCGCCGCGCCAAGGAGATGCTGAAGGGCATGGCCGTGGGCGGCACCCTGTTCGAGGAGCTGGGCTTTTCCTATATCGGGCCGGTCGACGGTCACGACATGGAACAGCTGCTGCCCCTGCTGCGCACCGTGCGGGCACGGGCTGACGGTCCGGTCCTGATCCACGTCGTGACCAAGAAGGGCAAGGGTTATGCCCCGGCCGAGGCGGCCGCGGACAAGGGCCATGCCACCGCCAAGTTCGACGTGATCACCGGCGTGCAGGCCAAGGCGAAATCGAACGCGCCCAGCTATACCGCGGTCTTCGCGCAGGCGCTGATCGATCAGGCGGGCCGCGACGATCGCATCCTGGGGGTGACCGCCGCGATGCCGGACGGGACCGGCCTCAAGCAGTTCGCGCAGCGCTTTCCGCGCCGCTGCTTCGACGTGGGCATCGCCGAACAGCATGCCGTGACCTTTGCCGCCGGTCTGGCCGCGGGAGGCATGAAGCCCTTCGTCGCGATCTATTCGACCTTCCTGCAGCGCGGCTATGACCAGATCGTGCATGACGTCGCGGTCCAGAACCTGCCCGTCCGGTTCGCCGTCGACCGTGCCGGGCTGGTGGGGCAGGATGGTCCGACCCATTCCGGCGCCTATGACACCGCCTTCCTGGCCAATCTGCCCGGATTTGTCGTCATGGCCGCCGCGGACGAGGCCGAACTGGTCCACATGGTCGCCACGGCCGCCGCACATGACAGCGGCCCCATCGCCTTCCGCTTTCCGCGCGGAGAGGGCACCGGGGTCGAGATGCCCGAGCGCGGGCAGGTCCTGCCCATCGGCAAGGGCCGCATGATCGCGGAGGGCAAGGGCGTCGCCATCCTGTCCTTCGGCACGCGCCTGTCCGAGGTGATGACCGCGCGCGAGGCACTGATGGCGCGGGGCATCACGCCCACGGTCGCCGACGCGCGCTTTGCCAAGCCGCTGGACCGTGACCTGATCCTGGCCCTGGCCCGCGACCACGAGGCGCTGATCACCATCGAGGAGGGCGCCGTCGGCGGTTTCGGCAGCCATGTCGCCCATCTGCTGGCCGAGGAGGGCGCCTTCGACAAGGGGCTGCGCTTCCGGTCGATGGTCCTGCCGGATGCGTTCGTCGACCACGACGCGCCGCGGGCGATGTATGACAGCAGCTGCCTGAACGCCCAGCATATCGAGGACAAGGTTCTCTCCATGATGGGTGTCCAGTCGCTGGCGGCGCGGCGCACCGACCGCGCCTGATTGGTGTCGGCTGATCCCCTGAGGGGGGGTCAGCCGGGCGCATAGCTGCGCACCAGCGCGCCCGCGATCATTCCCCATCCGTCCACGACCACGAAGAACGCCAGCTTGAAGGGCAGCGACACCACCACCGGGGGCAGCATCATCATGCCCATCGACATCAGCACGGCCGCCACGACCAAATCGATGATCAGGAAGGGCAGGGCGATCAGGAACCCGATCTCGAAGGCGCGCTGGATCTCGGACAGCATGAAGGACGGGATCAGCACCGACAGGCGGTCTGCGGGGCCGGTGCCGGGCGCGATCTCGGCCAGGTTGGCCAAGGTGTCGGGGTCGGTGCGGGCCGCCATGAACCCCTCGAACGGCACGATGCCGCGCTGGAAGGCCTCGGCAATGCCGATCTGACCCTGTTGCAGGGGCAGCCCCGCGACGGTCCAGGCCTCGCGCAGGACCGGGTCCATGATGAACCAGGTCAGAAAGATCGCCAGGCTGACGATCAGCATGTTCGGCGGCGATTGCTGCAGGCCGATCGACTGGCGCAAAATCGACAGGACCGTCACGATGAACGGGAACGCGGTCACCATGATCGCGATGCCCGGTGCCAGCGACAGCGCCGTCAGCACCACGACCAGCATCACCGCATTGTCGCCCAGCCCGGCGCCCAAGGCGCCGCCCAGGTCCTGCGCCCACAGGGGCGAGGGCAGCAGGGCCGCGACCGCGACAAGGGCCGCGGCGCGGATCACGCCGCCCCCGTCGCGCCCAGGACGCGCACGCACAGCCGGTCTTCGGCCGATCCGTCGCCGGTCAGCTCGCCCCGCGCGATGACCTTGTCGCCCACGCAGATCTCGACCCCGTCCTCGATCGCCTGGTCCAGGACCAGGATGTCGTCGGCGCGTAGCGAGGACAGCTGCGAGACGGTCTGACGCGTGCGGCCAAGGCGGATGGTCACCTCGACCTGGATGGTGTCGGTGTCGATCAGATGCTTCAGTGCGTCCATGTGCTGTCCTCCTGGGTGATTTCCGCGATCAGGGCGCGGATGTCGCCCGCGATGCTGTCGGGGGTAAAATCGATGTGGCCGCCCTGCAGCGACACGGTGATCAGGTCCTGCGGGACCGGGGCGATCTCGATGCCCTCAAGGCCGGCCTGGGCCAAGCAGCGGCGGACCATGTCGGCCAGCCGGTCGTTGCAGGCGATGCGCAGGCCCACGGGGGTCGCGCGCTGCGCCAGATGGGTCAGCTCTGCCTGCAGGGCCCCCTCCAGCCGGCGCGACGACAGGGGCGGGGCCATCAGGTCCAGGACCTGATGCAGGATCGGCGCCAGCGCATCGACCGCCTCCTGGCGCATCTGGCGGCGGCGGGTCTCGTCCGCGGCCAGACCGGCGGCGACCTGTTCCAGGCTGGCGCTCAGGGCGCGCAGCTGGTCGTCCTGGGCCTGCGCGCTGGCCTGCGCCACGCCGTCGGCGAAGGCCTGATGCAGGTCGGCCTGCGTGTAGGTCACCTCGACACGCGCCGCGACCGCGTTCGAGAAGGACTCAAGCTTGAAGAGGGCCAGGCTCAATTCACCTTCTCCTTGTTGTCGATCCATTCCGACAGGATCTTGACGCTCTCGTCATGGCGGTCCTTCATCATCGCCTTCAGGCGGGCGACCGGGTCGGCAGGGGGCAGGGCCAGCTGGTCCAGCCCCGGAAACTCGATCGGCACGATCCGCGGGTTGTCCGGAGAGGGCTCGTCGTCGATCATGCCCGTCAGCCCACCCATCATCGGGGGCATCGGCGGCAGGCTGTTGTCCAGCATCGGCGCAGGGGCGGGCGCGCGATTGCGCATCATCGGGCGCAGGACCATGACGATCACCGCAAGCGCAAAGACGCCGATCAGCGCAATGCGCGCCAGATCGTTCAGCGCCAGCCGATCAAGGAAGCCCGGCGTGGCCAGGGTGCCATTCTCGCCCAGCGTGGCGAAGGGCAGCGACTTGACGGTGATCTGGTCACCCCGCGCCTCGTCATAGCCCACGGCAGAGGCGACCAGCTCGCGCAGCGTCTGCAGCTCGGCCTCGGACCGGGGGGTCAGGGTGGTCTCTCCGTCGGCACCGGCCTGCGGGACGCCGTTCACCAGGACGGCGACGGTCAGGCGGCGGGTCGATCCGGGCTGGCGCTGAACCTCGCGCGTGGTGCGGCTGACCTCGAAATTGGACTGGGTGCGGTTCTCGGCGCGGCTGCTCTGGCTGGTGTCGCCCGGCTGTTCCGTGGCGTCGGGCAGGTTCGAGGCCGCGGTGACTGCGCCCTTTCCGGTCGAGTTGCTCTCGTCCGTCGTCTCCTCGGTCACGGTGGAGATCAGGGCGCGCGCCTCGGGGTCATAACGCTGTTCGGTCAGCAGTTCGGTTTCGGTCAGCAGGTCCAGGTTCAGTTCGACGATGGCGTTTCCGATACCGACATGCGGCTCCAGGATGCGTTCGACGTTGCGCTTCATCTCGGCCGCGCGGTCGGCTCCTGTCTGGTCCTCGGTCGCGGCGATGATCCCACGCTGCGAATCGATGACGGTCACACGGTCGGGCTGCATGCCCGGCACGCCCGACGACACCAGGTATTTCAGCGCCGCGGCCTGTTCGCGCGTGATCGTGCCGCCATTGGTCGTCAGGGTGACCGAGGCGCTGCCGTTCTGGTCGCGGCGGTATCCGCGTCCCGTCTCGATCGCCAGGTGGACGCGGGCGGTCTGGACGTTGGGCAGGGCCAGGATGGTGCGCGCCAGCTCTCCCTCCTTCGCGCGCCAATAGGCGGCGTCGAACATCTGCGACGTGGTGCCAAAGCCCGACATGCCGTCCAGCAGCTCGTAGCCGGTGCTGCCGGCGGCGGGCAGGCCTTCGGCGGCCAGATCCATGCGCAGGCGGTCGCGCTGATCGGCCGCGACATAGATCGAGTCGCCCCGCACCTCGTAGGGAACGCCGGCACGTTCGATGCCGGCGATGACCTCGCCGGCCTGGGCGCTGTCCAGCCCGCCATAGATCAGGGCCATGCTGGGGCGGCTGGCCATCCAGCCAAACCCTGCGATCACCAGGAACGTCCCCAGAAAGGCCGCCCCCAGGATCACCCGCTGTCGAGAGCTTCGCTCGTTCCAGTAGTCCTGCAGTTTTTGCAAAACCGTTCCTTTCGAATCATCGCGTCATGGTCGTCTGAACCTGAAATGACATGGGCCACGTTAAGAATTGGTTAGTCGCAACCTGATATTTCGGTCTGGTCAGGACGGAGAATCACGATGACCGACATTGTTGCGGCGGCACCCGAAAAGCCGCGCGGAAAGAAGGGGTTGCTGATCCCGCTGGTGGCGACGCTGGTCCTGGGCGGGGCGGGATTCGCATCCAGCTATCTGGGCTTCTGGTCGCCCTCCGGCATGCTGTCGGGCCCCGAGGAGCCGGTCCAGTCGACCGAGCACATGAGCGTCGAGTTCATCGACATCCCCACCATCGAGATCGTCATCCCGGGTGGCCGCGCCCGCAGCCTGGTCCTGTCCGCGACGATCGAGACCGACACCACCCACAAGGCCGAGGTGACCCACCTGATGCCGCGCGTGTCGGACGCGTTCACGACCTTCCTCTCGGGCGTCGATCCGGCGGCCTATGACAAGCGCGGCGTCCTCGAGGTGATCCGCGCCGAACTGGTCACCCGCACCCGCTTCGTCCTGGGCGAGGAGCCGGTCAAGGACCTTCTGATCACGGAGTTTCGATTCAAATGACCCTGGAACAACTGATGCAGATCCTGCTGCTGGCGGCCTGTCTGGGGCTTGGCGTCTTCTGCGCCACCCTGGCGCGGCGGCTGCGGCGGATGAACAATCTGGAAAGCGGTCTGGGGGGCGCGATCGCCGTCATGGCCGCCGAGGTCGACCGCCTGGAACGCGCCATCCGGTCGGCCCGCGATGAGGCCACCGCCGCCAGCGAGCGCCTGGCCGAGGAGATCGAGACCGCGCGCCGCGAACGCGCCATTTGGGACCTGCGGCAGCGCATCGGCGCCGCCGCCTCCGAGGCGCCGCAGCCGATGCCTTCGGGTCGCCGCCTGCGCAAGCGCGAGGTGTCCCATGGCTAGGCATCTTCTGCCCGCGCTGACATTGCTGTTCGCCCTGCCGGCCGGCGCGATGATCTGGCAGGGCCAGGATCTGTCGCGGGTGTTTGCCGCCGTGGCCGCGCCCACCGACCTGCTGGACGGCTGCGGCGATGTCCCCGAGGCCGTGGCCCTGGCCGAGGAGCTGCGCGACCGGGCGCTGCGCATCGAACGCTACATGGAATCCATCGACGCGCGGAAGGCCGAGTTGGCGCAGGCGGAAAGCACCCTGCGCGAACGGCTGGCCGAGCTGCGCGCCCAGAAGGGCAGCATCACGGCCCGCCAGGACGGCGCGACCCAGGCCGTGCGCACCGACATCGACCGGCTGATCGCGCTTTATGACCAGATGAAACCTGCCGAGGCCGCCGCCATCCTGACCAACCTGCCCGCCGATTTCGCGGCCGAGATCCTGATGCGCGTCCAGCCCGAGGCCGGTGCCCGCATCATCGCCGCGGTCGAGCCGCGCCAGGCCGCCCTGCTGACCGCCCAGATGGGCGCGCGCAGCGTCCGCAACCCATAAGGAACCCCGCAATGTTCGGTTTCGTCGGAATATTCCTTACGATCGTCATGGTGTTCGGTGGCTACCTGCTGGCCGGCGGCAAGATGGGCGTGATCCTGCATTCGCTGCCCTTCGAGATGATGATGATCATGGGCGCCGCCGTTGGCGCCTATCTGCTGGGCAACGACAGCCATACGCTGAAGGCCACACTGGGCGGGCTGATCCGCGCCTTCAAGGGCCCGAAATGGAACGCCCAGGATCATCAGGACGTGCTGTGCCTGATGTTCCAGCTGCTCAAGATCGCCAAGGAAAACCCCGTCGCGCTGGAACAGCACATCGAGAATCCGGGCGAATCACCGATCTTCACCGCCTATCCCAAGTTGGCGGCGGATCATCATGTCGTCTCGCTGATTGCCGATACGTTGCGTTCGGCCAGCCTGAACTATGATGATCCCTACCAGGTCGAGGACATGCTGTCCCGCCGCATCGCGGTTCTGAAGGAGGAGGAGATGCACGTCCCCCACGCCTTGCAGAACATGGCTGACGCGCTGCCCGCCCTGGGGATCGTCGCGGCGGTTCTAGGCGTGATCAAGACCATGTCCTCGATCGATCAGCCGCCTGCGGTGCTGGGCAAGATGATTGGCGGGGCGCTGGTGGGTACCTTTCTGGGGGTGTTTTTGTCCTATGGCTTCGTGGCGCCGCTGGCCAACCGGCTTGGCGCCGTCGTCAAGCAGGACTTGGGCTTTTACGAGGTCGTCAAGTCGGTCCTGGTCGCGGGCCTGCATCAGCACGCCACCACCCTGTGCGTCGAGGTCGGTCGCCAGACCGTGCCCGAACATGTGCGACCCAGCTTCGACACGCTGGAAGGCGCCCTGAGAGAGCTGAAGAAGGCGGCGTGATGACCCGGATCGGCCTGCCGCTTCTGATCGCCTGTATGGCCGCTGGCCCGGTCGCCGCCGCCGGGCTGGACGGCTTTCGCCGCACCGCCGACGAATGGCTGCTGACCGGACAGGGGCTGCCGCGCGATTATCGCGTGACGCTGCTGCAGATGGACAGTGCCGACCGGCTGCAGGCGATCGCCTACCTGCGCCGCATCGGATTGTTAACGGAACGTCCCTGGTCGCTTGACGACCTCCTGCGCCCCGCGGCCACCAGAACGGAGCCCCGCGAATGACCCCCATTGCCGCCCTCTCAGGCAAGTCCACCAAGATCCTGGACGCGCCCCTGCTTGTCACGGGCGGCCTTGTGCTGGTCGTCATCTCGATGGTGATCCCGCTGCCGGCCGGCGTGCTGGATTTCGGCATCGCCATCTCTATCGCCACCGCCGTGATGGTGCTGGTCATGGCCTCGCTGGTCGAGAAGCCCACCGACTTTCAGGCGTTCCCGGTCCTGCTGCTGGTCAGCCTGGTGATCCGGCTGTCGCTGAACGTATCGTCGACCCGGCTGATCCTGACCGAAGGGCAGAACGGCAAGGAGGCGGCGGGTTCGGTCATCAACGGCTTTGCCGAGTTCGTGGCGGGGGGCTCGATCCTGGTCGGGATCACGATCTTTGCGGTGATCTCGGTGGTAAACTTCATGGTCATCACCAAGGGCTCGGGCCGCATGGCCGAGGTCGCCGCCCGCTTTGCGCTGGATTCGCTGCCCGGCAGGCAGCTGGCCATCGACGGCGATCTGAACGCCGGTGCCATCGACCACCAGGAGGCCAAGCGCCGCCGCATCCAGGAACAACGCGAGATCAGCTTTTTCGGGTCGCTGGACGGCGCGTCGAAGTTCGTCAAGGGCGACGCGGTGGCGGGGATCGTCATCACGCTGATCAACCTGTGCATCGGTCTGGTCGTGGGCATCACGATCCACGGAATGCCCCTGGGAGAGGCGGCGGCGACCTATTCCCACCTGACGGTCGGGGACGGGCTGGTCAGCCAGATCCCGGCGCTGATCACCTCGATGGCGGCGGCGCTGCTGCTGTCGCGGGGCGGGGCCACGGAAACCACCGCGGGCCTGATGTCGACCGAGTTCGTGCGCAGCTGGCAGCCGGCGGCGATGGTCGCGGCGGCGATGGCAGTGATCTCCCTCGTGCCGGGTATGCCGAAGCCGCTGTTTCTGGGGATCGCGGCGGGGATGGGCTTCATGGCCTGGCGCATCGCGCAGAAACGCCGCATCGCGGACGAGGCGCTGCCCGACCTGCCCCTGGGCGACAGCGCGATCAAGCCTGCCGCCCGCATCGGGGACGTCCTGGACACCGACGACATCAGCGTCGAGATCGGGTCGGACCTGATCGTGACCGCGCTGGACCAGGCGCGGGGCCTGGGCAGCCGCATCAGCAACCTGCGCATCCACATCGCCCGCAGCTTCGGCCTGATCCTGCCGGATGTGCGCATCACCGACACCGACGATCTGCCGCCCGGCGATTATCAGATCCGCATCCACGGCGTCATCCGCGGTCGCGGCACCCTGCGCCCGGCCGAGATCCTGGCGCTTGGCCCGGATGCCGTGCTGGCCGATCTGCGCGGCGTGGCGGTCCGCGAGCCGGTCTATTCCAGCCCGGCCCGCTGGATCCATCCGACCGACCAAGAGGACGCGGCGACCATGGGCGCCACCGTCGTGACCCCGATGGAAGTGCTGTCCACGCATCTGATGGAGGTGGTCAAGGCCAACCTGCCCGCACTGCTGACCCTTGGCGCGATGCAGCGCCAGATCGAGGAACTGAAGACCCTGTCCGACACGGGCCGCGCCGAACGCTATCGCAAGTATTTCGACGCGATGATGCCGGACAAGGTGACGCCCGAGACGCTGCTGGCGATCCTGCGCGCCCTGCTGGAGGAGCGGATCTCGATCCGCAACCTGCCGCTGATCGTGGATGCCATCTGCGAGTTCCGCAACGTGGAATCGGCCGAGACGATCTATGAGCTGGTGCGCAAGCGCCTGCGCGGCCAGATCACCCAGCAATATTCGGACGAGGCCGGTCGCGTCGCAGCCCTGCAGCTGCATCCCGCCTGGGAGGCGGAGTTCGTGCGCGCCGATGCCGAAACCGGACGTGCGGGGGGCGGGGCGATGACCCCCGCCATGTCCAAGAAGCTGGTCGAGGCCACCCGCCGCGCGTTGTCCCTGGCTGAACCCGTCGCCCGCACCGTGCTGGTTGCGCCCGACCACCGGCGCCGCATGGTCCGCGCGGTGCTGGGGGCCAACGGCATGGCGGTCCCGGTCCTGGGTCTGGAGGAGATCGATCCCGCCGCCGAACTGCGCCTGCTGGGCACCGTCGAGGCCGCATGATGTGGGACCAGCTGCAGGCCATCGTTCCGGGGTTGGACTGGGCGCTGGTGCTGGTCTATGTCCGCGTGCAGGCCTGCGTGGTGGCCCTGCCGGGCCTGGGCGAACGCGTGATCTCGGCCCGCGTCAAGGTGGCGATCGCGCTGGCGCTGGCGCCGCTGCTGGCGGGCGTAGCGCCCGGCCCGCAGATGCCCGCGCAGCCCCTGGGCATGATCGCGCAGGTCGGGGTCGAGATGGTTCTGGGCTTTGCCACGGGCATCATGCTGCGGCTGCTGACCATCGCCATCGACATCGCCACCACGGCCATTGCCGCGACCGCGTCACTGTCCCAGATCATGGGCATCCAGAACGAGATGTCGCCCCATCCCATCGGCAACATGCTGCACCTGGCCGGCATGGCGGTCCTGATGGCCATGGGCCTGCCGGTCATGATCGTCGAACTGATCGCCGACAGCCTGCGTCTCTGGCCGCCCGCGGACCTGCCCCAGGTCGAGGGGCTGGTGATGGCCGTCGTCCGCATGGTGACCGACAGCTTCTGGCTGGCGATGATGCTGGCCGCGCCCTTTACCTTGGGCGGGTTTCTGTACCAAGCGCTGTCGGGGGTCATCAACCGGGTGATGCCCGCCCTGCCGGTCGTGTTCATCGGCGCGCCCGCCTCCATCCTGCTGGCGCTGATGGGGTTGGTGATCCTGGCGCCGCTGCTGGTCGGCATCTGGGCCAACGCGGTCATGGGCTTCATGCTGCCGGCACTGCCATGAGGGACCGCGGATGAGCGAGGATACCGACGACAAGCAGTTCGAGGCCACCGACCAGAAGCTGCAGCGTGCGCGCGAAAAGGGCGACATTCCGCGATCGACGGAATTGAACGTCACGATGATGTATCTGGGAGCATTCCTGGCCTTTTCAGTCATGGCGGGCTTTGCGGTGCGCCAATGGATGGCCATGGCCACGCGGGCGCTTGGCGCCGAGGGCTGGTCGGACAGCGGGCCGGCACCGATCGCGCGCGGCCTGGCCGCCTATGCCGTGACCGCCACGATCGGCTTGGCCGCGCTGGTGATGGGCGCGATCCTTCTGGGCCTGATCGCCACGCGGGCGCTGATCTTTTCGCCCCAGAAGCTGGCCTTCGACATCAAGCGCATCAACCCGGTCAAGAACGCCGCGCAGAAGTTCGGAAAGGACGGCCTGGTGAACTTTGCCTTTTCCCTGGCCAAGGCCGGGCTGGTCTGTGCGGGGGGGTGGTTCCTGTTCGCATCGCTGCTGGACCGGATCGCCGCCGCGGCGATGGCGGACGGGCAATGGGTTGCGGCACTGGGCTCGATCCTTGGGCAGGTGCTGATGCTGGGGCTGGTCGTCTCGATCGTCTTCACCGTGCCGGACATGCTGTGGAAGTGGTTCGACCACCGCCGCAAGAACCGCATGAGCCGCCAGGAAATGCAGGACGAGTTCAAGGATTCCGAAGGCGACCCGCACATGAAGGGCGCCCGCCGCCAGCGCGCGGTCGACATCGCGATGAAGCAGATGCTGGCCGACGTGCCCACCGCCGACGTCATCATCGTCAACCCGACCCATTATGCCGTCGCCCTGAAATGGTCGCGGGGGTCCGGCCGTGCCCCGGTCTGCGTGGCCAAGGGCACCGACGAGGTCGCCGCCCGCATTCGCGCCAAGGCGACCGAGGCCGGCGTGCCCATCTGGTCCGACCCGCCCTGCGCCCGCGCCATCCACGCCCAGGTCAAGGTGGGCGAGGAGATCGACCGCGCCCATTTCGCCGCCGTCGCCGCCGCGATCCGCTTTGCCGAGAAGATGCGACAGAAGGCCCGTTCCGGATGGTAGACAAGATCAAGCAGCTGCAGCAGCTGGAACGCATCGCGCGGCTGAAGGCCGAGCGTCAGCTCAAGACCTTTGCGGCGTTCAATGCGCACATGACGGTTGCCCGTCAGCGCATCGATTCGCTGCAGGCCACGCTGGCGCAAAGCTATGACAGCACCGCGCCCCTGACCCTGCCCGAGGCGCGCATCGCCAACGCCCAGGCCGGGCGTGCCGCACGAGAGCTGCGCCATGCCGACCAGGAGCTGCAGCGGATGCTGCCCCGGTTCCAGATCGCCCGCCAGCAGGCGGCGCGCGAATTCGGCCGGGCCGAGGCGCTGCTGAGCCTGGGACAGGACGAGGCGGAACGCCGCCGCAAGGAGAAATACTGAGCCGTCGGCGGCATTGGACAGGCTGCGACCGGAATGCTAGGCACGGTGCCAAGCCACGGGGAAGAGCCATGCTGCACAGCGATCCGAACACCGACAGCCACCGCAAGATCTGGACCGCCGAGGGCGCGCGCGCCGTCTTTGACCTGCCGCTGATGGATCTGCTGTTTCAGGCGCAGACCGTGCACCGCCAGCATTTCGACCCGAACCGCGTGCAGCTGAGCCGCCTTCTGTCGATCAAGACCGGCGGCTGCCCAGAGGATTGCAGCTATTGCAGCCAGTCGGCCCGCCATGCGTCGGGCCTGTCGGCATCCAAGCTGATGGAGGTCGAGCGCGTGCTGGCCGAGGCGCGCCGCGCACGCGACGCCGGTGCCACGCGCTATTGCATGGGCGCCGCCTGGCGCAGCCCCAAGGCACGCGACATGCCGCAGATCATCGCCATGGTCGAGGGCGTCAAGGCCTTGGGGATGGAGACCTGCATGACCTTGGGCATGCTGGATGCGGACCAGTCGCGCCAGCTGGCCGATGCCGGGCTGGACTACTACAACCACAACATCGACACGTCCGAGGCGCATTACGGCAACGTCATCACGACCCGCAGCTTTGCCGACCGGCTGGATACGCTGGATACCGTCCGGCAGGCCGGGATCAAGGTCTGCTCGGGCGGCATCCTGGGGCTGGGCGAGGGGCCGCAGGACCGCGTCGACATGCTGGTGACGCTTGCCAACCTGCCGGTCGCGCCGGAAAGCGTGCCGATCAACATGCTGATCCCGGTCGAGGGCACCCCGCTGGCCGACGCCGCCCCGGTGGACCCCATCGATTTCGTGCGCATGATCGCCACCGCGCGCATCATGATGCCGCGCAGCCATGTCCGCCTGTCCGCCGGCCGCACCGCCATGTCGGACGAGATGCAGGCGATGTGCTTCTTTGCCGGGGCCAATTCGATCTTCGTGGGCGACACGCTGCTGACCAAGGACAACCCCGAGGAGGAAAGCGACATGCGCCTGTTCGCCAAGCTGGGCCTTCAGCCCATGCAGGCGCACGAACATCATCCCGACGCAGCGCGCCGGGCCGAATTGCTGGCCGCCGACCCCGCCATTCCGATCCTGCGCTAGGGCCGGGGCCGCGGCTTGGACCGGCTGGCAATTTATCGACGCGACCTGCAGGGTCTGGCGGGCGATGCGCGGCTGCGCAGCCTAGCTGAGCGCCGGGGGATCGACTTTTCGTCGAACGACTATCTGGGCCTTGCGCAAAGCGACCGGATGCGTGCCGCGGTCGTGCGGGCGCTGGATGCGGGCGTTCCGGTGGGCGCGGCGGGGTCGCGCCTGCTGCGGGGCAACACCGACCGGCAGGCCGGGTTCGAGGATGCCGCCGCACGGTTCTTCGGCGCCGAGGCGGCCTTGGGCTTTGGTGGGGGCTATGTCGCGAACTTTGCGGTCATCACCACCCTGCCGCAGCGGGGGGACCTGGTGCTGATGGATGCGCTGGCCCATGCCAGCACGCATGAGGGGGCGCGGGCCGGGCGCGCCGAGGTCGCCAGCTTTCGCCACGGCGATGTCAGCCACGCCGAGGATGTGATCACCGCATGGCGCCGCGCGGGCAACACGGGGGCGGTCTGGATCGCGGTCGAGAGCCTTTACAGCATGGACGGGGACCGGGCGCCGCTGGACGACCTGATGCGGCTGGCGGACGCGCACGGCTTTCTGCTGATCGACGAGGCGCATGCGACGGGTGTCTTCGGTCCCCGGGGGCGGGGACTGGCCCATCACCTGGAAGGGCGCGACAACGTCGTGACGCTGCATACGCTTGGCAAGGCCCTGGGCGGGTCCGGTGCGCTGATCTGCGGGGCGCGGGTGCTGATCGATTTCCTGGTGAACCGCTGCCGGCCCTTCATCTTTGCCACCGCGCCGTCGCCGCTGATGGCGGCCGCGGGGCTGGAGGCGCTGGCGATGCTGCAGGACGAACCGTGGCGCCAGGCGACCTTGGCGGGCCATGTCGTGGCGTTCCACGACCAGATGGCGCGCCGCCTGCCGCAGGTTCCGCTGAGCGGCAGCCAGATCGTGCCGCTGATCGTCGGACCCAATGCCGAAACCATGGCGCTGGCCGCACAGGTGCAGGCGCACGGGTTCGACGTGCGCGGCATCCGCCCTCCGACGGTGCCCGAGGGCACATCGCGGCTGCGGGTGTCGCTGACGCTGAACGCCACGCGCGCGGATGTGCTGCGGCTGGCCGAGACGCTGGAGGACCTGTGGCCCGATTTGTGATCACAAGCACCGGCACCGATGTCGGCAAGACGGTCTTCGCGGCCGGGCTGTGCGGGCTGATCGGGGCAGAGTACTGGAAGCCGCTCCAGTCGGGGCTGGCCGGGAACGTCGAAAACGACGCCATTTCCGCCGCCCGCGGGAATGCCGCCCAACCCGGCACCGACCGCGCCGAGGTCGAGCGGCTATCCGGCGCCCGGACCCACCCCGAGGCCGTGCTGCTGCCCCAGCCCCTGTCACCGCACCGGGCGGCGGAGCTGGCGGGCGTCACGCTGGACCCGGCGGGCTGGACGCCGCCCG
>NZ_VDDD01000078.1 GCF_006151785.1 Paracoccus marcusii
GCGCTTCATCTCTGGTCCTCTTGGTTGGGCCAGAGTCTACCTCAAACTGGATTAGGCGCAGGGGGCAACGTCATCTCGACCCCTATACCGGGCAGCCTATCTATGAAAATACGCCTGCTCCCGCTCCGCCCCCCGCAGGTCAAGGACTGGGCACCAGCGCGCCTGAGCGCAATCTCTCTTCATTCCGGGCACGGCACTGGAGCGAATTCTATCCCACGATCGGGAAAGGTGTCATTCTGGCGGACGTCACATCACGAGCGGTGCATTACTGGTCGACTGACGAAAGCGTCCAGTTTATCTTTCCCTGCTCGATCCCGATGACTGAAGACCTGACGCGACGGGGCCAGGCAGAAATTGTCCGGAAGGTGAAGAACCCGCCTTGGACTCCGACGGCCAGCATGCGCGAGAGAGACCCCAATCTTCCGCAGCAGGTGGCGGGCGGCGATCCTTTAAATCCCCTTGGGGCCTATGGGCTTTACCTGTCTTGGCCGGCCTATCTCGTGCACGGCACCGCAGATACGCGCAAGATCGGGCGGAAATCCTCGTCCGGGTGCTATGGGCTCTATAACGAACATGTCGCCCAGCTCTTTGAGGTCGCCGAAATCGGAACCCAAGTCACGGTGTTCTGATAACGAAGGACCGGGTATTGTCAGCGGCTTTTTAGTCCTCGGCGCTGCCCGACGATTTTGGAGGAGGCCGCGTTGCTGCTGCAAATTTCAGCTGTGACTTGGTTCGTCTCCCGCTATGGGTAGAGCATCACCGGGACGCCAGGCTGAAGCATCGCGTAGACATCCTCGATTTCCTGATCGGTCAATGCCAGACAACCCGCGGTCCAGTCCCGGTTGTTCGGCGCAAACCTGTTGCCCTCCGGACCGCGGCCATGGAACATGATGTCGCTGCCTGCACTGCGTCCGAACTGCGCGGCATAGGCTACATCCCGTTCGTTCGGGTAGGAGATGCCCACCGACAGGTGATATCGGCTCCGCGGATTGAAGCGGTCGATGTAGTAGAGGCCTTCCGGTGTTTTCCCGTCGCCCTCGAACTGCTTGGGGCCGAGCGGCTGGTTGCCGAGACCGAAATTATAGGATCGCAGCACGGTCTGTCCGTTCAGCAGAAACATCCGCCGTTCGGCTTTTTGCACCACCACCTGAGTGACCGGAGGACCGGAATAGCGCTTGAACTGAGGCGTAGCGCCGCGAGCTGGAGCCGTGGGTCCGGATTTCCCGCACGCGGCCAGGACGGCAAGCAAAGCGAGAGAGGCGTGGCGCCGGGAGAAGTTTGGCATCGGTCTGTTTCCTGCTCGGAGGGGCTCGATTTTTTATTGTGCTTCGGGATAGCGGGTAAAGACTTCGCTGCTGCCGTCTTGCCGGACGAGAAGCACGTCGTAGGCCTGACGCCGGCTATCGGGTCCCATGCCCGGACTACCGAATGGCATGCCGGGAACCGTCAGTCCAAGGGCATCGGGACGCTCGGCCAGCAGTCGCCGGATGTCGGCGGCAGGCACATGCCCTTCGAGGAAATAACCCTCCACGCTTCCGGTATGACAGGAGGTCAGCGCGATGGGTACGCCGAGATCGATCTTGTGCTGCATCAGCAAAGTGCCGAACCGCTCTTCGCTGGTCACCTGAAAGCCGTTTTCGCTTAGGTAGCTGGTCCATTGCTTGCAGCATTCACACCCGGTCCCCTCCACGACATGGATGGCGGTCGGGCTGTTCGCCAAGGAGAATGTCGGAGACG
This sequence comes from Paracoccus marcusii, assembly GCF_006151785.1. Lineage (GTDB taxonomy): Bacteria > Pseudomonadota > Alphaproteobacteria > Rhodobacterales > Rhodobacteraceae > Paracoccus > Paracoccus marcusii. The sequence goes on from NZ_VDDD01000078.1 coordinate 1,738, forward strand.
TGCTGGCTGCAACAGCCAGAAGCACCATGCGCCGTGTCAGTTCTATCATGATCACTCCCTCAATCTGCGTTCTGGCGGACTATCAGTCTTGCAGTGTCATCTTAGCCGACCCTGCGGTCATTGGTGGATACGGTCCTGCCGATCGATCACCTTTGACCGTGGTTCCGAGTTCATCGATTGGCCGCATCTGCAGGCGGAGGTGGGCGCCCAAACCTGGTTCTGCGAGGCGCAGTCACCGTGGCAGAAAGGCGCCGTCGAGAACGCCAACAAGCGTCTCAGACGATGGCTTTTCCGCGACACCGATCCGAACACCCTTTCCCAGGAGGAGCTCCGTCAGCTCTGCGCAGGCCTCAATGCCACGCCGCGCAAGTGCCTCGGCTTCCGAACGCCTGCCGAGGTGTTCAAGGCTAACATACTCGGACGCGGCTACAGACGGGAGAAACTATCCCGGCAACCATTGTCGCATTTGGGCTAGCGCTTCCAGTGGGATGCGCTATTCTGAAACGCGACAAGCCATGATTTGCTGGGCTTTCGCGGATCGAGGAGTTCAACTTGGCATCGCATCTCACCCTCTCCGAGCGCCGCATCATTGCGGGCATGCTGCAGCGCAGATCAGTGTGGCGCAGATCGTCGCCTAGCTCGGCCGGAACGCACAGCTGCCTCCCTGATCATGAATACCCTGCCTCACGTTGATCCCTGACCGCCGGACGGCCTGTTCGCCGTCCACCTGATAGAGGACCGCATAGCCGCTGTCCCCGAACGCGATCAACCATTCCCGAAACTCCGGGGCCATCTTGTCGGCCGGGCGCCCTACTCGCGCGCTGTCTCTATCACGACTGGCCTATGATCTTGAGAACATCGTCAGCCCGATGCTGGCCAGCCTGCTGTTGGCGGTGATCAGTTACAACGCGCTCTTCTTCGGAACGATGGTCGGGTTCGCGGCGTCTGCGGCACTGGTCCTTTCTATTGTGCTTTCCAGTCCGAAGCCCTCCGAGCCGCGCGGCATCTATGATCGCCCGACCCGGGGCATCTGCATCTATCTGGCCACGCCCCGTCTGCGCGGATTGCTGGCGCTGACCATGGCCGCCGCGGGGGCGGCGATGGTCCTGGTCAACTTGGTCATGCTGGCGCGGGGTATGCTTGATAAACCTACCGCCTCGGGTCTGGATAAGCACGAATGAGGTATGAGCATGATACATTTTGATAAGGCAGATGGGCCAGACGCCTGATACGCCCATTGCGGCGACTGAACATCCGGCCCAACTTTAAATTAGGCCAGAGTGGCGGGGTATCCTGCTGCGGCCAGTGCCACTTGAACGTTGTCCGGCTTAGCCCGGCTTTCCAAAGCGATCGTTCGTAACGCCATGTCGAACTCGATCTGTGCCTCGGGGTCGATTGCATGGACGGTCTTTTGCACCGTTGCCTTGCAGTGGCCACAGCTCATGTTGGGGATATTGAACGTCGTCATTAGCTTTTCCTTTTTTTTTTTCTAGAGATCAACCCGCCGCAGGCGGAGGGCGTTGGTGATAACCGAGACGGAGGACAGGCTCATCGCCGCCGCTGCAATCATTGGCGAGAGCAGAAGGCCGGTGACGGGGTAAAGCAGGCCCGCCGCGATCGGCACGCCAAGTGCATTGTAGGCGAAGGCGAAGAACAGGTTCTGCTTGATGTTGCGCAACGTTGCCCGAGCCAGCTTGCGTGCCCGGACGATGCCCGTCAGGTCGCCGCCAAGAAGGGTTATCCCGGCACTCTCCATGGCCACGTCAGCGCCCGTGCCCATGGCGATGCCGACATCGGCAGCGGCCAGCGCAGGCGCGTCGTTCACCCCGTCACCTGCCATGGCGATCTTGTGACCCTCGCGGCGCAACTGATCGATCAGGTCTTTCTTGGCTTCTGGGAGGACACCCGCCCGCACCTCGTCGATGCCGAGCTTTCTCGCCACCGCCTGTGCTGTTCGTTCGTTGTCGCCCGTCGCCATGATGACACGTAGCCCCTGAGCGTGGAGTTCGCGGATCGCTTGCGCGGTACTTTCCTTGATTGGGTCGGCGACCGCCACGATACCGGCAAGCGCGCCATCGACCGCAATGAACATCGCCGTCTTGCCCTCGGCGCGCAGAGTGTCAGCCTTCCCTTCGGCCGCGCTCGTGTCCAGATCCATCTCCTGCATCATGGCCGCGTTGCCAAGCGCCACTGCCCGTCCGCCAACCGTGCCGCGCACGCCTTTGCCGGTGACAGCCTCAAAATCCAACGCTTCTTGCCGCACGGCACCCTGCGCCTCTGCGCCCTCCACGATTGCCTCGGCCAGCGGGTGTTCCGAGCCGCGCTCAAGCGCTGCCGCCAGTGACAGCAAGTCCGCTTCGGCCACGTCCCCGAGTGCCACGGTATCCGTCAGCTTCGGCTTGCCCATGGTTAGCGTACCAGTCTTGTCGACAATCAGGGTATCAACCCCCGCCATCCGCTCCAGCGCCTCGGCATCCTTGATCAGTACACCTGCCTGTGCGCCGCGCCCTGCCGCGGTGGTGATCGAAATCGGCGTGGCCAACCCAAGGGCGCAGGGGCAGGCGATGATCAGCACTGACACGGCCGAGGCGATGGCAAAGACCAGCGAAGGCTCGGGGCCGAAAATCAGCCAGACAACGAAGGCGAAAATTGCGATACCGACCACCGTCGGCACGAACACCGCCGAGACCCGATCGGCCATCCCCTGGATCGGGGCCCGGGACCGCCGCGCGTTCGAGACCATCGTTACGATCTGCGCAAGAACGGTATCGGCGCCGACTTTGCCCGCCTCGATCACAAGGCTGCCGTTCTTGTTGATCGTGGCCCCGGTCACCGCATCGCCGGGACTTTTTTCCACCGGCATCGACTCGCCGGTCAGCATGCTCTCATCCAGGGATGAGCGGCCCTCGATCACTTTGCCGTCCACCGGCACTGCATCGCCCGGGCGCACGCGAAGCCGGTCACCTTCCATGATGTTTTCCAAGGGGGCGTCATATTCCGACCCATCCGGCAGGATACGCCGCGCGGTCTTGGGTGCAAGGTCGAGCAGCGCGCGAATGGCATCCCCGGTACGTTCACGTGCGCGAAGTTCCAGAACCTGGCCCACGAAGACCAGTGCAATAATCACCACCGCCGCCTCGTAGTAGGTGCCGACGCCATGACCCATTCGATAGGCATCGGGAAATACGCCGGGCAGGAAGGTCGCGACGAGCGAATAGAGGTAGGCTGCCCCCACACCCAGGCTGATCAACGTCCACATGTTCGGTGATCGGTTCACAAGTGAATCCCAGCCTCGCCTGAAGAATGGCAAGGCGGCCCAGAGGATGATCGGTGTCGCCAGGATGAATTCGAGATAGCTTGCGGTTTCGTGGCCAATCCAATCCCGCACCGGCAGAGCGACCAATTCTCCCATCGTCAGGATGATCAGCGGCACTGCGGCGGCTGCTGAAATCCACATGCGCCGTGTGAAGTCGGTCAGTTCCTCGCTCGGTTCATCCGAGGGCAGCATGGGTTCAAGCGCCATCCCGCAGATCGGGCAGTCGCCTGGCACATCACGGACAATCTCCGGGTGCATCGGACAGGTATACTGAGCGTTGGCCGGAGCCGCCTTCTTTTGTCCTGCGGCTCTGCCTGAAGCGTAGAACCAAGGATCTACCTTGAACCTGGTCTTGCATTTCTCTGAGCAGAAATGAAACGTCTTGTCTCCAAACACTGCTCGATGTCCGTCAGGCTTGACCGCAACCGTCATCCCGCAGACCGGGTCCTTTGCCGTCTCGGTCCCCGCAGGGATGTCTGGCGACGCGTGATGATGATCGTGATCCATGTCTTGCCAACTTTCTACTGATTTTCGTCCATCTAAGATGCCCGGCGAGTGACACCCTGATTTGACATGATTTAGTTAGCTTCGATGCGGGGAGTGCCCGCAGGTGCGTCGCCATTTGCCTCGATATCGGCGATGTACCGTTTCATTTCTGCGATCTCGTTGCGCTGCGCCTCGATGATCGCGTCAGCAAGGTCCCGGACCCTTGGATCGGAAATATCCGCGCGTTCACTGGTCAGGATGGCGATGGAATGGTGAGGGATCATTGCCTTCATCCAGGCAAGATCCTCAACCGTCTCCTGGCTTCGCACCAGCCAAAGGGACAGAACGAATGCCAAACCGGCGCCCACGAAGATCGCAATGTTTTTCTTCCGATCGGAATACATGCCCAACATGAAGGCGAGCATGATGACCGCCATGACCGATCCCATGTAAATCGCCATCCACATGCGGGTCTGCGAAAACTCGATGTGATCAATCGAATAGGTATTGAGGTACATCAGCCCATACATGACGATGGTCGAGGTCGCGATCATCGCGAAAAAGCGGCCATATCCCATGATATGTCTCCGTTTCTATTTTAGGTTTCTCTTGAAGCCGGAACATTGAGGCTGTGCCTCATGGTCGGAATGATCCATTTTCATCTTCGGCTACAGGCACAGTAGAACTTTTTGCCTGCAGCCGTTTGCGCTGCAAAGCGCGGCTCTCTATCGAATAGCGTGCTCAATGCCCGAGCATCGTAACCTTGATCAGCATCCAGATGGCCATGGCGATCATCATCAGGTTCTCGGTCAGCGAGACGAAGCCCAGGGGCACGTTGCTGTCACCACCGACGCAGGCGCATTTGATCTCTCGCTTGTCGATGTAGACCGCCTTGTAAACCGACACAGCGCCAATGGTGCCGATGAAGAGGGCCACCGGGATCGACAACCACATCAGCGCGCCCGCGACCATCAGGACGCCCGCCAGCCCTTCGGCGAAAGGATAGACGTAGCCGTAACGAACCCACCTCTGGGCCAGCAGGTCATAGTTGAGGAACATCGTGGCGAAACTTTCCACGTCCTTCAGCTTCTGCAGGGCCAGCAGACACATGGCGAAGGCCACAAACCATTCCGCCGCAGCCACAGTGGTCAGCTGACCGAACGCCGCCCAGCTGGTCGCCAAGGCCATGGCGGCAGCCATGGCAAACAGCGCGATCACCGGTCGGTAGGTCGTCGCGCTCTTGTCGCGCACGGTCTTGCCGAAGTGACGCCGCAGATCGTCATAGCCACCGATCCGCTGGCCGCCAATGAAGGTCTGCGGCGTGGTCTGGACGTCATGCTGCTCCTTGAAGGCATCGACCTCGGCACGGGTCGTCAGATGATGGTCCTCGACGCGATAGCCCTGACGATTCAGCAGATCGAGCGACTTGAGCCCGTAGGGGCACATGTGCTTGGTCATCACCATGCGGTGGAGGGTGGCCGTCCTGGGCGCTGCGGGTGTCATGGGGAAACCTCAATACTTTGCGAAGACGCTGTTGCCGGAATCGCCCCAGAGAATGACCTCGAAAGGCTCGGACTGGCCGCCCATTTCCATGCCGGGCGAACCGATCGGCATACCAGGAACGGCCAGACCACCCGCATCTGGGCGCTGATCCAGCAAATTGCGGACGGCATCAGCCGGAACATGGCCTTCGATTACATAGCCTTCGACGAGGGCCGTGTGGCAGGACCGAAGAGATTGAGGAACGGCCTGCTCATCCTTGAAGGCCTCGACGTCGTCGGACAGGGTTTCTTCTACTATGAAACCGCTTTGCCGCAGATGATCGATCCAGGCTCCGCAACAGCCGCAATCGGGTGATCGAACCACTGCGATCAGGGTGTCTTGGGGTGTGGACACCGCCCCCAGCACCGATGTTGCGGGAATAAGGACCGCGGTGAGCGTTCCGATGAACAGACGTCTGTCGATCACGATGTGATCCTTTCGTTGAGGTTAGCGTGGGGACCGGCATGATGTGAGCATCTGCCCGAGGCAGGGTATGCTTCCGTTTCCAGATTATGCAGGATCGGGCAGTCCGGGCGCTCGTTTCCGGCACAGGATCGCACCAGCGTCTCCAACGTGTCGGCCATGTCCGCCAGGTGGGTAATCTTGTGGCGGAGATCCTGGACCCGGGCTTGTGCCAGCGCTTTCACATCGGCGCTGCGCCGGTCGGTGTTGCGCCACAGATCCAACAGGCCGGTGATTTCGCTGATCGGAAAGCCCAGATCCCGCGACCGTGCAATGAACCGAAGCATGTGAATGTCTGCATCGGCGTAGTTGCGATACCCCGAGGCTGTGCGCGCAGCTTGGGGGATCAAGCCGATCTGCTCGTAGTAACGGATCATCTTGGCCGACACACCCGAGAGGGCAGAGGCATCTCCGATGTTCATGGGCTGGGCTCCGTTCGTTTTAGGGAACAGATATGCGGCTTCCCATGATGGGAAGGTCAAGAGCGGCCGCGGGTCTTTTTTGATGGTCTTTAGCAGAGAACCGCGCGGCATCATGCCGCGCGGTTCAAGGCAGGCTCAGTTGGCGTTCTCAGCCAGCCAGGTGGTCATTTCCTCGATCTCACCGACTTGGGCGGCGATGATCTCACCCGCAAGTTCGATCATCTCAGCGTCTTCGCCATGCTCAAGAAGAACCTGGGCCATGTCGATGGCACCCTGATGGTGGGCAATCATCCCGCAAGCAAAGGCCACGTCGGCATCTTCGTTCATCATGCCGTCATGCATGGCAGGCATCGTGACCATCATGCGACGCATGTTCTCCTGAACATGTTCCGGCATGGTTGCCAAGTCCACGCCACCCATCCCCATCATGGCGCCCATGCCGTCAGACTGCGCATCGCCGCCCATCTGTGACCCGTCCATGCTTTCCGCGGGCATATCACTGGCGGGTGCAGCCATGGCGCACTGCTCAGGCATCTGGAATTCAGCGTCCTGAGCAAAGACGGGCGCAGTAAGGCTGGTCGCAGCAATCGCTGCGGCAATAAGGATCTTAACAGAACTCATCTTAGTCCTCCGTAAATTTGAGACATATGACGATGCTAAGCCTGTTCCTCAGAAAACTGAAACATGCATGACGACATCGTCAGGGCTCAGCCCTGCCCTCCCCAGTTCCTCGTTCGACATAATACGCCCTGCCGGAACAGAAATCGTATTCGTGGCCCGCGCAACAGAATCCGACCAGTCAGGCCTTTCCGGCGTATTGTCCACGGAAGCTGATGCTCCACCCCCCGTGCTTGCATTCGATCCTCTTGTGCTATGGTTCGCTTCTTCGGCATAACCGAAGCCTGCAGTGATACTGGCAACAGCCAGTACGGACATAAAAAGGTTTCTCATTTTAAGCCCTCCAGGGCTTTCTGATTTATTCAAGAATTTCGGTAATGGTCAGCTTGCCGTTCACACGGTCAGCGACGAAGCGGATGGCGGCACCCTCGCTGAGGCCATCGAGCATCTCAGGCTCCGCGACCTGGAAAACCATCTTCATGGCAGGCATATCCAAGTTCTTCAGCTCCTCATGATCGACGGTCACCTTGCTCCACTGGGTGTCGACCTTGGTGACGGTCCCATTGGTAATGTGTGTGTCAGCAAAGGCGCCTCCAGCGGAAAGGATCAGCGCAGCGGCAGTCAATTGGATCAGTTTCATGGTCAGGTCCTCGCGGTTCAGGATTCGGTGACGTTCAGGGGGCCGTGCATGCCAGCCTCGTAGTGGCCTGGTATGAGGCAGGCGAACTCGAACTCTCCGGATTCTCCGAATGTCCAAAGGATCTCGCCGGTTTCGCCGGGCTGAAGACGGACCGCATTCGGGTCGTCGTGTTCCATTTCCGGGAACTTCGCCATGACCTCCTTATGCTCGGCATTGGTCTTGACACTGTCCATGACGAATTCATGTTCCAGCTCACCGTTATTGGTGATGACAAGACGAACCGTCTCACCGGGTGCAAACGACAGCTCGCCCGGTTCAAAAATCATGGCCCCTTCTTCGGTTTCCCGCATGGAAACCTCCACAGTCTGCATGTCTCCATCCGTGGCTGGCATGCCCATCGGATTTTCATGGCCGCCTTCATGTTTTCCGGCTGCAAGTGCGAGGGCCGGGAAGAAGGCAATTGCAGTCACCAGCATAAACGATTTCATCATGTTTCCTTTGTGTTGCTCGATAGGGTCAGGTCAGCCCAAACGCTTGCCGCCACGGGGGGTCAGGATCGTTTCAGGGCTGTAGTTGCTGGCATGCTCGGGCAACTCGCCCGTCCATTCCCATGCCTGCGTACCGGGAGGGTTCTCGAACCAGCCCGGATCGGAATAGTCGTCAGGGGCGATACCCTCGCGCACCTTCATGACAGAGAACATGCCGCCCATCTCCAGCGGACCATGCGGACCCCAGCCTGCCATCATCGGGATGGTGTTTTCGGGAATCTCCATGGACATCTCGCCCATGTCACCCATGCCGGCGGTGCCCATCGGCATGTAGCCGGGCTGGTGACGGCGGACCATGTCGGTGACGCGGCTCTTGTTGGCGCCGATGATCGTGGGCAACTCGTGCCCCATGGCGTTCATGGTATGGTGCGACTTGTGGCAGTGGAACGCCCAGTCCCCTTCATGAACGGCATCGAATTCGTAGGCACGCATCGCACCTACAGGAATATCGATGCTGACCTCAGGCCAGCGGGCTTCCGGCCGGACCCATCCTCCATCTGTGCAGGTCACCTCGAAATCATAGCCATGCATGTGAATGGGGTGATTGGTCATTGTCAGATTGCCGACACGCACTCGGACACGGTCGCCTTTGCTGGCGACAAGCGGGTCAATGTCCGGGAAAATGCGGCTGTTAAAGGTCCACAGGTTGAAGTCCGTCATCTCCGCGACGCGGGGGATATAGGTGCCGGGATCGATGTCATAGGCGGCCAACAGGATACCGAAGTCACGATCCACCGGCATGAAGGCCGGGTCGCGCGGATGCACGATGAACAGCCCCATCATGCCCATGGCCATCTGGACCATCTCGTCGGCATGGGGGTGGTACATGAAGGTCCCCGACTTCACGAGATCGAACTCGTAGACGAAGGTCTTGCCCGAAGGGATGCCCGGATGGCTGAGACCCGACACACCGTCCATCCCGGACGGCAGGATCATGCCGTGCCAGTGAACCGAGGTATGTTCGGGCAGGCGGTTGGTCACATAGATGCGGACCCGCTCGCCCTCGATGGCCTCGATCGTGGGGCCGGTGGACTGTCCGTTATAACCCCACAGGCGCGCGACCATTCCGTCCGCCATGATCCGCTCGACCGGCTCGGCGACAAGGTGGAATTCCTTGACATTGCCGTTCATTCGATAGGGCAGCGACCAGCCGTTCAGAGTTACGATCGGGTTGTATTCAAGTCCGGTCGTCGGGCGCGGCGGCACCTGCGTATAGGGGCTGTCCGTGCTGGCCGCCTCGGGCAGATCGCGAAAGCGTGTCTGCGCCTGACCCATGTTGACGGTCAGGGCCGCAGCCCCTGCCCCGATGCCCGCACCCATCAGTTGTCTGCGATTCATCATTCGTCCTCTCCATTGTCACTTGCGCCACCCCAGATCGCGGCGGTGGCATCCGCCTCGGCCAGCCAGTAGTCGCGCTTGGCCTCGGCAGCGCTCAGCTGGGAGTCCAACCCTTCACGGGCATCGTTCAGAAGCTCGAAAGTGGAGGTCAGCATGCCGTTGTAGCTCAGTAGCGCCTGCTCATCGATTTCCCGGCGCAGAGGCAGGACCTGGTCGCGCCAGTGCAGGGCGATCTGATGCTTGCCCGTGACTGCCGAATAGGCAGACCGCGCCTCCGAGCGGGCATTGATCGCCGACTGCGCCAGGTTATTGGCCGAACGCAGATATTCGAGTTTTCCGCGGCGGGAAATCAGTCCGCTGGTGTCGTAAACCGGAATGCTGAAGGCGACGTCGACCACCGGTGAGCGTTCGTTCTCTCCATCTTCACGCTCGATTTCGACGCCGGCGGCGACTTCTGCATCCGAGAGCATGCGGGTCTGTCCAGTCAGTCGATAGCGCGCGGCCACAGCCTCCAGCTCCAACCGGCCCGCAGCCAAATCGACGCGGTTTTCCAGCGCCAGCCGTTCGATATTGGAACGGTTCGGCGCGCTGCCCGGAAGCGCCGGCAGGCTGTCGGGAACATAGAACTCTGTCCCTGTGCCCCACAGGCCCAGAAGGCGAACGAGCTTCTCTTTCGCAATTTGTGCTTCCAGCCTTGCCTCGGCTCGTTCGGCTGCCAGCTCTGCATTGAACGCATGTTCCCGTGCCTGATCGGCGCGACTCAGCGCACCCGTTTCGCCAAGCTCTGCGGCCAGCTCGGATGCCGCGTCCGCGGCGCCTTGCGCTCGACCGACCAGACCGGCTGCCTCGAACGCACCGACGGCCTCGATCCAGGTCCGGCGGGTTTCATGGGCCAGCGCCAGGGTTTCGCCCGCTGCGGCCAGCTGAGCCTGCCGAAACTCCAGATCGGCGGCCCGCGTGCGCGATCTCTTCGTGACCATGTCCAGAATTGATGACGCCACCGTACCTTCCACGGACCGGGTGACATCTCCACTGACCAGCCCGGACACTGAGATGCCGACGCTCGGTACCGGTCCGAGGGCCGTCTCCCACAGATCTGCAGCAGACATGCCCAGGTCAGCATAACTGGCCTGCAGGCCGGGGTTGTTCAGAAGCGCCACCTGCACCGCCTGTTCGGCACTGATTGTCTTTCCCTGAACAATGGCGCGCACGCGTTGCGCATGAGCCTGCCGTTCAGCCGGCGTCTGAAGCCAGGCTGCCTCTGCCCCTGTCGCCTGTCGGGAGATCCCGGCAACAGTCTCGAACCCTGCCCGCTCGCCGCGGGCCTTGCTCATGGTCACCGTATCCGCACAGGCGGACAGCAGCAGCACTGCGCCCAACGAAAGTCCCAATGCCCTCTTCATTCGACACCCGGGGCTTGGGCATTGTTCAGGTCGGTCCAGTTACCTGGTTCCTGAACGCTGCGGCTTCGATAGGTGATGGCAGGACCTGCCTGCAGGTTTGAAACGGGAGATGTCGTGTCAGCAACGGTGACAAGCCCGGATGACGTATCCAGAGGCGCCAGCGGGGCGCAAGCCACCGCGACAAGCGGCATTGCAGCCGCAAACAGAAGTTTCATGTGATGAATCCGCTTTTAGATCAGAAGGATGGTCGCCGTGGCCCGTTCAGGCGTCGGCTTGCAACGTTCGGATCAGGCCCGCGGAGGGCGGCGCAGTCCTTCGGAAACGGTCAGTTCCACCAGCGGGGCCGTGCGGACAGCTTCAATCGTCTGGCTGATCAGAAAGGCCTGAGCCATATCGCTGGAACTCAGGATTGCTGTAACCGGGCAGGCATGGGCCTTGCAGTGCGATCCATGCCCTTCGGAAGACGTATCCTCATTATGGACATGATCTTCGACAATTACGACACTCAAATGGGATTGGTCCGAGCTATCACCAGCAAAGTGCTGTCCATGATCATCAGAGCTATCGGCAGCGGCGGCTGTCAGCATCATGTCGCATTTCAGATCCATCGACGCGTTTCCTGCAGATGCAGTGACGCCCATCGAGACCAAAGTCACGACGAAGATCATAGCAAGCTGGCGCAGAACGTGGATCATAAGTGTTGTCTAATAGGGTGAAAGTTAGACATCAATGAATTTCCAGCGCCTTGCGCAGGAATGTTACCGCCTCGGCCATCTGTTGCCGTTGCTCGAACGTGATCATTCAAAGCCCTATGCATAAAGCATCACCGGTACACCCGGCTGCAGCATGGCGTAGACGTCTTCGATTTCCTGATCGGTGAGGGCGAGGCATCCGGCTGTCCAATCGCGATTTCGTGGTGCGAGTGCGTTTCCTTCCGGACCCCGCCCGTGGAACATGATGTCGCTTCCCGCACTTCGACCGAACTGTGCGGCGTAAGCCTTGTCCTGATCATTGGGGTAGGAAATGCCGACAGACAGGTGATATCTGCTGCGCGGATTGAAGCGGTCGATGAAATACAGCCCCTCGGGCGTCTTTCCGTCGCCTTCGAACTGCTTGTGACCGACCGGCTGGTTGCCCAGCCCAAAATCATAGGATCGCAAGACTGTCTGGCCGTTCAGCAGGTGCATCCGGCGTTGGCCCTTGTAGACAGCCACCTGTGTTACCGGCGGGCCGGAGTATCGCTTGAATTGCGGTGCAGGGGCCGAGCTGGGCCCTGACGATCCGCATGCAGCAAGGGATGCGAGCATAGCCAGCGACGCATGTCGGCGATTAAAGGTTATCATAGAGAGAGCTCCTTGGAGATCATGCTTCAGGCCGACGCAGCGGCGTATCGGTTAAAGATTGTGTGGCTTCCATCCTTGAGCACGAGCAGGACATCATAAGCCTCACGGCGGCTTTCCGGGCCCATTCCGGGGCTGCCATAGGGCATGCCCGGAACGGTCAGGCCAAGGGCGTCGGGACGCTCTTGAAGCAGTTTGCGGATATCGGTGGCTGGGACATGTCCTTCCACGAAATAGCCCTCGGCCAAGCCGGTGTGGCAAGACGTGAGGTCGATGGGCACGCCGAGGTCGATCTTGTGCTGCATGAGAAGCGTGCCGAAACGCTCCTCCCTCGTGACCTGAAAGCCGGCATTCTGAAGGTGCTCTGTCCATTGCCTACAGCATTCGCACCCCCTGCCCTCCACGACATGAATGGCAGTGGATACGACAGGCAGCTGCCCAAATGCAGGCAGCGCAGTTGCGGCGGCGGCGGCACACAACACGAAGCGACGCGTGATAAGGTTCAACGGCGATCCCCCCAGAAAAGGCGCCCAGGAGCCGCCGACTGGCTTGTGGATTTTGCTGCGATCATTCTTCCGGTTCCTCACGGTCGGAGACCTCGGCCTGATACTCGTATTGACGCTTGGGCCACGTGCTTTTGATGTAGGCCAGGGTGGCGCGGATTTCTGCATCCGTCAGAATGCCCTCAAAGGCCGGCATGTCGCTTTCATATCCAGGCACGACACCACTGACCCCCAGCTTGGTCAGTGTGAACAGCTGACTGTCGGAGTGGTGCCATGTATGCCCCGTTTCGTCATGGGGCGGTGCAGGCATCCGCCCGTTCTCCAGCGTACGTTTCCAGTCGGGCTGTCCTTCCAGATCCGGGCCGTGGCATGACGCGCAATTTTGCGCATAGAGTTCTTTTCCATGCGCGAGCTCTTGCGCGGTGACGGGGGCGCCGAGAAAGGCAGCGTCCGCGTTTTCGGACCGATTAACCTGTGCGAAAGCCGCCACGGCCGCCATACCGGCAAATGACAGTCCGACGAGCAACAGAACCTGTGATCTCATGACGGCCCTCGCAGGTACTTGAGAAGGGCAGCGATGCCCAGGACCAGGAGGGCCAGGGCGAGAAGCGCAAAGAGTCCGCAGCTCAGCATCATCATGCCCGTCATGGGGCTATTCATCATTGTCATGCCGTTTCCCTCAGAAGAGGGTGGTCAAGCCATTCTTCGCAAGCCGCATTGACGGCAGAAATCTCAAGGAAAAACTCAGTGCGTAGAGCTGCATGCAAACTCTGCTGCATAGGACACCTGACTATCTGGATTTGAAACGGGACTGCGGACCTAAAGGGATTCAGCAGTCCTGGCAGCGAGCGAGCTCAAGGGGGGAAAACCTTGTGCGCACGCGTCGCCTGCCACAGCGGCAGTCAAATCAGATGAAGGGGCGTGGGGGGCTTCGTAACGGCAGCCAATTCAGGTCACTGAACATGACATCGGCAACCTGCCGCTTCGAGAGGCGCCGAGCGTGTCTGAGATCAGAGGTCTGAAATTCAGGAACCGGGACGAAGCCCCCCGCCGCACAGATCAGATTGCAGCCCGCCGTTCCAATTTCACCCCTGTCGTTGCAATCCAGGCATTCGGACATGCCGAAATGTGCCATTGCCATCATGCCGTCATTGGGCACTGACGCGGCAGTCGCCGGTGCGGGCATCATCGATCCAACCGCGAATACGGTGAAGGCGACAAGAAACAGGGCCCGCAGATAGGTCTTCATGACTATCGAGTTAGCGGCATGTTGCGGAAAAATCCACGACAAGATGATCGCGTTGCCGTGACCGGAACAGGAGGGAACTGACTGGGGCACTGCCGCTGAGCCGGCGCCCGCCCTCGTCTTTCAACCGATCGCTTGTCAGGGCCACATCTGCGCGGCATGAAGCACACGAAGGATCGTCACGACAGACGGCGTCTCAGCATAGATGACAATGTAGTTCGGGCGAACGACCAACTCACGTGTCCCCTGAACGCGTCCTGACCGGCACCGCTTGGGATGCATTGGAAGTTGCGCAACCTTTCCCTGAATTTCCTCCATCAGAGCAAGAGCAGCATCAGGATTGTCATCCGAGATATAGTCGACGATTGCCATGAGGTCGGCGACCGCGAAGGCATTCCATTCGAGTTCAGGCACCCCGTTTGCCGTCGATCAATGCCCGGGCGTCACGCATGACCTGGTCATGTGGAACGCCAGGCCGGGTGTCTGTCAGCGCTTCCTGCACCTTCGACCGAAACCAGCTATCATAGCTTTGAGGATTTGCAGTCAGACCGGCCGGCAAACCCCCTTCAGCCGCCACACGGGTCAGCAGGATACGGACTGCGTCTGATAGGGTCATGCCTACACCTGCCAGTGCGCTACTGGCTTGTGCCTTGAGATGATCGTCCACACGGACATGCAGCATCGAGGTATGGGTGGGCATTCGAGCCTCCTGTGTATCTCATATGAGATACACAATGCCATAGAAGGATCAAGACTTGTTTGGCCTCGTCTGGCTCAGTGGTGTGGAATGCTGCTTCAAGAATGAGACGGAAGGCATTGTAGGAATTATCGTTATTGCTTTATCCCCGATATTACCCCCGAAAAATGTGGATAAGTCCTCAGCGTCCGATGGCCACCATTCGCGTCGATGCTGTCTTACGGTCGTGATGCTGCTTTCCAAAAAGGTGTGGTGATCACAGTAGCCGCCGATCGCGATCGCAGCCTGTAAGTGTCAAGCAAAAATGTCATTTTGACCTTTTGTCGGACCAAAAGGTCATACTGCTTTCCTAGGTAGGCAAACGCAGTGACATGCAGCAGTTCCAAGCTGCAACGCGGATCAAAGAATGCCCGCCTCCCCTGCCCCTTTTTCAGAGTGTTCAAAAACGATCCAGACCGTGTGAAAACCCAAACAGGATTCCCAGCCTAATGTGGCCATGGTATCCTC
>NZ_VDDD01000079.1 GCF_006151785.1 Paracoccus marcusii
CGGGGCGGCGCCTGCGGCGCAGGCGGGCGCAGCCCGGCGCGGTCCAGCGCCCGCGCGACACGCGCATCGGGGATCAGCGCAAGATCGACGCCGTCGCGTCCTGCATGGTCGGTCAGGAACCGCCAGCGCGACATCCGCGGCAAGGCATCGACCGCCTGTGCGAAGGCGTCGGACCCCGGTGCGCTGGTCAGCAGGGCGGTGATCGCG
Organism: Paracoccus marcusii; assembly: GCF_006151785.1. Taxonomy (GTDB): domain Bacteria; phylum Pseudomonadota; class Alphaproteobacteria; order Rhodobacterales; family Rhodobacteraceae; genus Paracoccus; species Paracoccus marcusii. Next base: position 208 of record NZ_VDDD01000079.1, read on the forward strand.
CCCTCGGCCGTCAGGCGGTCGTGATGGTTGGACAACGTTCCGCGCCACCCCGCCACGTCGGCGCGGTCCTGCCATGCGGGGTCATCGCCCGCGGGTGCGCCTGGAAAGCCGTCATTGCCGATGCGATGCAGCCAGGGCGCGGGCCACAGGAACACGTTGCGCGCCCCCGTGCGGCGCAGACTGGCGATCAGCGGTCCGTCGGCGGGATCGTCCGGTCCACTGCCCGCGAAGGTCGCGGGGCGCATGTCCAGCCAGTACCGCCCCCGATCTGTCAACGCGGCGATGTCATTGGCCACCGCCGCCGCGCGCAGCAGGCCGGGGCGCTGTGCGGCCAGGTAGAACCGCCCGTCCGGCCCGCGATGCAGCGGCAGTTCGGCCCCGTCGGCCGTGCGCAGGCGGCCGTGATCCATGTCCAGGCACAGCGCCTGCGCATGGGGCGGGCGATCGACCGTACCCTTCTGCCGCAGGCGGGCGGGGGCTGCCAGCTTGGCCAACCGCGTGGCTAGCCGGGCGCGGCGGTCGGGGTCGATATCGGCGCCGGGAACCGCCGTCTGCATCATCGCCAGCACCCGCGGCAGGTTGGTACGCCGGGCCTGGCGCACCCCCGCGCCCGGCAGGGCGGGCAGATGCGGCAGGTCGTACCAGGGCGACAGGGCGCGGCGGTAATCCTCGGGGGCGGCCTGGTCGATGTCGATGTCGATGAAGGTGGGACGGCCCGCGAAATGCGCCCGCACGGCGGACAGGTGGTCGGCCCAGTCCCGCGCCCAGATGTCGCCCAGATCGCCGAGGGAAACGCCCAGATTGGCCGCGATGCTGCGGGCATACGCGCCGCCCCGGTGCAGATAGCGACTGGCGATCCAGTCCTCGACCCGGCGGGTGTTCAGCAGGAAGACCGAACCGGGATAGTGACGATCCAGCAGGGCGAAGTCGCGGAATCCCTCGATCACCGGCATGTTCAGGAAGCGCACCGATTCCATGTCGGTGAAGGCCGTGACGCTGTCCGCCCATCGCGCCAGCGGCCGGGCACCGGTCAGCCTGGCATAAGCGATGTCATCGGCCAGCGCGCCTTCCAGCCAGTGTGCAGCCGGGATGCGGTTCAGGTCGAACAGGCGCGCGATGAAGGTCGTGCCGCATTTGTTGAAGCCGATCTGGAAGAACTTGGGCGGCATGGGCGACCTGTCCGGGGGCAAGCCGCGACGATGCGCATGGGGGCGGGGCCTGTCAACGTCTGCCCGGCCCTTGGGCGGAAAGCGCCGCTTTGACGCACGGCTGCGACAAAGGTCTTGCCTTGCCGCAAGGGGGCGGCTAGCACCGAGAGCAGGAATTCGGGAGACACCGGCGCTGCGCCGGGGCCGAAGGAGAAGCCGCCCCGGCAAGCTCTCAGGCAAAAGGACCGTCTTCCCCAAGAACTCTGGAGAGTGGCCGAGAGGCCCGCCGAAGGGATAACGATCTCAGGCGCCCAAGTCCCGACAGGGGCACCGGCACGGACAGAGGGGGCATCGACGCACGGGGGCATTCCCCGTCCAACCGATGCCGGCTGCCCGGCAGACACGCAGGAGGCCAGATGGCCGAGACGAGCCGCCGGACCGGTCTTTACGACCTTCATGTCGAACAGGGCGCCCGCATGGTGCCCTTTGCGGGCTGGGACATGCCCGTGCAGTACCCGATGGGGGTGATGGCCGAACATCTGCACACCCGTGCGCAGGCCGGGCTGTTCGACGTCAGCCACATGGGACAGGTGGTGGTCACCCCTGACGATGGCGACATGGCCACCGCCGCCGCGGCGCTGGAGACGCTGATCCCCGCAGATGTCGCGGGCCTGGCGCCCGGGCGGCAGCGTTACGGCCTGTTCACCAACGATGCGGGCGGGGTCCTGGACGACCTGATGTTCGCCAACCGGGGCGATCATTACCTGCTGGTCGTGAATGCGGCCTGTGCGGAACAGGACATCGCGCATCTGCGCGGTCTGGCGGGCGTGACGGTGAGGCCGGTGACGGATCGAGGGCTGGTGGCGCTGCAGGGGCCGCAGGCCGAGGCGGCGCTGGCCCGGCTGGTGCCGGGGGTCGCGGCGATGCGGTTCATGGACAGCACCGCGCTGGACTGGGATGGGGCGACGCTTTGGGTGTCGCGGTCGGGCTATACCGGAGAGGACGGGTTCGAGATCTCGGTTCCCGAGACCCGGCTGGAGGATTTCGCGCGGACGCTGCTGGCAGAGCCCGAGGTGGCGCCCATCGGTCTGGGGGCGCGCGACAGCCTGCGGCTGGAGGCGGGGATGCCGCTTTACGGTCATGACATGGACGGGGGCGTGACGCCCGCGCAGGCGGCGCTTGGCTGGTCGATCCCCAAGGTGCGTCGCGCGGGTGGTGCGCGGGCGGGCGGGTTTCCCGGCGCCGACGCGGTGCTGGCCGAACTGGGATCGCCCGCCGTCACCCGCCGCGGGCTGCGCCCCGAGGGCCGCGCACCGATCCGCGAGGGGGTCGCGCTGTTCGCCGATGACGGGACGCCCATCGGGACGGTCGGTTCGGGCGGCTTCGGGCCGTCTGTGGGCGGCCCGATCGCCATGGCCCGCATTCCCGCCGACATCCCCAAGGGCGCCACGATCCGGGCGGAGGTGCGCGGCAAGCGCGTGCCCCTGACGGTCTGCGCCCTGCCCTTCGTCACCCCATCCTATAAACGCTGAAGGACCTGATCATGCTGAAATACACCGAAGACCACGAATGGCTGCGCGCCGAGGGCGACGAGATCGTCGTGGGCATCACCAAGCATGCCAGCGAACAGCTGGGCGACGTGGTGTTCATCGAGCTGCCCGAGGAGGGGCGCGAGGTGTCCGCCGGCGACGAGATCGTGGTGATCGAGAGCGTCAAGGCCGCGTCCGACATCACGGCCCCGGTGGCGGGCACGATCACCGCGGTGAACGAGGCGCTGTCGGACAGCCCCGGCGACGTGAACGGCGATCCGATGGCCGCCTGGTTCTTCCGGATCAAGCCCTCGGATGCCGGTGCGTTGGACGGGTTCATGGACGAGGCCGCCTACAAGGCGCTGGTCGACTGAAGATCGACCGCCGGCCGGGGGTTTCACCCCCGGACCCCCAGGGTATTTGAACAAAGAAGAAGGGCCGCCACCGCGCGTGCCCGGCAAGGAGGCCAGGATGAGCCGCTGGACGCCCACCGACTACAACCCCGACGATTTCGCGAACCGCCGGCATATCGGCCCGTCCCCGGTCGAGATGGCCGAAATGCTGAAGGCGGTTGGGGCCGACAGCCTGGACCAGCTGATCGAACAGACCGTGCCCGCGGCGATCCGCCAGTCGGATGCGCTGGACTGGCCGGCGCTGTCCGAGGCCGGGCTGCTGGCACGCATGCGTGAGGTGGCGGACAAGAACCGGGTGATGACCAGCCTGATCGGCCAAGGTTACTATGGCACCGTCACGCCCCCCGCGATCCAGCGCAACATCCTGGAGAACCCGGCCTGGTACACGGCCTATACGCCGTATCAGCCCGAGATCGCGCAGGGGCGGCTGGAGGCGCTGCTGAACTTCCAGACCATGGTTGCGGATCTGACCGGGCTGCCGGTGGCGAACGCATCGCTGCTGGATGAGGCGACCGCGGCGGCCGAGGCGATGGCCATGGCGCGGCGGCAGTCGAAGTCCAAGGCGGACGCATTCTTCGTGGCCCATGACCTGCATCCGCAGACCATCGCGGTGATCGAGACGCGGGCGGCGCCTTTGGGCATTCGCATCATCAAGGGCTCGGTTGACGATCTGGTGGCGGATCAGGTCTTTGCCGCGGTGTTCCAGTATCCCGGCACCTATGGCCATGTCCGCGACCTGACCCCCGAGATCGAGGCGCTGCATGCCGCAGGCGCGCTGGCCATTGTGGCGACCGACCTTCTGGCGCTGTGCGTTCTGAAGGAGCCGGGCGCGATGGGCGCCGACATCGCCGTTGGATCGTCGCAGCGCTTTGGCGTGCCGATGGGCTATGGCGGGCCGCATGCGGCCTTCATGTCCTGCCGGGACGCGCTGAAGCGGGCGATGCCGGGGCGCATCGTGGGCGTCAGCATCGACAGTTCGGGCAAGCAGGCGCTGCGCCTGTCGCTGCAGACGCGCGAGCAGCATATCCGCCGCGAGAAGGCCACCAGCAACGTCTGCACCGCGCAGGCGCTGCTGGCGGTGATGGCGGGATTCTATGCGGTGTTCCACGGGCCGGTGGGCCTGCGTGCCATCGCGCAGCGGGTGCATCTGCACGCGGTCACGGTGGCCGATGCCCTGCGTGCTGCGGGGGCCGAGGTCGCGCCGGAGGCGTTCTTTGACACGATCACCGTCAAGGTGGGCGTGGGCCAGCAGGGCATCATGGCCGCCGCGCGTCATCGCAGCATCAACCTGCGCAAGGTGGGCCGCGACCGCGTGGGCATCAGTGTGGACGAGACGACCGATGCGGGCGTGATCATTCGCCTGCTGGACGCGTTCGGGATCACCGATGCGGCACCGGCGGCGACCGCACCCGCGATCCCCGAAGCGCTGCTGCGCGAGAGCGAGTACCTGACCCATCCGGTCTTTCACATGAACCGCGCCGAATCCGAGATGATGCGCTATATGCGCCGCCTGTCGGACCGGGACCTGGCGCTGGACCGGGCGATGATTCCGCTTGGCAGCTGCACCATGAAGCTGAACGCCGCGGCAGAGATGATGCCGATCACCTGGCCGGAATTCGGTGCGCTGCATCCCTTTGCGCCGGCCGATCAGGCGGCGGGGTATCATGAGGCGATCGCGGACCTGACCCAGAAGCTGTGTGTGATCACCGGCTACGACGCCTTCTCCATGCAGCCGAACAGCGGCGCGCAGGGGGAATATGCCGGGCTGCTGACCATCCAGGCCTATCACAAGGCGCGGGGCGAGGAGCGTGACATCTGCCTGATCCCGGTGTCGGCGCATGGTACGAACCCGGCATCGGCGCAGATGTGCGGGATGCAGGTCGTGGTGGTGAAATCCGCCCCGAACGGCGACATCGACCTGGAGGACTTCGCCGACAAGGCGGCCAAGGCAGGCGACCGGCTGGCGGCGGTGATGATCACCTATCCCTCGACCCATGGCGTCTTCGAGGACACCGTGCGGCAGGTCTGCGACATCACGCATGAGCATGGCGGTCAGGTCTATATCGACGGCGCGAACATGAATGCGCTGGTCGGCCTGGTGAAACCCGGAGAGATCGGCGGCGATGTCAGCCACCTGAACCTGCACAAGACCTTTGCCATCCCGCATGGCGGCGGCGGCCCCGGCATGGGGCCGATCGGGGTCAAGGCGCATCTGGCGCCCTTCCTGCCCGGCAATCCGCAGGGCGGCGAAGGCGCGGTCAGTGCGGCGCCCTATGGATCGGCGTCGATCCTGCTGATCAGCTGGGCCTATTGCCTGATGATGGGCGGCGAAGGCCTGACCCAAGCCACCCGCGTAGCGATCCTAAACGCGAACTATATCGCGGCGCGGCTGGCCGGGGCCTATCCGATCCTGTTCATGGGCAATCGCGGCCGGGTGGCGCATGAATGCATCATCGACACGCGACCCTTTGCCGAACATGGCGTGACGGTGGACGACATCGCCAAGCGCCTGATCGACAACGGCTTCCACGCCCCCACGATGAGCTGGCCGGTCAGCGGCACGCTGATGGTCGAGCCGACCGAGAGCGAGACCAAGGCCGAGATCGACCGTTTCATCACCGCTCTGCTGGCGATCCGCGACGAGATCACCGACGTGGCCGAGGGTCGCATTGCCGCGGATCAGAGCCCGCTGCGCCACGCGCCGCATACGGTCGAGGATCTGGTCCGCGATTGGGACCGCCCCTATTCGCGCGAACAGGGCTGTTTCCCGGCAGGTGCGTTCCGCGTGGACAAGTACTGGCCGCCGGTCGGGCGCGTAGACAACGCCCACGGCGACCGCAACCTGATCTGCACCTGCCCGCCGCTGGAAGCCTATGCCGAGGCTGCCGAATAGGCGATGCCAGCCCCCAAGGCCCGAAATCCAGGCCTTGGGGGGAACCCTGCCCCGCCCCGGGCATTGCCCTTGCATGTCACGATCTGACACGGCCCCGTGATCGCGCCGGTCAGACCCCATGCCAGAGGTCCCGATGCCCGACACCCTGCCCCCCGCCCACCGCGCCCGAGAGGAGCTGGTCGCCAATCTGATGGCGGTCCCTGCCGTGATCGGCCTGGTCTTGGCCATCCTGGCCTTCTTCCAGCGCGGATCGGGCATCACCGGAACTGCCGGCGCCGGGCTGGCCATCCTTGGCATGGTCGCGCTGACCGTGGCTGCGCTGCTGGTCGGGCGTCTGTCGCCGGGCCGGTTCCGCACCTTCGTCGCGGTGATGATCCTGATCGGGGGGCTGCTGACGCTGATCTGCGCGTGGTTCCTGATGCAGGGCTGGCTGATGCTGGCCATCGCGCTGACGCTGGCCCTGTGGCTGATCTTCATCCTGGTCGCGAGGTAAAAGCCATGATCCGCATCCTTCCCGCCCTGATCCTGCTGGCCCCCGCCGCCCATGCGCAACAGACCGAATGGACCGGTTTCCACGGAAACGGCATGGCCCAGAAATACAGCGCCTCCACCCAGATCACCCCCGAGAACGTCGGCGATCTTGAGATGGCTTGGGAGATTCACACCGGGGATGTCTCCGACGGGTCGGGCGACATTCCGGGCACGGTCTGGTCTGCGACGCCGATTCTGGCCAACGACCTGTTGTATGTCGGCACGCCCTTCTATCGCATCCTGGCCGTTCATCCCGACACCGGAGAGATCGCCTGGACGTATGAGCCCGACGACACCACGCTGGAGCCCCTGTCCCAGCCCGAACTGAAGAACCGCGGCGTGACCTATTGGGAGGGAGAGGGAGACGGACCCTGCGCGCGGCGGGTCTATATCGGCACGATGGACGCCGAACTGCATGCGGTGGATGCCGATACCGGGGAACTGTGCGCCGATTTCGGCGAGGGCGGCATCCTGGACGTGAACCAGTGGAACAAGCCCGACGCAAACTTTCCGCTATCGCAGTTGCAGCCGCCCACCGTCTTTCGCGACAAGCTGTTGCTGGGTTGGGCGGGCAAGGACTGGCACGACGCAGCGAACCCCCTGGGGTCGGTCTTTGCCGTCGACGCGCGCACCGGCGAACTGGACTGGACCTTCCATTCGATCCCCGAGGATTACGACGGCGTGACCGGCACCTCGAACGTCTGGACCGCCATGTCGGTCGACGAGGAGAACGGTTTGGCCTTCCTCCCCGTCTCCAGCCCGAGTGCGGATTTCTACGGCGGGACGCGCACCGACCCGATCCCCCTGGCGACCTCGGTCACCGCGGTGAATGGCGACACCGGAGAGGTCGTGTGGTCGCGCCAGTTGGTGAACCACGACATCTGGGATTACGATACCGTAGCGGCACCAACCCTTGTGGATATCCCCGGCGAGGGGGGCAGCACCCCCGCCTTGGTCCAGCCGACCAAGATGGGCTATGCCTTCGTTCTGAACCGCCTGACCGGAGAGCCGATCTTTCCGATCGAAGACACCCCCGTCCCCCCGACGGATGTCGAGGGAGAGGTCTCGTCGCCGACGCAGCCCATTCCGACCCTGCCGAAATCGCCCATCGGCGATGACTGGGGCGGCGTGTTCAGCTTGGCCGACATCGCGTCCTTCGGCTATTGCTCGCGCAAGTTCGACGAGCTGCGCTATGAGGGCCGTTACACCCCGCCCAGCCTGGAAGGGACGCTGGCCTATCCGGCCACCGCGGGCGGCTTTCAATGGGGCGGCGGCGCGGTCGATCCGGAAAGCGGCATCCTTTATATCAACAGCTCTCGCGTGGCGCAGATCTATCAACTGATCGAGCGCGAGGATTACGACACCATGACCAGCGGCGGCAGCGAGGCCGAGGGCGGCCTGTTCCCGATGACCGGCACGCCCTACGGTTTCAGCCTGACCAACTTCCTGAACCCGATCGGCATGCCCTGCTGGAAGCCGCCCTATGGTCTGATGTCCGCCATCGACCTGAAATCGGGTGAAACGCTGTGGGAGCGTCCCTTCGGACAGACGCAGCAATGGGGCTTCTACATGCCGGAAAGCTGGGGTTCGCCCACCATCGGCGGGCCGGTCGTGACGGCGTCCGGGCTGATCTTCATCGGCGCGTCGATGGACGCCCGGGTGCGCGCGCTGGACGCCGCCACCGGCGACGTGTTGTGGAAGGCCCAGGTTGACGCCCCGGCCGTGTCGATCCCCGCGGTCTATGATTATGATGGCCAGCAATACGTGGTCTTTACCGTCGGTGGCAATTCCATCATCAAGCCGCAGGTGGCCGATCAGCTGATCGCCTTCACCCTGCCCGAGTGATGAACAGGGCGGCGCGGCCCACTTGACAAACCGCGCCGCCCACGCGATCAAAACAGCGTTGGGGTCGTAGCTCAGTTGGTAGAGCGCGTCGTTCGCAATGACGAGGTCAGGGGTTCGATTCCCCTCGGCTCCACCAGATGTCACTGCAGATCATTGAATTTCCTTTGAATTCTTTGCGGGCCGTTTGATTACCCCGCAGCTTACCCATCAACGCTGATGATATTAGATGACTCTAATCGCGTCAGCTTCGTGCTGCAGTCATCGCCGATTCATTTTCACCCTCGCGCCAAGTGCCATAGCGGCCTTCCCGCTGCATTTCTTCGACTCCGTCAGAGGTGATCGCCATTAGAGAATAAGCAACCTCCAACGTATCGGCGACAACACAGGCACGCTCGTTGTCAGAGCAAATGCCACTGCCCTCGTTCTCCAAGGCAAGTCGCGCAGTTAGCACAAGGGCCATTGCCGTGGTTGCGCATTCAGCGGCCCAGTCTTTGTGGCTGTCGGTACGGATCATTTTTTCGATCGCAAAAGCATGTGTCATGCGACACCGCCTTTCGGTAGGTTCACGCTGTCCAAATTGGTATCCAGTTGGTCCATCAAGTCCCGGGCGATCGAAAGCAGCACCGTAACTCCGTTGGATGTTGGCTTGTCATGATAGACGACATCAATCGCTTCAATGATGCCGGAAAGGCGGGTGGCTAGAACCTGCTGATCCTGGACGTGTGCCAGTAGTGCAGCGGACAAACTGGTGTCGTTCGCGGAAATCGCGTTCATGTTGGTCTCCAATCCTTGTGTTTCAGGTTGTGCCGATCACCCCGCACGGTGTAAGGTTGCACCAACATGATGGTACAAGGCAAGTCATAAAATGCAAGGTTGCACCAGATGACACCGGAACAGTGCAAAGCAGCTCGGGCACTTGCGGGTATGACTCAACAAGACTTGGCGGAAGCGGCTGAGGTTGCGAAGGCCACGATTGCGAATTTTGAGACTGGAAATCGACAGCCATACAAGCGGACAGTCGCCGCATTGAGAGCGGCGCTCGAAGCGCAAGGGCTTGAGTTCACTGCGTCTGGGGTGCAGGCGGTGATCTAATAATGATGCCAGAAACGATCGCTATGTGTTGGCATTGATTGTCCAAATTCCATGATCCGAATTTTGGATAATCTTTATGACATCAGACTGCGCGAAGGTCGCTACAAATGCGTGGTGCACGCTAAGTACCGCCTCCTGTAGATCTTGATCGTCCTCAAGTGCTGCAATTTCCAGACCCATAGCCTTGCAATCGCCCGCAAGGAAATGATGACTATGAGATGCCGTACCCTTGTAGTTCGTCAGTTCGGCCACAATAGCTTGAGATGAGGCCAAGGGGTCTGCATTTCCTTGAAGCATGTTTTGGGTAAGCCATCGTTGCACCATCTGCCGGCTAATCTCCACTGCACGCTGACAGTCCCCAATGAAAGCTGGCGGATACTTGGCAAAGACTTGTTGGTATATAATTTGCTTGAGAGGATCTGCCCTGATCTGCACAATTGCATCATCAACTTCAGCCAAGATCCCCATAGCTGGTGCGCCATTAATATGGGGATCAGTTGGGCCGAGGCAGGAATGCTTGCCCATTACTATGCTTTTTGCCGCGCAGGCTATCATAGTGCCCGCAGACATCGCCATGTGAGGTACTATAACCCTGATGTCTTTGTCGGCGAACATGAGGTACAAGTATTCAACAAGCGCGCGGGTCGCTTCTATACCCCCTCCAGGTGTATGGATTATTAGGTCAAGCCCATGCGTTCGATCCACACTATGAACGACAGCCATCATACCGTTCATATCAAGGTCTGTTATCGACGCTTCTGGGTGAAATCGGCCGTCAGGCTGACGCTTTTGCAGAAATCCGGAATAATACGCGATTGTAGTTCTGCCGGTTAGGTCCCGTAATGCCGCTAGATAATGCCCTCGAACCTCATCGCATGCGTTAGCCGTACCACGCCGAGCAATCTCATCGTTTATTTCGTTCCACGTCGGCATTCACTACCCTTGCACTCGTGCCCACTTTGATAGGAGTGAACTCGCCATAAGCCGAGAACGCAAGGAAACTTTGCGCAGACACAGGCTTGACGCTGGTATAATCATGAGACGGCGATTGGGCGAATGTGATGCCGAGATCGCGGAGTTCAGTTTCCAGTAGTGACATGCGGGTTCCAGTCCAAGGTAGGGGTGATTACCCGGTGATTCGCCTTAGGCTAACACCTTGTGAGTCGTGCGTCAAAAGCTGTGTCAACCCCATTTTATCCACAAAACTACCAAACCTAGTCAAACAGGTATCGTCGACACAACATGTTGTTTCTCTGTGGTCCGGGACTCAACATATAAAAAGTCCGAAGGGTATTTTGAGCGTGATGGGCGGCTTCAATCATGTCATGCGTCTCGGCTGCCCACTGACCGCTCAGACGTGCAGGGCAGAGCCTTGTCATAAAGTGCGATGCTCTGAGCCGCCTAAGCGCCAAGTCTGTGTTGGTGAAAGAGGCCCCGGCAGCGTCATGCCGGGGCCCCTTGCCCAAACGCGGGCTTTTGGCTGTCCCCGCCCCCTGTAAAGCGTGACAGCCTGCCAAACCCCGGAGCCGTGGGGTTTGGCCGGTCTCAGCCGTACCGCCTGCGATGGTTGCGGTTGATGTCGTTGACCATGTTGGGCATCTGCTTTTGGAATTGGCCGATGCCCTGCTGCGTGATCTGGACGCTCTGGCCTTCAGCCTGCGACAGGATGCGGCCCTCCAGGTCGGGCGATAGCGTCAGCTCGATCCGGCTTGTGCCGCCTTGCCCCTGCATCGCCCGCTTTGACAGGTCGTGCGGGATCACCTGCGAACCCCGCGGCAGGTTGACGATCTCGCCGCCCCGCTCGTTGATCTCGGCCAACCCGCCGGGCGCATAGTTCGTGCCCGTGGCGAACGCCGGGATCGCGTTCAGCCCCGCACCGCGCAGCGCGCCAGCCAGCGGGTCGATCGCACCGAAGACGCTGCCAAGGATGCCGCTCACGCCGCTCGCCATGGATTTCTGGGCCATGTCCGCGACCATGTTGGCAAAGCTGGCTTTGATGTTGTCGAAGACGTCGGTCAGGTTCTTTGCGCCCGACAGCACGCCGTCGAAATGGGACATCATCCCCCCGGCCAGACCCTGCATCGACGAATGGACCCCGCCGGCCCCTGCGTCGATGCCATTCGCCAGGCCCTGCGTGATCCAGCCGCCGAACCGGTGAAATGCGCGCGATGGGGAATGCGAGTCGATGTCGGGATCTTCGTTGAACCAGGCCGCGACATTGCCGGCCAAGCCGGTCACGCTGTCGCGCACCGCCGACGCCCGGTCCCGGATGCCGTTTGCAAGTCCTGCGGCGATGTCGCCGCCCCAGGTCGCTGCATCGGAGATTAGGCCGGTCACGCTGTCGCGCATCCCGCGGCCAAGTTCAGCCACAGCATCGACCCCTGCCTGATACAGACCCTTGAGGCCATCCACGATCGCCCGAACGATGTCCGCGGCCCAGTTTACAGCCCCGGTGGCAATAGTGGACATGCCGGCAGCGGTTCCGGCTGCCAGCTGCACGATAATCCCGCTTGCTGACGATGGAAGCCCTGACATCGCGCCGATGAAGTCGTCCACAAACTTGCGGGCACCCTTGCCTGCTATGTCCGTCCACTCGATCACCTTCTCGATGACCGTAGCGATGCCGCCCGCAACGGGGATGAATGCCTCTGCCAGGTTTGCCAGAGACGGGCCCATTTGCAGCACGGCCTGGTCGAAGTTGGTCCGCAGGGCTTCCGAGATCAGGGCAATGTCGCCGCGGGCCGCGCGGGTGCTGGCGAGCAGGTCATCATCGATGTTGACGCCAAGCTTGCGCATCCGCTCGCCCATAGCGTCCAGAGCTTCGCCAGATTTGCCGAACACAGGGATCAGACCCGTCGCGTCATCCGCAAGAGCCTCCATGTAGTACGTCATCTGCTGCTGCGGCAGCTTGGCGTCCTGTAGCGCCGTCACATAGAGCTGCAGCGCCTCGGACGAGTTCAGACCCTCGAAAGCCTCCAGCGTTAGGCCGACCTTGGGCGCGATCTTCTCGAAAAACTCGGCCATCTCGCCGCCGCCGGTTTCGCGATATTCGCCAAGCCGATCGTTCACGTCCTTTAGGACATCTGACAGCTTGCCCTGCTCGACGCCGTATTCCTTGGCGGCTTGTGCAGCGACATTGAAGTCTTGTGCGGTCAGGCCAGCAATCTCGGCCTGACGCTGCAGGTCCGTCATCCGGCTGGCGCTGTTGTTGAACGCTGCAAAGGCGCCGACGCCAGCAAGTGCCACGCCCTTGCCGATGTTCGCCATCTGGCGGCCGAAACTTTGGAAGCTCGCCTGGCTTTGCTGCAGTCCCGCTTGGAAACCGCTGGAATCAAGGCCCAATTCCGCCCTCAGCCGTCCGACGACAGTACTCACGGCTCGATCCTCTCAAACGTTGGTGCGCAGTGGTGACCAGCTGCGGACCGAGTGGTCACTTTTTGATTTTCGGAAATCAAACTATAGATCAAAATCATATGATTAGCTCCGGTACGCACCCTGCAGAAATCAAAAGAGGGGAAAAAATCTTTGCGTTGTATCCCCGGGGGTCCGGAGCAGAAGCGTTCTCGCGGTTCATGCCCGACCCCCCCATCGCTTCCGGCGCGGCGCGCGAACCTCGGCCTCCAAGGCGTCGACACGCTCGACCAGCCAGCTGATGCCGCAATGAAACTCCGCGAGGATGCGGACATCATCGACATGCTCGGACCCTTGCAGCTTGGCCCGTGCTTCGATCGGGTCGAGCCCGTTTGACCTGGCAATGGCAAGCACCAGGTGATCCACCACGCGTGCGCTGTAGTCACGCAGCACTGCGCCACGCTCCTCGACAGACATGGTGCGGGGGAATGCGGGGGCTGGCAGCTTCATGCGCTCACCTCCTGCAGGGCGTTGCGCACGCGGGTCTCAATGATCTGGCGTTCGGTGCGCCACATCTGGTCCGCGGCTTCCATGAGAAGGGCCACGGTTGCCGGATCGTGCCGGGTCAGCATGTCGCGCTGTGATGCTTCCATCCGTTCGGCATACTCGCGATCGATGCGGGCCATGGCGTCTTGCAGCTGACCAGCCATCAGGCGTCCCCCTTGCTGGCCTGGGCCGCTTCTACAGCGTCCATGCGCTCGCTCAGCCAGTTAAGCGAAATCAGGGTCAGGCCCTTGATTAGCGCGTCGCTGTGCGCCTCCGTCCGCCACCGCGCGTCCGTGATGGGGCCGGTCTTGTTCTCCGTGTCGCTCAGCAGCTCGTCCGCGAACTTGCGGGCTGCGACCTCGCGGACGGCGCTGCGTTCTTCGGGGGTCAGGTGACGGGGGAATGCGGGGAACTGCATCAGGGTCACTCCGTCAGGGTCACTTTTGCCATGACGGCATCGGCCAGGGGCGTGACGCCAAACGCCATCACGGCGCGCACTGCGATCAGGTTCAGCTGGAACAGCGACATTGGCGAGCCGTCGGGCAGCCGCAGGGCCGATGCGCGCGAGGGCATGATGCCCATGTCCACCACGTCGGCCGCGATGTCGGATGCAGCGATCAGGGCAATCTCGCCCGGCTCCAGCCCTTCGCTGATCACGGCAGGGATGTCGAAGATCATTCCGCCCGCCGGGCTCATGGCGATGCGACCCTCTGCGCTGAGAGGCGCCAGAACGGCCGCTGCAGCGGGGGAAACGGCCCATCGCAGCACCTGACCCGATTTCGTCAGCATCGCCTGCACAGCGCCGCCCAGAGCGACCAGGATGGCAGCGGAGTCATCCTTGGCCGCCGTCAGGTTCACCGGGGCAGATCCGGCCAGCAATTCGAACATTCGGGCGTCGACGGCGCGACCGATCGCGGCCTGCAGCAGGTTGTTGATGAAGCCTTGGCCGGGACCGTCGACGCGCTGCCAGGCCTCGTCAGATGCGACGACGATCACGCCAACGCTTTCCTCAGTCAGCTTCTTGCCTTCCAGCTCCAGCTCGCCGACCGGGATCAGGCCACCCTCGGACAGACCGGACGGGATGGGCAGGCTTTCGGTGTGGATCAGGGGCGTATCGAAAGGCACGCGGCGGAACGCCTGTTCGCTGACCATCGACAGAAATGCGCTGGCCTGGCCGGCGTTCTGGACGAATGCCATCACGGCACTCATCACGCCGACCGCGGCCAGGCTGGACGTGTCGGTGGCCTTGGTCAGCACGTCGACGGCGCGCGTGGGTGCGCCCATCTCGGACATGTCGACAGCATCGAGCTTGAGGGCTTTGGAACGGGCCAGCCACTGGATGGTGGCGGCGGCTTCAACACGCGCGGCGGCGGCCGAGGTGCTGGCAAGGGAGCGGTTGGGGGTCATCGGTTCGCCTATCTGTTTTGTCTCGTTGATTCTGAGGCAATCAAGCGATTGGCGCGATGGAGGGGGTGACTTTGAGCTTTTCTAAGCCTGCAAAGTCACGCGATGCGCCACAGGATGCCGGCGCGGGTGCGTTCGGTGCGTTCGATAATTTCGGCCGGGCGGGCTGACAGCCACTTGCCCAGGCTTTTGACGCTGGAAAGGCCCAAGTCGGAGAATGCCTGGACGACATCGGGGACCGGTTCGCCGATCGCCTCGGCCGCCTTTCTCAGGGCATCGACGCTCTGCCATAGCTCGCCTGCCGTAAACCAATCGCTATCGGTCAGATCGGCAATCAAAGGGACGGGATCAATTGCGGGCGCGTCCTGGCCTATCAGCACTGCAAGCATGGCCTCGATACGGGCCAGTCGCCGGATGATGTCGGCATCATGCAGGCCTAGTGGAAAGGCGTTCCCAGATGCCTCATTTTGTGGATGCGCGCGTTTCTTGCCCATGCCGGTCCTGATCTGCGCACATCCGCCAGCCTGCGACGACCCCCCGGTCATGGCTTCACCCACAGGCCGGCGCGAATGTCGGCATGGATCTGCCGGTGATGGCGACGACACAACCAAGTCACGTCCAAAGGTCGAGAATAGCATTCGTGATGCGCATCCACGATTACACCATCCTCTCGATGGCGAGCCCCACACACCTCGCACGCATCGCGATGCAGAGTGCCCTGCTGCACAGCGGTTCGAACGGCCCGATGCGCTTTCTTGGCAGATACTTGGGTGAGGCGTGACAGCGTGACATTCGTCTTTTCTGTCGAGCTCATGGATTTAACCCCCAGTCCTGGGCGTGACACGTGACAGCCCTAAAGGGCTTGTCACGCTTGTCACGGCCTTCCCGGCTTCTGGCGCCGTGACATTTGTTGCGATGTCACGCTCTGTCACGCCTGTCACGCTTGGGGCGTTTCTGGGACATCCTGCACGATAAACGTAAGCGTCCGGTCTGACTGCCCTGCCGCGTGGTGAGCGTGGGAGATAGTGTCCGCTATAGATGGTGGACA
>NZ_VDDD01000080.1 GCF_006151785.1 Paracoccus marcusii
GCCGCGCTGGCCCGCTGGCTGGACGACGACGCAGGCCGCGCCGCGGCGGGTCAGGCCGCCCGCGCCCATGTCACCGCGAACCACGCCATCGAGGGCGAGGCGCGGGCCATCGTCGACGTCTATCGGTCGCTGCTGTGAACCGGCTGGCCTTTGCCACGGCGCGCCTGATGCGCCGCGACGCGCCCCTGGCCGCGCTGTCGGTCCCGCAATCCGCGCTGCTGGCCGACCTGTCGGGCCGCCATGTCGCGCTGATCGGCAACGCCCGCGCGCTGGCCGATCAGGCCCACGGGGCACGGATCGATGCCGCCGACAGGGTCGTCCGCATCAACCGCGCGCCGATGCCCAGCCCTGCCAGCCACGGCACGCGCACCGACTGGCTGGGACTGGCCACGCGCCTGCCGGACGCGGACCGTGCGCGCCTGGACCCCGGCCGCATCCTGTGGATGTCGCCCAAACGCAAGCGGCTGGACTGGGACAGCGCGTCCAGCCCCGGCTTCTACCTGCACCCCTTGGCGGATATCGACATGCTGGCCGGGCGGCTGGGTGCGCCCCCCACGACGGGCGCGATGCTGATCGATCTGTGCCTGCGCAGCGATCTGGCATCGCTGACGCTCTATGGTTTCGACTTCTTCGCCAGCCTGTCGCTGTCGGGACGGCGCAATGCCGCGCAGGTGCCGCATGATTTCGCGGCCGAGGGCGCCTGGGTCGCCGATCTGTTGCGCCAGGACCACCGTCTGACGCTGATCCGTTGAGGCGGCCTTGCACGTGCTGCGCGCTGTGCAATCCTGTGGGCTTCCCCCGCGCGGGGGACACCAAAAAGCAGGCAGGGAAACCCCATGAGAACCATCAAGGCCGCCTTGGCCTCCACGGCGCTGATCTGCGCCACCCCGGCATTGGCGCAGGATTTCGGCGCCTATGGCTATGATACGATGCGCGACTTGGCGCTGAATTATCCGGGCCGCTTCACGGGCGCGCCGGACAGCGGTACGACCTTCTTCAATGCGGCCCAATACATGCGCGACCGCCTGTCCTTCGGCAGCAACGCGGTCGTGCGTCAGGACTTCACCGCCACCAGCCGGTCTGGCGCCACGCTGGGCCCGTCGCAAAACCTGGTCGTGTCGATGCCCGGCGCCAGCGACCGCTTCATCGTGGTGGGGGCGCATTTCGACAGCGCCGGAACATCGCCCGACCTGCAGGGGGTCGACGACAATGCCTCGGGCGCGGGGGTGCTGACCGAACTGGCGGCGCACATGACCGGGCTGTCCACCGATGTCGGCCTGGAGTTCGTGGCCTTCGGCGCCGAGGAGGTCGGCCTACAGGGGGCGGCCCATTACGTCGACACCCTTGGCGGCCGCCGCGACGACATGGCCGGGATGATCAACATCGACAGCCTGATCACAGGCGACTTCATGTATGCCCATGCCGGGACCGAATACCTGGAGAACCCGGCGCTGCTGTCGCTATGGACCCGCGCGCACGCCATCGCGGACGAGCTTGGCATCGACCTGCGCAGCAACCCCGGACGGAACCCTGACTATCCGATCAACACCGGCTGCTGTTCCGACGCTGCCGTGTTCGAAGGCTACAGCATCCCGATCCTGTGGCTGGAGGCGACGAACTGGGACCTGGGCGATCTGGACGGCTATACCCAGACCGACAATCCGCTGATCCCCGGCGGTTCGACCTGGCATGACCCGACCGAGGACAACTGGGACTTCCTGCTGGCGGCCTTGGGCCCTGAACGGTTCGAACAGCGCATGCGCGACTATGCCCGCATCCTGACCCGCCTGCTGGTCGAGGAGACGGGCGCCGACCTGGTGGCGTCGTCCCAGGACGCGGCCCTGTCGGCGGCCCAGATCGCCGATCTGGCCACCCGACAGCAGGCTGATCTGGCCGCCCTGTCGCTGCGCGCAACGCGTGACCGCCTGGGCGCGGATGCGCCCTTTGGCCAGATCACGCCCTCGATCGCGGTGCAGGGCCTGGCCACGCCGGACAGCAGCGCGACCTTCGGGCGCGACGGCGGGGCTGCGCTGATGGCGCGGGCGGGCGCGTCGTACCAGGTGGCCCCCGGCCTGTCTTTGGGCGGCCAGCTGGCCTATGCACGCACCGGCGACGACCTGCGCAGCGGCGACGACCTGGAATCGACCGCCTATCAGCTGTCGCTGGACGCGGCCTATGCGATGAACGACGACTGGGTGATCGGCGCGGTCAGCTGGGGCAAGTCGGACCTTGAGGGCACGCGCGACTTCGTGCTGCGCTCGGGCCTGGGCGCGACCATCGTCGAACGGGATTTCGACTGGTCGACCAATGCCTATACCCTGGGCGCGCGAGTCCAGGCCGGGCGCGACTATGCGCTGGCATCGGGCGTGACCTATGGTCCGGTCGTGGGGCTGGATTACAGCCGCACCCGGATCGGCGGGTTTTCGGAAGGGTCGGGCGACCGCCGTGCGGTCACCTATGCCGGTCAGGCAATCGAAAGCCTGGAGGTCCAGCTGGGCGGCCGCGTCGGCACCGATCTGGCCGTCGCCGGGCGCGACGTGACGCTGTCGGCGCAAGGCACGCTGGTCCACGACCTGGCCGAAGGGGCGCCCTCGCGCATCCGCGTGACCGACAGCACCGGCAACGACCGCCGCGTGACGCTGGATGGACAGGACCGCAACTTTGCCCGCATCGGCCTGTCGGCCCAAACGGCCCTGTCCGACCAAGCCGATGCCTGGGTGACGCTGGACAGCCGCATCGGCCATGACGCCGGATCGCAGGCGACCGTCGGCGCGGGCCTGGGCCTGCGGTTCTGAAAACCGCTTGTGCGCGTCCGGTCAGCCGGGCGCGCACAAGCCGTCCCTGCGGCGTTTCGCGGCAATCGCCGGGGCCGCCCGACCTGTTGCCGGAACCCCGCGGCCGGGTGCGGACCTGCAACGCGCGCTGGCGTTGCGCGGCCGTTTGCGGTAAATGCCCCCGACCGCAGAAAAAGGAGCTCCCCCGAAATGGGTTACAAAGTCGTCGTCGCCGGCGCCACGGGCAATGTGGGCCGCGAAATGCTGAACATCCTGGACGAACGCCAGTTCCCCGTGGACGAGATCGCCGTACTGGCGTCCCGCCGCAGCCAGGGCACCGAGGTCAGCTTTGGCGACAAGACTTTGAAGATCAAGGACATCGAGCAGTTCGACTGGACCGGCTGGGACATCGCGCTGTTTGCCATCGGATCGGATGCGACCAAGATCCACGCCCCCAAGGCCGCGGCCGCCGGCTGCGTGGTGATCGACAACTCCTCGCTCTATCGCTACGACGCCGACGTGCCGCTGATCGTGCCCGAGGTGAACCCCGACGCGATTCAGGGCTATGCGAAAAAGAACATCATCGCGAACCCCAACTGCTCGACCGCGCAGATGGTCGTGGCGCTCAAGCCCCTGCATGACCGCGCCCGCATCAAGCGCGTCGTCGTCTCGACCTACCAGTCGGTCAGCGGCGCGGGCAAGGAGGGCATGGACGAGCTGTGGGACCAGACCAAGGGCATGTACGTGCCGGGTCAGGAAAAGGAACCCAAGAAGTTCCAGAAGCAGATCGCCTTTAACGTGATCCCGCAGATCGACGTCTTCATGGAAGACGGCGCGACCAAGGAAGAATGGAAGATGGTCGCCGAGACCAAGAAGATCATGGACAAGTCGATCAAGGTCACCGCGACCTGCGTCCGCGTCCCCGTCTTCGTCGGCCATTCGGAATCGATCAACATCGAGTTCGAGGATTTCCTGGACGAGGACGAGGCCCGCGACATCCTGCGCGAGGCGCCCGGCGTCATGGTGATCGACAAGCGCGAGCCCGGCGGCTACATCACCCCCGTCGAATGCGTGGGGGAATACGCCACCTATGTCAGCCGCATCCGCCAGGACGGCACGGTCGAGAACGGCCTGAACCTGTGGTGCGTCAGCGACAACCTGCGCAAGGGTGCGGCGCTGAACGCGGTGCAGATCGCCGAACTGCTGGGCAACCGCATCCTGAAGAAGGGCTGATCCTTGTTCGAATGGATCACCGGCCTGCTGGAAAGCGGGGGGGCCTGGGCAATCTTTGCCCTGATGCTGCTGGAAAACATCTTTCCGCCGATTCCGTCGGAACTGATCATGCCGCTGGCGGGGTTCAACGCCGCCCGCGGCGGCACGCCCCTGTGGCTGGCGATCCTGGCGGGCGGGGTCGGATCGACCCTGGGCGCGTGGTTCTGGTACGTGATCGGGGTGGCCTACGGCCCGGCGCGGATGCGCCGCGTCGTGGTCCGCTATGGCCGCTGGCTGACGCTGACGCCCAACGAGCTGACCTCGGCCGAGGGCTGGTTCGCCCGGCATGGCGGGGCCGCGGTCTTCTTCGGCCGCTTCCTGCCCACGATCCGCACGCTGATCTCGGTCCCCGCGGGGCTGGCGCAGATGCCGGTGGGGCGGTTCCTGCTGTTCACCGCCATCGGCAGCTTCATCTGGACGGGCGGGCTGGCCATCGCCGGCTATGTCCTTGAAAACGGCTATGAGGCCGTCAGCCACCTGATCGATCCGCTGTCCACGGCGATCGTTCTGGGCTTTGTCGCGCTGTATGTCTGGCGGGTCATCCGCTGGCGGCCCGACGCCTGAAGACGCGCCGGGCGGGCGGGTGTCAGATCGACACCCACCGCCTGCCGCCGTCATCGGCCTGCAAAAGCGTGCCTTCGCTGATGTCGTGCAGCAGACCGTGCAGCGACATTTCCCCGGACTCGACCGCCGCGCGGACGAAGGGGAAGGTCATCAGGTTCTCCAGCGACACCAGCACGGCCTCGCGCTCCAGCGCGTTGACCTGTTCGGCTTCGGGCAGGTCCTTCACGCGGTCATAGCCGGGGCGCAGGATGTCCATCCAGCGACCGACGAAGCTGGTCTTCTCCTCCAGTTCGGGCGCGGCGCCCGAACACATCGCGTGGCATCCCTTGACGCCGCCGCAATTGGTGTGGCCCACCACGATCAGATGCGCGACCTTCAGCGCCGTGACGGCATATTCGACCGCCGCCGAGGTGCCGTGCTGCAACCCGTCGGGCGCATAGGCCGGCACCAAGTTGGCGATGTTGCGGTGAATGAAGAACTCGCCCGAATCGGCGCCGAAGATGCTGGTCACGTGCACGCGGCTGTCGCAGCAGGAGATGACCATCGCGCGCGGGCGCTGCCCTTCGGTCGCCAGCCGGCGGAACCAGGCCGCGTTCTCGGCATAGGACGTCGCCTTCCAGCCGTGGAAACGCTTGACCAGATATTGCGGCAACGGAGACAGGTCGTTCATCTGGCACCTCGCTTTCTGACAGGGGTGATAGGCCGGGATTGAGACAAATTCGAGCCTTTTCTTGATCCCGCCTCAAGGCTTTCTTCACCGCTTGCCCCGCATGGTCGGCGCGTGCGGGGACAGATCCCCTGGAGGTGCGGATGGCACAAATTTCGGCTTTGGCCATATCAGAGGCGGTCCGCGTGGACAGCCGCCGCGTCGCGGAAATCGTGGCCGAGCTGGGCGAGACATCGGCCCAGCATGTCATCGGCCTGGCGCTGGAACAGCTGGCGGCGGCGCTGACGGCGGTGGACGGTGCGCTGGACGACGCGGACCTGGCACAGGCGGCGGCGCATGCCGAACGCATGTCGCGCCTGGCCTGGCAGATCGGCCTGCTGTCGCTGGCGGGCGTCGCGATGGACCTGGGCAGCACCGCCGAACTCGGCGACGTGCCGGCGCTGGCCGCGATCCGCGCGCGCCTGCTGCGGGTGGGCAACCGGTCGCTGACGGCGATCTGGGACCGGACGGCCCTGGCCTGAGGTTGCAGTCGGGGCGCGGTGCTGTAGGCTGTGCGCCGAACTGCCAAGGACCTGCCCATGAACCCCGAATTTGCGCCCGCCTCTGATGCCACCCTGCCGCTGTGGCTGGTCTGGACCGGCGACCCCCTGCCCCAGGACGCGGGCGACTGGCCCCAGGCCTGCGGGTTCGCGGCCAAGGCGGGACAGCTGTGCCTGCTGCCCGATGCGTCGGGCGGGCTGCGCGGCGCGATCATGGGCCTGGGCGAGCGGGCGCAGGCCGGCCGCGACCGGTTCCACCTGGCCCGCGCCCATGCCCTGCCCAAGGGCGACTGGCATCTGGCCGGCATCCCGCAGGGTCTGGATCCCGATCAGCTGGCGCTTGGCTGGCTGCTGGGCCAGTACCGGTTCACCCGCTACAAGGGCGCGCCGGTCCAGGGGCCGCGGCTGGTCTGCCCGGAAGGCGTGGACGCCGACCGCCTGCTGGCGATCGCCGCGGGCGAATTCCTGACCCGCGACCTGATCAACACCCCTGCCAGCGATCTGGGCCCCGACAAGCTGGAGGCCGCCGCGCGCGGTCTTGCCAACGATCTGGGCGCGCGGGTCGAGGTGATCTGCGGCGGCCAGCTGCTGAAGCAGAACTTTCCCCTGATCCACGCGGTCGGCCGCGCCGCCGCCTGCGAGCCGCGGCTGATCGACATCCGCCTTGGCGATGCGGGGCCGATGCTGACCATCGTCGGCAAGGGCGTGTGCTTTGACACCGGCGGGCTGAACCTGAAACCCGGCGCCTCGATGGGGCTGATGAAGAAGGACATGGGCGGGGCCGCGACCGCGCTTGGCCTGCTCAAGATGCTGGCGCGCAGCGGCGCCGCATCGGGCCTGCGCCTGCGGGTGCTGATCCCGGCGGTCGAGAACAGCGTCGCGGGCAACGCCTTCCGCCCCGGCGACGTGCTGGCCAGCCGCAAGGGCCTGTCGGTCGAGGTGAACAACACCGACGCCGAGGGTCGCCTGGTGCTGGCCGACGCGCTGACCTATGCGGCCGAGGAAAGCCCCGACCTGATGATCTCTCTGGCGACGCTGACGGGGGCGGCGCGGGTGGCGCTTGGTCCCGACCTGCCGCCGCTTTACTGCGACGACGACGCGACCGCGACCGCGATCCAGGCCGCCGGGATGCAGGTCGGCGACCCGGTCTGGCGGATGCCCTTCTGGGACGCGTATGAATCGCTGATCGAACCCGGCATCGCTGATCTGGACAACGCCCCCGCGGGCGGAATGGCCGGGTCGATCACCGCCGCCCTGTTCCTGCGCCGCTTTGCCGAGGGCGCGGGACGCTATGCGCATTTCGACATCTATGGCTGGCAGCCCACCGCCGCGCCGGGCCGCCCCAAGGGCGGCGTCGGGCAGGGCGCGCGCGCGATCCTTGCCGCGCTGCCGCAGATTTTGGCGCGCTGATGGACCGCCGTCTGACGCCCGCCACCGACCGCGTGGCCCTGGACAGCCTGCGCGGCGTCCTGGACCGGCCGTCCTTCGTGCCGGGACAGCCCGCACGGGTGATCATTCCAGTGGTCGACCTGCTGGACGCCCCCGAAGGCCGCCGCGACCGGCAGCTGAACTTCGGGGCCGACGTGACGGTGATCGACCGCGAGGCGGGGATGAGCTTCGTGCGCGCGGCGCTGGACGGCTATTGCGGCTGGATCGCCGACACCGCGCTGAGCGGCAGCCTGCCGCCCATCACCCACCGCGTCACCGCGCCGGCCACCCATGTCTATCTGGAACCCGACATGAAGCGGCCCGAGCGGTTTTCGCTGTCCCTAGGCGCGCGGGTGTCGGTCACCCAGGTCCAGGGCCGCTTTGCCACGCTGGCGACCGGCGGCCATGTCCCGGTCCAGCATCTGGCCGACGGCCCGGCCGACGACCCGGTTCCGGTCGCGGAAAGCCTGCTGGGCACGCCCTATCTGTGGGGGGGGAACAGCCGGGCGGGGATCGATTGTTCTGGGCTGGTGCAGGCCGCACTGACCGCCTGCGACATCGCCTGCCCCGGCGACAGCGACCTGCAGCGCGCGACGTTCGCGCAGACCGACACGATCGCGCGGGGCGATCTGCTGTTCTGGCCGGGCCACGTGGCGATGGCCGTGTCGGCGGATCTGATGATCCACGCCACCGCCTGGACCATGTGCGTCACGTTCGAGCCGATCCGCGACGCCATCGCCCGCATCGACGCGGCGGGCGAGGGGCCATTTCTGGGCGCCCACCGCCCCGGTGGCATCACAGGTTGAACACCCGGTCGGGCTGAACCATGCCGCCCTGATAGCGGCCGATGCAGACCGGCCCCCTGGCGTCCTGGACCCAGACCAGCTCGCCCCATTCGGCGCCGCCGGTCACCTCTCCGGGATTGCCGTTGCGGATGCGGATGCCGCCTTCGGTCGTGGCGCGCAGCATGGGCAGGTCGGCCAGGCCCGTCTCCAACGGCAGGATCTGCGTCTCCAGCCAGTCCTGCGCGTCACGGTCGACGCGGTCGAAGGCCACCCCGGCGCTGGCCTCGAAGGGGCCGGACCAGGTGCGGCGCAGATGCGCGACATGGCCCAGACAGCCCAAGGCCCGGCCCAGGTCGCGCGCGATCGAGCGGACATAGCCGCCCTTGCCGCAGACCATCTCAAGGCGGGCGGTGTCGGCCTCGGCCTCCAGCAGGGTCAGGCTGTCGACCCACAGCGGGCGCGCGGCCAGCTCCATCTCGACCCCCTCGCGGGCCAGGTCATAGGCGCGCTCGCCCTCGACCATGACGGCGGAAAAGGCGGGCGGGACCTGCATGATGTCACCGGTAAAGCCCGCCAGCGCCGCCTCGACCTGCGCTGCGGTGGGGCGGTCGTCGCTGGTGCGGACCACGCTGCCGGACGCGTCGTCGGTGGTCGTCTCGGACCCCCAGTTCACCACGAAGTCATAGCATTTCAGCGCGTCGGTGACGATCGGCACGGTCTTGGTGGCCTCGCCCAGGGCGACGGCCAGGACGCCGGTCGCGTCGGGGTCCAGCGTGCCGGCATGACCGGCCTTCTTGGCGTCCAGCGCCCAACGCACCTTGGCCACGACGGCGGTCGAATTGACGCCCGCGGGCTTGTCCACGATCAGCCAGCCGTTGATGTCCCGGCCCTTCTTGCGCGCCATGATCACTCCTGAAAAAACAAGGGCCGGGGGATAGACCCGCGGCGGGCAGGGGTCAACCGGTCACTCGACCAGGCCGATGATCGGACCCATGCTGCGCCCGAAATCGGCCCGGTTCACCGACGGCGCATAAAGCCGCGAGATCGAGCCGTCGAAATACAACGCATCGCGCACGCCCAGCCCGTCGCGGAAGAACCGCCCGAATTCGTGGAACGTCACCGGCCTGTTCGAGATCGCGAACCACGCGGTCTGCCCGTCGGGCGACACGCCGACCCCGTTGCGGATATAGCGGCTGTCGCTGTCGGCCAGGAACCGCGGATGCAGATCGCCGTCGATCACCAGCATCGGCCCGGACTGGCTGGCCAGTCGGCAGTCGGGGCGCGTCTCGGCAAAGCTGACGCTTTCGATGACCTGAAAGGGCTGCGCGCCGCCGGTGCAGAAGACGCCGTTGGGCAGCATCCCGAAATTGTCGCGGCTGGCGCCGGTGACGATGGGCGACAGTTCTACCCCGTCGACGACCAGCAGACCCACCGGACGGTAATCGGCATGGAACATGCCCGCATTCATGGCAAACGACAGCGTCTGACCCGCGTCCAGCGTGCGGCGGACATTGGCGAAATTGCGCAATGGCGCGCCGTCGGGGCCGTCCTGGAACAGCCGCAGGGCGGGTTCCTGCGCGGCCTCGACCTGGCACAGCACATAGCCCTGGCCGTCATGGTCCACGCGTTCGCATTGCGCGGCCCCCGACGGCAGCGCCATCGCGACCAGCATTCCGACCGCCACCGCCGCCAGACGCGGCAGATCAGGCGTCATCGTCGTCCCGGTCCGGGGCGGCGACGTCGCGGCGCACGCGCTCGTCCTCGAACAGGCGGCGGGTGTCGTCCATGCGGTCGAAGGTCTCGTCCAGCTGGAACCGCAGCTCGGGCGCGAATTTCAGCGTCATGGCCTTGGCGACCAGATGGCGCAGTTCCGGCGTGTTGCGGCGCAGCGCGGCCAGCGCCTCGGGCGCGTCGCGGCCGCCCAGCGGCAGCACATAGGCCGTCGCCACCTTGAGGTCGGTCGACATCGACACCTCGGCCACGGTGATGGAATGACGGTTCAGGTCGGGGTCGTGCACGTCCGCGCGCGCAAGCACGTCGGCGAGGGTGCGACGGATCAGTTCGCCCACGCGCAGCTGGCGCTGCTTGGGGCCCTGACCTTGGGAATTGCGGTTCTGTGCCATGCGTCCCGATGTAGGGGGTCGCGGCGCGGGCCGCAACCTTGTATCACGCCCCAAAGCCAACAGGGGTGGACCATGAGCGATTTGCAGAACACCGATCAGCCGCAGCGGCCGGGCGTCGTGGTGACCGGCGCATCGGGCCGGATGGGCCAAATGCTGATCCGCCTGATCCTGGACAGCGACCACCTGCGGCTGGTCGGCGCGCTGGACCGCGCGGGCCACGACTGGATCGGGCAGGACATCGGCACCGCGATGGGGGGCGCGCCGGCCGGCGTCACGGTCAGCGACGACGCGGTGACGGCCATCGCCCAGGCGCAGGCCGTGATCGACTTCACCAGCCCCGATGCCACGGTGGCATTCGCGGAACTGACCGCCCAAGCGCGCGCCGTCCACGTCATCGGAACCACCGGGCTGGAGCAGCGGCACCTGGACGCGCTGGCGGCCGCCGCCCGCCACGCGCCGATCATCCGTGCCGGCAACATGAGCCTGGGCGTGAACCTGCTGGTCGGCCTGACCCGCAAGGTCGCGGCCGCCTTGGGCACCGACTGGGACATCGAGGTGGTCGAAAGCCATCACCGCCACAAGGTCGACGCCCCGTCGGGCACCGCCCTGATGCTGGGAGAGGCCGCGGCCCAGGGACGGGGCGCCGCGCTGGACGACCTGCGCGTGCCGGCCCGCGACGGCATCACCGGGGCCCGCGCACCGGGAAGCATCGGCTTTTCCGCCATCCGCGGGGGCGACGTGGTGGGCGAACATGACGTGATTTTTGCCGCCGACGGCGAACGCATCGTGCTGCGCCACCTGGCCACCGACCGCGCGATCTTTGCCCGCGGCGCGATCCGCGCGGCGGTCTGGGGTCAGGACAAGGGTCCGGGTCAGTACGACATGATGGATGTCCTTGGCCTTCAGGGCTGAATGGAGCAGCACCCCGACAGCATCCGCGGCGCGTCGCCGTGGATGACCACATGGGCGCGCATCCCGAACAGGCGATCCGACATGCCGTCCGAACACAGCTGCGGAATGGCGGTCAGGGTCAGCCCGTCGGCTACCACCGCGCGGGTCGGGTCGCCGAAGATGCCGGTGGACAGGACCGCCCGGACGGGGCGCGTGTCTTCTGGCATGTCGGGACCGCCCAGCACCACGCTGTCGCCCTGCGGGATGAAGGCCCAGAACGGCTCGGTGCCAAAGCACTGGAACGCCGCGGGCAGGGCGCCGTCCTGCCAGACGTCGACGCGGTAATCCAGATAGCGGTCGGACACCCAGCCCGACCCCTCTCCGGTGTTGACGCGCGACCAGCCGGCGCGCTGCTCGACCACCTCGACGTGGGTCGCGTCAAAGGCCAGCGTGCCGATGATCGGCGCGGAGGCATCCGGCTCGGCCCGGATGTTCAGCACGTCGTCGGCCGCGACCCGCGCCACGTCGAACAGGGTGGGCAGGATGTATTCCTGGGTGGCCAGTGCCGGGCCCGACAGGGCCAGCGTCAGGACAAGGGCGGTGCGCAGCATGGGGCCTCCGGTCGGTTTCGCCGTCAGCCTAGCGCATTCGCGCGCGCCGTCCATCCACGCCCTGTTTCCCCCGCCCGCGCGACAGGCTAGAACCGGGGCATGAACACGCGCCTGATCGCCACCGAGACCCTGACCGCAGCCCTGGCCCGGATGCTGGCCGCCCAGATCGCGCCCCCGGCGACGATCCTGCTGGACGGTCCGGTGGGCGCGGGCAAGACGCATTTCGCCCGCGCCTTCATCCGCGCCCGCCAGGGCGATGCGGCCGAGGACGTGCCCAGCCCCACCTTCACACTGGTCCAGACCTATGACGACCCGATGGGCACGCAGATCTGGCATGCCGACCTGTACCGCCTGACCGACCCGTCCGAGTTGACCGAACTGGGCCTGGACGAGGCGGTGGAGGACGCGATCTGCCTGATCGAATGGCCCGAGCGGCTGGAGCGCGTCCCGCCCGGCGCCATCATCATCGCGATCGGCGCAGACCCGGACCCCGACCTGCGCCGCATCGACATGGCGTTCCCCGGCGCGGACCGTCTGGCGGCGCGGGCGACATTCGTCGTCGCGGCGGGGCATGGTGACGCGCGGGTGCTGCCCCTGGCGGGCGATGCCTCGGCCCGGCGGTATTTCCGGCTGCCGGGGGTGGGCGTGCTGATGGACGACCCGTCGGGGTCCGTGGGGCCGTTCCTGACGATGACCGACTGGCTGCGCGGCCGCGGGTTCGGCGCGCCCAGGGTTCTGGCGCAGGACGCCGATCAGGGGTTCCTGCTGCTGGAGGATCTGGGCGACGATCTGGTGGCACGCGTGCTGGCCGACAGGCCCGATCTGGGTCCGCTGATCCACGACCGCATCACCGACCTGCTAGTCGACCTGCACCGCCAGCCGGTCCCCGCTTTCGTGGCGCCGCTGGACGGTGCGGCGATGGGCGATCTGGCGGCGCTGTTCGTCGATTATTATCCGGGGGCCGACCTGCCGGACCTGGCCACGCTGATCGCCGATCTGCACGACCGCCTGTGCGGCGATCTGCCCCCCGCCATCAGCCTGCGCGATTTCCATGCCGAGAACCTGGTCTGGCGCGGCGACGCGCCCCTGGGCCTGCTGGACTATCAGGACGCGGTGGCCGCGCATCCGGCCTATGACCTGGTATCCGCCCTGCAGGACGCGCGCCGCGACGTGGACCCAGCCACGGAACAGGCACAGATCGCCCGCTATCTGGCCGCGACCGCCGTGGCCGAGGCCCCGTTCCGCGCGGCCTATGCCCTGATCGGCGCACAGCGGGCGCTGCGCATCCTGGGTGTCTTTGCCCGGCTGGCGATCCGGAACGGCAAGCCGCGCTATCTGGCCTTCATGCCGCGGGTCTGGGCGCATCTGCAGCGCGACCTGGCGCATCCGGCGCTGGCGCCTCTGCGGGCCATGCTGGCGAACGTGCCCGCCCCCGACGCCGCCCTGCGCGAAAGGATCGCCCGATGCCGTCCCTGATGATCTTTGCCGCGGGCCTGGGCACGCGGATGCGCCCGCTGACCGACGACCGGCCGAAACCGTTGATCCCGGTTTCGGGACGCACCCTGCTGGACCGCGCGCTGGACCTTGGCCGCGACGCGGGCGCCGCGCCCATCGTGGTCAACACGCATTACCTGGGCGATCAGATCGAACGGCATCTGGCCGGTCAGGAGGTCGCGATCAGCGCCGAGCCGGACCTGATCCTGGACACCGGCGGCGGGCTGCGCCAGGCGCTGCCCCTGCTGGGACCGGGGCCGGTGATGACGCTGAACCCCGACGTGGTCTGGACCGGGCCGAACGTCCTGTCGGCGCTGATGGCGGCGTGGGACGACCGCATGGACGCGCTGCTGGCGCTGGTGCCGCTGGCGCAGGCCACGGCGCGGCAGGGGGCGGGCGATTTCAGCTTGGATGGCGGACGCCTGAGCAGGCGGGGCGACTATGTCTATGCAGGCGCCCAGATCATCCGCACCGATCGGCTGGCCGAAATCGGCGATGCAGTGTTTTCGCTGAACCGCCTGTGGGATCTGATGATCGCGGACGGGCGCGCGCATGGGCTGATCCATCCCGGCGGCTGGTGCGACGTAGGATATCCCGCCGCCATCCCCCTGGCCGAGGCGCTGCTGGATGGCTGAGATGCGCGGTCTTTACGCGCTGCCCCCCGGCGTGGATTTTGCCGACGCCTTCGTGCGGGGCCTGCTGGAGCGGATGGCGGACCAGCCGCCCGAGGCGCTGGCCGGGGTCACCGTCTTCGTCAACGCCGCGTCCACGCGCGGGGCGCTGTATCGTGCCTTCGACAGGGCGGGGCCGCTGCTGCTGCCGCAGATCCGGTCGATCACCGGGGTCGATCCGGGGCCCCTGGTCATGCCGGACCCGCCGGTGCCGCCCCTGGCGCGGCGGCTGGAACTGGCGCGGCTGATCGCGCAGATGCTGGCCATGCGTCCCGATCTGGGGGCGGGTCATTCGATCCCGGTGCTGGCGCAGTCCCTGTCCCAGCTGATGGTCGAGATGCAGACCGAAGGCCGCGACCTGTCCGACCTGGAGGCGATCGACACCGGCGATCATGCCCGCCACTGGCAGAACGCGCTGGCCTTCCTGCGCATCGCGGCCCAGTTTCACCTGGGCGACCCGTCCCAGGACCGCCCCGCCCGCCAGCGCGCCGCGGCCCAGGCCGCCGCCCGCGACTGGCCGCAGGGCATCGATCTGCCGCAGGGCCCGGTGATCGTCGCGGGGTCGACCGGATCGCACGGGGCGACGCGGTTGTACATGCAGGCGGTGGCCGCGCTGCCCAACGGCGCCGTGGTGCTGCCCGGTTTCGATTTCGACCAGCCCGCCCCGGTCTGGGATGGGCTGGAGCGCGCCGACGATCATCCGCAGGCGCGGTTCGCGCCGCTGATCGCGGAGGCGGGCTATCCCCAGCGCTGGACCGCGGTGCGGCCGCCATCCGAGGGGCGCAACCGGCTGATCTCTCTGGCGCTGCGGCCCGCGCCGGTCACCGACCAGTGGATCGCCGAGGGCCCTGCCCTGCCCGACCTGATCGCCGCCACCGCGGATCTGACCCTGATCGAGGCCGACCAGCCCGGCCAGGAAGCCGAGACCATCGCCCTGATCATGCGCGACGCCGCCGAACGCGGCGGCGAACAGGTCACGCTGATCGCGGCCGACAGCGGCCTGATCCGGCGCGTCACCGCGGCGCTGGACCGCTGGCACATCCGCCCCGACGACAGCGCGGGCCGGCCCCTGCCGCTGACCGCGCCGGGCCTGTTCCTGCGCCAGGTGGCCGCGCTGTTCGGTCAGCCGCTGACCATCGACCGGCTGCTGATCCTGCTGAAGCATCCGCTGACCGCGACCGGATCGACCGCGATCGGGCGCAACGACATGCTGCGCGAGACGCGCGAGCTGGAACTGCAGCTGCGCCGGAACGGCCCGGCCTTTCCCGATGCCGCCACGCTGGCCGATTGGGCGACCAAGGGCGACGGCACGCGCAAGATCTGGGCGGAATGGCTGGCCGCGATGCTGTCGCGCATCACCGCCGTGGCCCGCGACCGGGCGCCGCGGCCCCTGCCCCATCGGCTGGCCGACCTGCTGGACCTGGCACAGGCCCTGGCGGCGGGACCGGATGGCGATGCGGAACGCTCTCAGCTGTGGCAGGACAAGGCCGGGCAGATGGCCCGCGCGGTGCTGGACCATCTGGTGGAACACGCGGCGCTTGGCCCCGACATCGGCCCGGGCGACTTCAGCGCGCTGCTGGTCACCGAACTGCAGGCCAAGGCGGTGCGCGACGATGTCGAGGCGCATCACTGCCTGCGCATCCACGGCCCGCGCGAGGCGCGTCTGCACGGCCACGGCACCGTGATCCTGTCCGGCCTGAACGAGGGGGGCTGGCCGCAGGCCCTGTCGCCCGACCCCTGGCTGTCGCGCCAGATGCGCGCCGCCGCGGGCCTGCCCTTGCCCGAACGCCAGATCGGGCTGGCGGCGCACGACTTTCAGCAGGCCGTGGCTGCCGACCGGGTCTATCTGACCCGCGCGAAACGCGATGCCGAGGCCGAGACCATCCCGTCGCGCTGGCTGAACCGGATGCTGAACCTGATGGGCGGGCTGCCGGATCGCGGCGGTCCAGAGGCGCTGGCCCGGATGCGGGCGCGCGGCGCGGAATGGCTGGCCCTGGCGCAGGCCGTGGCGCGACCCCCCGCCCCGGTGC
>NZ_VDDD01000007.1 GCF_006151785.1 Paracoccus marcusii
CGCGACGGCGGCGGGCAGCGCGCCCGCGACCGCGACCAGCCGCCCGTCCAGCGCCAACTCGCCCAGGGCCACGCAGCGGGCCAGTTCCTCCCGGGGCACGATGTCCAGCGCGGCCAGCACCGCCAGCGCGATGGGCAGGTCGAAATGCGACCCCTCCTTGGGCAGATCGGCAGGCGACAGGTTCACGGTCAGCCGCTTGTTCGGCAGCGCGATGGCCAGCGCGCCAAAGGCCGCACGGACGCGTTCCTTGGCCTCGCTGACGGCCTTGTCGGGCAGACCCACGATGGAGAAGCCGGGCAGGCCTGCCGCCACGGCGCATTGCACCTCGACCAGGCGGGCCTCGATGCCTTCGAAGGCCACGGAATAGGCGATGGCGACCATGTTACCCCTCGGTTGTCCCGGAATGGTTAACGGCAGCGGGCTTAAGGAAGCGTTAACGGGCGCGCTTTCCTTGCGGCAGCGGCGCCGCGTCGCTATCTGGGGCGCAGGACCGATGGGGGTGGCGCATGCAGGGCAGGCGGATATTGCTGATCGTGGGCGGCGGGATCGCGGCCTTCAAGGCGCCGGCGCTGATCCGGCTGCTGCGCGCGGCGGGCGCGTCGGTGACGCCGGTGCTGACAGCTGCGGGCGCGCAGTTCACAACGCCCATGACCCTGTCCGTGCTGGCCGGAGAGCCGGTGCACGACACGCTTTGGGATCAGGGTGCCGAGGCCGAGATCGGCCATATCCAGCTGTCGCGGCAGGCCGATCTGGTCGTCGTGGCCCCGGCTACGGCCGATCTGATGGCCAAGATGGCCCAGGGATCGGCGAATGATCTGGCATCCACCCTGGTGCTGGCGACGGACAAGCGCGTCCTGATCGCACCGGCGATGAACGTGCGGATGTGGCACCACCCCGCGACACAGCGCAACCTGGCCACGCTGCGGGGCGACGGCGTGCTTTTCGTCGGCCCGGACGACGGCGACATGGCCTGTGGCGAATACGGCGCGGGCCGCATGGCCGAACCCGAGGCGATCGTGGCCGCGATCCGTGCGGCCCTGACCGACGGGCCGCTGACGGGACGGCATGTGATCGTGACGTCCGGCCCCACGCATGAGCCGATCGACCCGGTGCGCTATATCGCCAACCGCTCCAGCGGGGCGCAGGGGGCGGCGATCGCCGCGGCGCTGCGCGATCTGGGCGCGCGGGTCAGCTTCGTGACCGGCCCCGCATCCGTGCCGGCGCCGCAGGGCGTCGACGTGATCGCGGTGGAAACCGCGCAGCAGATGCGGGATGCGGTCGCGGCCGCGCTGCCCGCCGATGCGGCGGTAATGGCGGCGGCGGTGGCCGATTGGCGCGTGCTGAACGGCAGCGACCAGAAGATCAAGAAGACCGGCGACATGCCGACGCTGCAGATGGCCGAAAACCCGGACATCCTGGCTTGGATCAGCCGCGATGCGCGCCGTCCGCGCCTGGTCGTGGGGTTTGCGGCGGAAACGCAGGACGTGACCGCCCATGCGACCGCGAAGCGGCTGCGCAAGGGCTGCGACTGGATCGTGGCGAACGATGTCAGCCCCGCCACGGGCATCATGGGCGGCAGCCACAACACCGTCACGCTGATCACCGAAGCCGGGGCCGAGGACTGGCCGCGGATGGACAAGCATGCCGTGGCCGCCCGGTTGGCCGCGCGGATCGCGGAGGCCTTGGCATGAGAACCTATCTGGACTGGAACGCCACCACGCCGCTGCGCCCCGAGGTCAAGGCCGCCATCACCGAGGCGCTGGAAATCTCTGGCAACCCGTCATCGGTCCATACCGAGGGGCGGGCCGCCAAGATGGCGCTGGAACGCGCCCGAGAGCAGGTGGCCGTGGCCCTGGGCGCAGACGGGGCCGACGTGGTCTTCACCGCCGGTGCGACCGAGGCCGCGGCAATGGTCCTGGGACAGGGCGGGATCCATTGCGCCCCCGTGGAACACAGCGCCGTCAAGGTCTGGTGCGAGGCGGACCTTGCGGTCGACGGCGACGGCATCGTCACCGTGACCGACCCCGCACGAACCAGTATGCAGCTGGCCAACAACGAGACCGGCGTGATGCAGAACCTGCCGCAGGGGCTGCATTCCAGCGACCTTACGCAGGCCTTCGGTAAGGTGCCCATGGCGTTCAACTGGCTTGGCGTGACGGCAGGCTTCGTCAGCGCGCACAAGCTGGGCGGGCCAAAGGGAATCGGTGCGCTGATCCTGAAGAAAGGCACCGACCTGCCTCCGCTGATCAAGGGCGGCGGGCAGGAGCAGGGGCGCCGTGCGGGGACCGAGAACCTGATCGGCATCCTGGCCTTTGCCGCCGCCGCCACGGCCGCACAGCGTGATCTGGACGCCGGGCTGTGGGACGCAGTCCGCGAGCGGCGCGACGCGCTGGAGGCGCGGATCTGCGACATCGCGCCCGGCGCGGTGATCGTCGGAAAGGCCGTGCAGCGCTTGCCGAACACGACATGCCTTCTTACATCGGGGTGGAAGGGCGAAACCCAGGTCATGCAGATGGATCTGGCAGGGTTCGCGATCTCGGCCGGCTCGGCCTGTTCGTCGGGCAAGGTCCGGGCCAGCGGTGCCCTGCAGGCGATGGGGTTCGATGATCAGCTTGCGCAATCGGCGATCCGGATCTCGATAAGCCCCGCTGTTGGGGACGATCAGATCAACCGATTTGCGGATGCCTGGGAAAAGGCGTATTCACGCTGGCGCGACAGGAATGGACCGACCGCGGCCATTTGAGGAAAAGGACTGAAGGATGACGGACATCACCGATCTTGACGTGCGCGAAGGCGTAGACCGGGAAACGGTCGAGACTGTCCAGAACATGGGCAGCTACAAATACGGCTGGAACACCGAGATCGAGATGGACTATGCGCCCAAGGGCGTGAACGAGGATATCGTCCGTCTGATCTCGGCCAAGAACCAGGAACCGGAATGGATGACCGAATGGCGGCTGGAAGCCTATCGCCGCTGGGTCACCATGGCAGAGCCGAAATGGGCGATGCTGAACTATCCCGAGATCGACTATCAGGACCAGTATTACTATGCGCGTCCCAAGAGCATGGAGGAGAAGCCCAAGTCGCTGGACGACGTGGACCCCAAGCTGCTGGCGACCTATGACAAGCTGGGCATCCCGCTGCGCGAGCAGATGATCCTGGCGGGCGTCGAGGGCGCCGAGGATGCGCCCGCCGAGGGTCGCCGCGTGGCCGTGGACGCCGTCTTCGACAGCGTCAGCCTGGGCACGACCTTCAAGGACGAGCTGGCCAAGGCCGGGGTGATCTTCTGTTCGATCAGCGAGGCGATCCGCGAGCATCCCGAACTGGTGCGCAAGTACCTGGGATCGGTCGTACCGCAGTCTGACAACTATTTCGCGACGCTGAACAGCGCCGTGTTCTCGGATGGCAGCTTCGTCTATATCCCGCCCGGCGTGAAGTGCCCGATGGAGCTGTCGACCTATTTCCGCATCAATGCGGAGAACACCGGCCAGTTCGAACGGACCCTGATCATCGCCGACAAGGGCGCCCATGTCAGCTATCTGGAAGGCTGCACGGCACCCAAGCGCGACACCAACCAGCTGCATGCCGCAGTCGTTGAGTTGGTCATCCTCGAGGATGCCGAGATCAAGTACTCGACCGTCCAGAACTGGTTCCCCGGCGACGAGGACGGCAAGGGCGGCATCTACAACTTCGTCACCAAGCGCGCCGACTGCCGCGGCGACCGGGCCAAGGTGATGTGGACGCAGGTCGAGACCGGATCGGCGATCACCTGGAAGTACCCGTCCTGCATCCTGCGCGGCAACGAGAGCCAGGGCGAGTTCTATTCGATCGCCATCGCCAACAACTGGCAGCAGGCCGATACCGGCACCAAGATGATCCACCTGGGCAAGAACACCCGCTCGCGGATCGTGTCCAAGGGGATTTCAGCAGGGCAGGCGCAGAACACCTATCGCGGGCTGGTTACCATGCACCCGCGCGCCACGAACAGCCGCAACTATACCCAGTGCGACAGCCTGCTGATCGGCGACAAGTGCGGGGCGCATACCGTGCCCTATATCGAGGTCAAGAACAGCAGCAGCCGCGTGGAGCACGAGGCGACGACCAGCAAGGTCGACGACGACCAGCTGTTCTATTGCCGGTCGCGCGGGATGGACGAGGAAGAGGCCGTGGCGCTGGTCGTCAACGGGTTCTGCCGCGAGGTCCTGCAGGCACTGCCCATGGAATTCGCCATGGAGGCGCAGGCGCTGGTCGCGATCTCGCTGGAAGGCTCGGTGGGCTGATCGATCCGGCCGGGCATTGCTGCCCGGCCACCATAGATGCGGCGCCCCGGTGGCGCCTTTGCCGTTTGAGGGAAATATGCTGAAAATCAACAACCTGCACGTCAAACTTGAGGACGAGGACAAGCAGATCCTGAAGGGTCTGACGCTGGAGGTTCCGGCCGGAGAGGTCCATGCGATCATGGGCCCGAACGGGTCGGGCAAGTCCACGCTGTCCTATGTCCTGTCGGGCCGCGACGGCTATGAGGTCACCGACGGCAGCGCCACGCTGGACGGCGAGAGCCTGCTGGACATGGAACCCGAGGAGCGTGCGGCCGCGGGCCTGTTCCTGGCGTTCCAGTACCCGGTCGAGATTCCGGGCGTCGGCAACATGACGTTCCTGCGCACCGCCGTGAACGCGCAGCGCAAGGCGCGCGGCGAGGCCGAGCTGACTGCAGGAGAGTTCCTGAAGGTCGTGCGCGCCAAGGCGGCAGAGCTGCAGATCAGCCCCGACATGCTGAAGCGCCCCGTCAATGTCGGCTTTTCGGGGGGCGAGAAGAAGCGCAACGAGATCCTGCAGATGGCCATGCTGGAGCCCCGCATGTGCATCATGGACGAGACCGATTCGGGTCTGGACGTCGATGCGATGCGCCTTGTCAGCGACGGCGTGAACGCCCTGCGCAGCGAAGGCCGCAGCTTTCTGGTCATCACCCATTATCAGCGCCTGCTGAACCACATCCAGCCGGACGTCGTGCACATCATGTCCAACGGCCGGATCATCAAGTCGGGCGGCCCCGAACTGGCGCTGGAAGTCGAAGAGAACGGCTATGGCGACCTGTTGGCGGAGGCCGGCTGATGTCCGAATCCGCCGTTCAGGAAATCCAGACCCCGCAGGTCACTGGCGCGCCCAAGCCCGCCAATGCGCTGGATGCGCGGCTGGCCGCGACCACGCTGCCCACGGGTGGGTTCACCGCCGCCGCCCGCGCCGACGCGCTGACACGGCTGCGTGCCATGGGCCTGCCGGGCCCCCGTGACGAATACTGGCGCTATACCGACCCGCGCCCGTTCAACGCGCCAGAGCCGCAGGCGCTGGCCATCGATACGGGCCCGGAATCGCCGCTGTTCACCGCGCGTGACAAGCTTACGCTGGTCTTTGTCGACGGTGCGTTCGACGCCGCGGCATCCGACGACCTGTCGCTGGACGGGATCGAGATCACCACCCTGGCACAGGCCGACCGGGCGGGCGATCATTGGTCGGCTGATCTGTACGGGACGCTAGAACTGGCGGGTCAGACCCCGGTCAAGCGTCCCTTCGCGGCGCTGAACACGGCCGTGGCGGCCGATGGCCTGCTGATCCGCGTGACAGGCAAGCCCTCGCGTCCGGTGCATGTGCTGCATCGCCGCGGGTCGGACCGCGCGGATGCCGTCTGGCATCACGTGATCCGGGTCGAATCGGGCGCCGAACTGACGCTGCTGGAAAGCGGCATGGTCGGCGCGCGGTCGAACGGCATGATCGAGGCCGATCTGCTGCCGGGCGCCACGCTGCACCACATCGCGGCCAAGCGCGCGGTCGACCCCAAGGTCGGCCTGTCGCACCTGTTCGCCCGTGTGGGCGAAGGTGCGGTGCTGAAGAGTTTCGCGCTGGTCGTGAACGGCACCACCATGCGCCACGAGGCCGTCGTGGACATGGTCGGCGACGATGCGGTGGCACATGTCGCCGCGGCGGTGCTGGGCGACGGCGATGTCGGTCCGTTCCACCATGACGACACCGTCTTCGTGACCCATGGCGCGCTGCGCGGCGAAAGCCGGCAGGTGTTCAAGAAGGTCCTGAAGAACGGGGCGACCGGCGTGTTCCAGGGCAAGATCCTGGTCAAGAACGGCGCGCAGAAGACCGACGGTTATCAGATCAGCCAGGCCCTGCTGCTGGACGAGGCCAGCCAGTTCCTTGCCAAGCCCGAGCTTGAGATCTATGCCGACGACGTCAAGTGTTCGCACGGGTCCACGACGGGGGCGATCGACGAGGGGGCGTTGTTCTACCTGCGCTCTCGCGGGGTGCCCTATGACCGGGCGATCGTGTTCCTGGTGCTGTCGTTCCTGGCCGACGCCCTGGCCGAGGTCGACGACGAGAGCCTGCGCGACGAGATCAACGAACGGCTGGACGCGTGGCTGACCGAACGCCCGCAGGGATGACCGGCCCGCGCGGCGGGATGGTGCTGCGCGTGCTGGAAAGCTGGTGGGCCCCGCGCCGGGTGGTGCGGGGCCTGTCGGCGATGCCCGACAGCACGCTGCTGGTCGTGCTGATGGTGGCGATGCTGATCACGCTGGTCGGGCAGGCGCCGGGCCTGTCGCGCGCGGCGCAGTTGGACCCGTCGATCCCGCTGGACGCGCGGATCGGGGGTGCGGCCCTTGGGACCATGTTCATGATGCCGCTGGTGGCCTATGCCATGGCGGGGCTGACGGCGCTGCTCAGCCGCCTGACCCCGTGGCGGCTGGAGGCGCGCCATGCGCGTCTGGCGCTGTTCTGGGCGTTGATGGCGGTGGCGCCCGCGACGCTTTTGGGCGGGATGGTGGCGGGGCTGATCGGCCCGTCCCCCGCGCTGACCCTGACCCGCACGGTGGCGGGTGCGGGATTCCTGTTCATCTGGGGCGCCGGGATCATGGCGCTGGCGAGACGCAAATGACCTTCGACGACTTCAAGGCGCTGGCGCGCCGGACCCTGCGCGATCCAGAAGGGGCGGCCCGCTGGTTGATCGACCAGCGCTGGCCGATGCAGGTGCGCTGGATGGCGCTGGTTCTGGCGGTGTCGCTGTCGGGGCTGCTGGCCTACGGCTCGACCCTGCTGTTCCCGCTGCCCTCGGACGAGGGGGCGGCCGTGTTCTCGATCAGCCGGCAGCCGCTGGTCCTGGCCGGAATGCAGCTGGTCGCGATCGTTCTGGGCGCGGGTCTGATGGCCGGGGTCGGGCG
Source organism: Paracoccus marcusii (assembly GCF_006151785.1). GTDB lineage: Bacteria > Pseudomonadota > Alphaproteobacteria > Rhodobacterales > Rhodobacteraceae > Paracoccus > Paracoccus marcusii. The sequence continues at coordinate 7,221 of NZ_VDDD01000007.1, forward strand.
CATGTTCGGCGGCCACGGCCGGTTCGAGGATGCCCTGCTGCTGACCGTCTGGATCGAGGTGATGCTGCTGGTCGTGCAATTGGCCCAGATCGTGCTGTCGCTGGCCCTGCCGGGGCTGGCGGGGATCCTGGGGATCATCGCGGTCGCGCTGTTCCTGTGGCTGACGGTGCAGTTCACCAAGGCGCTCCACGGGTTCACCAGCGGCCCCAAGGTGCTGCTGGTCATGTTCGGCACGCTGCTGGTCATGGGATTCGTCCTGTCGTTCTTCATGGCCGCGCTTGGCCTCATGCCGGAGATGCCGCAATGAGCTTTGACGTCAACGCCGTCCGCGCCGATTTTCCGATCCTGTCGACGACGGTCAACGGGCGCCCGCTTGTCTATCTGGACAGCGGCGCCAGCGCGCAAAAGCCGCGCGTCGTGATCGACGCCATCACCCGCGCCTATGAAGGCGAATACGCCAATGTCCATCGCGGCCTGCATTACCTGTCGAACCTTGCGACCGACAATTACGAACGCGTCCGCGGGATCATCGCACGGTTCCTGAACGCGCCCGCGGTCGACGAGGTGATCTTCACCAGCGGCTCGACCGAGGCGCTGAACCTGGTCAGCTATGCCTGGGCCGCGCCGCGCCTGCAGGCCGGCGACGAGATCGTGCTGTCGCTGCTGGAGCATCACGCCAATATCGTGCCCTGGCATTTCCTGCGCGAACGCCAGGGCGTGGTGCTGAAATGGGTCGAACCCGATGCGGATGGCAGCCTGCCGCCGGAAAAGGTGCTGGCCGCGATCACGCCGCGCACGCGGATGCTGGCGCTGACGCACATGTCGAACGTGACCGGGACGGTCGTGGACATCGCGGCGATCCGCCGTGGCACCGACCTGCCGATGGTCGTGGACGGGTCGCAGGCTGCGGTCCACATGCCGGTGGACCTGTCGACGCTTGGCGCCGATTTCTACTGCATCACGGGGCACAAGCTGTACGGTCCCTCCGGCTCGGGCGCGATCTGGATCCGCGCCGACCGACAGGCCGAGATGCGGCCCTTCCTGGGCGGCGGCGACATGATCCGCACCGTCAGCCGCGACGCCGTCACCTATAACGACCCGCCCCTGCGGTTCGAGGCGGGCACGCCCGGCATCGTCAACCAGATCGGCCTGGGCGCCGCGCTGGAATACATGATGTCCCTGGGGATGGAGAACATCGCCGCCCATGAGCGCGCGCTGCGCGATCATGCCCGCGACCGCCTGCGCGCGCTGAACTGGCTGCAGGTGCAGGGCGACGCGCCGGGCAAGGGCGCGATCTTCTCCATGACGATGGACGGGGCGCACGCGCATGACATCTCGACCATCCTGGACAAGAAGGGAATCGCGGTCCGTGCGGGCAGCCATTGCGCCATGCCCCTGATGGAGCATCTGGGAATCAATGCCAGCGCCCGTGTCAGCTTTGCGATGTACAACACGCAGGCAGATGTGGACGCGCTGGTCGAAGGATTGATCTTCTGCCGCGAGCTTTTCGCCTGATTCTTGCAAAGATTTCGAGGGGCGTCGAAGAATGCCCGATAAATCTTGCCGGATGGCGGGAATGTCTGCATCCCTGACCCATCATCAGCGATGGGGGCGGGAATGGCCGAGGTTCTGGTTCTGGGTGCGGGTATGGTGGGCGTCAGCACCGGTCTGGCGCTGCAGGCGCGCGGGCATGACGTCACCATCATCGAACGCGGCGTGCCGGGGCGCGAGACCAGCTACGGCAATGCCGGCCTGATCCAGACCGAAGCGGTCGAGCCCTATGCCATGCCGCTGTCGCCCGGCGCACTGTTCCAGATCGCCCTGGGGCGCGGCTATGACGTGAAATGGACGCCGCAGGGCCTGCTGTCGCAACTGGGCGCGGTCGCGACCTATGCGTGGAATTCGCGGCCTGCCGCGCACAGGCGGGCATCGGTGACCTGGGGCAAGCTGATCCGCCAGTCGACCGACCGTCACGGCCCGCTGATCGCGGCGGCGGGCGCCGACAACATCATCCGCCGCAACGGCTATATCGAGATCCACCGCACCCCCGCCAAGATGGATGTCGCCCGCAAGACTGCCGAGCGTTTCGCGACCGAGTTCGGCGTGCAGGCGCGGCTGATGAGCGGGGCCGAACTGCGCGCGATGGAGCCCGCGATCCGCATCGAGGTCGAGGGCGCGACCCATTGGTCCGACAGCTGGAACTGCGCCGATCCGGGCGGCCTGGTCGCCAGCTATGCGGCGCTGTTCCAGAAGCGGGGCGGGCGCGTCGTGAACGGCGATGCGGGCGATCTGCACCGCCATGGCGCGGGCTGGCGCGCCGACGAGGTCGAGGCGGAGCATGCCGTCATCGCACTTGGGCCCTGGTCGCCGATGCTGACGCAGCGCTTTGGCCTCAAGGTGCCGATGGTGTTCAAGCGCGGCTATCATAAGCATTATCACATGGAGCTGCCGCCCCATCACCCGATCGCCGATTTCGGCAATTCAGTCGTGTTGTCGCCCATGCGCCGCGGTTTGCGCATCGCCACCGCGGCCGAGCTGACGCCCCATCCGCGCCTGTCGCCGCCGCAGCTGAAGCATGGCGAGAAGGCCGCGCGCGAGCTGTTCGACATCGGGGCGGCGGTCGAGGCCGAACCCTGGACCGGACGGCGCCCCTGCATGCCCGACATGCTGCCCGTGGTGGGCCGCGTGCCGGACCAGCCGAACCTGTGGGCGCATTTCGGTCACGGTCACCAGGGCTTTACCCTGGGCCCGGTCACGGCCGAAATCCTGGCGGATGAGCTGTCGGGCGGCGAAGGCTGGGCGGAACTTCAGCCGGGGCGTCTGAAACGCGGTTGAAACCGGGCGGCTGCCATCACATCTTGAGGGCAACTCCGAACGGATCAGGAACCTCATGGGTCACAACAACACCAACGCGCCCGTGATGCGCGTTCCCGAAGTGACCCGCCCCAAGCTGGAGGGCGGGAAACGCTTCGCATTGAAAAGCGAATTCGAACCGGCGGGCGACCAGCCCACGGCCATCGCCGAACTGGTGGCGGGCGTCGGCGCCGGAGAGCGCGACCAGGTGCTTCTGGGGGCCACGGGGACGGGCAAGACCTTCACCATGGCCAAGATCATCGAGGAGACGCAGCGTCCCGCGATCATCTTGGCGCCCAACAAGACGCTGGCCGCCCAGCTTTACGGCGAATTCAAGGGGTTCTTCCCCGACAACGCGGTCGAGTACTTCGTCAGCTACTATGACTACTATCAGCCCGAGGCCTATGTGGCCCGCAGCGATACCTATATCGAGAAGGAATCGCAGATCAACGAGGCCATCGACCGGATGCGCCACAGCGCCACCCGGGCATTGCTGGAACGCGATGACGTGATCATCGTGGCCTCGGTCAGTTGCATCTATGGCATCGGTTCGGTCGAGACCTATTCGGCGATGACACAGGACATGGTCGTGGGCGAAAGCTATGACCAGCGCGAGTTCCTGGGCCAATTGGTCGCGCAGCAGTACAAGCGGCTGGACACCAGCTTTCAGCGCGGCAGCTTTCGCGTGCGCGGCGATCTGGTCGAGGTTTGGCCCGCCCACCTTGAGGACCGCGCCTGGCGGTTCGACTTCTTCGGCAACGAGCTGGAGGCGATCACCGAGTTCGATCCGCTGACCGGGGTCAAGACCGACAGCTTCAAGCAGATCCGCATCTATGCCAGCAGCCACTATGTGACGCCGCGCCCGACGCTGCAGCAGGCGATCAAGGGCATCAAGCAGGAACTGGCCATGCGCCTGAAGCAGCTGACCGAGGAGGGCAAGCTGTTGGAGGCGCAACGCCTTGAGCAGCGCACCGCCTTTGACATCGAGATGCTGGAGGCGACCGGCGTCTGCAACGGCATCGAGAACTACAGCCGCTATCTGACCGGGCGCGCGCCCGGAGAGCCGCCCCCCACGCTGTTCGAGTTCATCCCGGACAACGCGATCGTCTTTGCCGACGAAAGCCACGTGTCGGTCCCGCAGATCGGCGGCATGTACCGGGGCGACTTCCGGCGCAAGTTCACCTTGGCGGAACACGGGTTCCGCCTGCCGTCCTGCATGGACAACCGCCCGCTGAAGTTCGAGGAATGGGACGCGATGCGGCCCCAGTCCGTGTTCGTGTCTGCCACCCCCGCGCAGTGGGAGATGGACCAGACCGGCGGTGTCTTTACCGAGCAGATCATCCGTCCGACGGGCCTTCTGGACCCCAACATCGAGATCCGCCCGGTCGAGATGCAGGTCGACGACCTGCTGGACGAGGTGCGCCGCGTGACCGCCGCAGGTTACCGCACGCTGGTCACCACGCTGACCAAGCGCATGGCCGAGGATCTGACCGAATACCTGCACGAGCAGGGCATCAAGATCCGCTACATGCACAGCGACATCGACACGATCGAGCGGATCGAGATCCTGCGCGACCTGCGCTTGGGCGCGTTCGACGTGCTGGTGGGCATCAACCTGCTGCGCGAGGGGTTGGACATTCCCGAATGCGGGCTGGTGGCCATTCTGGACGCCGACAAAGAAGGCTTCCTGCGGTCCGAGACGTCGCTGATCCAGACCATCGGCCGGGCAGCGCGAAATTCCGAAGGGCGGGTCATCATGTATGCCGACCGGATCACCGGCAGCATGGAACGCGCCATGGCCGAAACCGAACGGCGTCGCGCCAAGCAGATGGCCTATAACGAGGAGCACGGCATCACGCCCCAGACAGTCCGCAAGAATGTCGAGGACGTGCTGGCAGGCCTGTGGCAGGGCGACACCGATCAGTCGCGCGTGACCACGAAGGTGGACAAGCCGCTGATCGGCGCGAACCTGGCCGCCCATCTGGACGCGATGCGCACCCAGATGCGCAAGGCCGCAGAGAACCTGGAGTTCGAGGAGGCCGCGCGCCTGCGCGACGAGGTCAAGCGGCTGGAGGCGGTTGACCTGGCGATCTCGGACGATCCGATGGCGCGGCAGTCGGTGATCGAGGAGGCGGCCGAGGCCGCCGTCAAGTCATCGGGCCGTTCAACCGCCGGACGGGCCGGTCAGCGGGGCGGCAACAAGCGGTCCAAGCGCGGCCGCTAGCTGCATTCCACCCGGGCGATCCAGCCCTTGGCGTCCAGGAACATGGTCAGACGCGCGGGATTGTAGTTGCGCGTCATGACGCCCTGGTTGTGCACCTCGCGCTTGCGCAGGTTGGGCGGCAGGCGGACCTCTCCGATGTTGCGTCCGACCAGGGCCTGGTGCTGGGACAGGTCGCACTGGCGTGCGGGAACGTCGTAAGGGCTGCCGGCGCAGGCGCCCAGGGTCAGCATCAGCAGCGACGCGGAAAGGACAGGGTGGCGAAAGGGGGTCATGATCACGTCTCTCTCATGTGACAACAGCGTGTTGGAATGCCAACGTGGGCCATGTTCAGTTGTTCCGGTGGCAAGATGATGAAACATACGGTTTGGGTGGCGATGGTGGCATTCTGGCCCGCCGTCGCGCAATCCTCGACGGACGAGGCATGGGCCGAACTGCGCGACCGCACCGTGGCGGAATGCACACGCCTGGCACAGGACGCGGCGCTCGACGCGGAACTGTCCGTGACCCCGAACGAATTCGGCACCGAGACCCATGCGCTGGCACTGGTCGTCGCCACGCTGCCAGACCTTTCGTCGGAACTGTCGGTCTGCCTGTTGGACAAACAGACCGGCGCGGCGCAGCTGAGCGTTCCGTTCCAGAATCTGCCCGATACCCTGCAGCCCTGACCTGCGTCGGCATGACCGGGGCAGGGGGCTTGATCCGCCGCCCGGATTTGGCGATACAGCGGATAGTCAATCCGAAGGATCACCCATGCCCGTGCGCATCTATCAGCCCGCCCGCACCGCGATGCAGTCCGGTACCGCCAAGACCAAGGGCTGGGTGCTGGAATTCCCGCCCACCGACGCGCGCGAGGTCGATCCGCTGATGGGCTGGACCAGCAGCGGCGATACCCAAAGCCAGGTCCGCCTGCGCTTCGACACCCGGAAGCAGGCCGAGGATTACGCCCGCGATCATGGACTGGAATTCGTGGTGCAGGAACCGCACCGCCGCGGCACGAACATCCGCCCCCGCGGCTATGGCGAGAATTTCGCCACCGACCGCCGCGAGCCCTGGAGCCACTGAGGCCGCATCCGCCATCGACACAAAGCTTTGCTGACCGCCCCCGGGCGGTCATCTGCATTTGAGGGATATTCCATGACAGTCACGCATCTCGTCACCCATTCCGGCGGCTTTCACGCCGATGAGGTCCTGTCCACGGTCATTCTGACCCGGCTGCACCCGCAGGCGCGGATCATGCGGACGCGCGACGCCGACTGGATCACGCCTGCGGAAGGGCGGATCATCTATGACGTGGGCCGCGATTTCGATGCCGCGCGCATGATCTTCGATCACCATCAGAAATCTCCTCCGCTGCGCGACGACGGCCAGCCCTACAGTTCCTTCGGACTGATCTGGCGGCAGTTCGGGCGTGACTACCTGGCCGCGCTGCAGGTGCCCGAAGCAGATCTCGAGGCGATCCACGCGGCGATTGACGTCGACCTGGTGCTGCCCATCGACCTGGTCGACAACGGCGCGCTGTCGCCGACCGGGCCGCTGGCCGATCTGTCCCTGCCGATGCTGCTGGAGAGCCTCAAGCCCGTCTTCGATGACCGCAGCCCCGACGCCGACGACCGTGCCTTTGACGGTGCGGTCGCGATCGCCCGCGCCTTCGTCGAGGCGGCCGTGGCCCGCAAGGCCGCAAAGTATCGCGCCGAGGCCGTCGTGATGGCAGCCATTGCCGCCGCGGGCGACGGCCGGGTGCTGGAACTGCCGATGGGGATGCCGTTTCGCTCCGCCATCACCGCGGCGGGGGCGGACCATCTGCTGTTCGTGATCCATCCGCGGGACACGGACTGGGCGCTGACCGGCATCCGCCGCGACGCGGACGGGTTCGCCTTGCGCGCTGACCTGCCGGCAGCCTGGGCCGGCCTGACCGATGGTGCCTTCGAGGCTGCATCGGGCGTTCCCGGGGCGCGCTTCTGCCACAATGCCCGCTTCATCGCCGTTGCCGCCGATCGCGACGCCGCTTTGCGTCTTGCCGACCTGGCGGTGGCGGCAAGCGAAGTGTGACGGCTGACAGCCGGAACCATTGGACAGCCCTGCGGTCGGAGGACTGCGGGGCGGTCGATTGGATGTGCAAGCTGTCGACCTGAGGGCGCGGCGGAGATTTTCGAAATTGGGAGAATGCTGTGCCGTCTGTCTGGCACCTGTGTGTTTAACCAAACCTACTCAAGAACTTACAGAGGTCTGGCTCCGGCGGTAGGGATCGAACCTACGACCAATTGATTAACAGTCAACTGCTCTACCGCTGAGCTACGCCGGAACACGGGGCGGATATAGCAACCTCGGTCAGGGGCGTCCAGTGGCGTTCTGGGGTTTTTTGTCATCCGGTCGAAAAAACCGTTTCGATCGTCAAAACGCCGGGAAAATCAACGGCTCCGATCTGGGACAGGGCGATCAGATGGGCCAGGACGTTGCGCGTGGCGATGGGAAGGACCGGTTCGGGCACCGCATAGATGCGACGCGCGAGGCCCGCCGCGGAATCGGGCCGGACCCGCAGGGCGGCCAGGATCTGGGACGTGCGGTCGCGGCGGTGCCGCGTCAGTTCCGCGATCCGGTCCTGCGGGGCCGTGATCGCGGGCCCGTGGGTGGGCAGCAGAACACGCGGCGACAGTGCCGCCAGCCGTTCCAGCGAGCGGAAGTATTCCGCCAGGTCCCCATCCGGCGGAGATATCAGCGTCGAGGACCAGCCCATCACCAGGTCACCGCAGAAGATCCGGTCACCCCATTGGAATGACAGGTGCCCTGCCGCATGACCTGGCGTGTGCCACGCGGTCAGCGACCAGTCGGGCGTGGTGAGCACCTCCTGGTCGCGCAGGTGGCGGTCGGGCGCGAAAGCGTGGTCCAGCCCCTCGCCCCCGCCAAGACCCTCCAGCGCGAGGCGGGACATCAGCGGCGACCGCCCTGCCAGCGCATCGCCGAAGGCCAGCACCGGGGCGCCGGTCAGGCGGGAAAGGCGTGTGGCTCCGGCGCTGTGGTCGCGATGCGCGTGCGTGATCAGGATATGGCTGATGCGGCCGCGGCCGGCGCGGGCGACGGCGTCGATATGGGCGGGATCGTCGGGGCCGGGGTCGATCACCGCGACATGGCTGTCGCCCAGCAGGAAGGTGGTCGTGCCCGGCCCGGTCAGGGGGGACGGATTCGGGGCCAGGATCTGCAGCGGCTCTTTCGCAGGCGGGGTCATGGGGCTAGCCTAGCGCGCAACGCAGGAGGCCGCCATGTCGAACAATGCCGACGCCACGCAGATGCGCAAGCTGGTCCCGCGGGGCCTCTATGCGCGCGCGGCGCTGATCCTGTTCCTGCCGGTCGTGGTGGTGACGACTGTGGTCAGCGTGATGTTCCTGCAGCGCCATTTCGAGGGCGTGACCCGGCAGATGACCGCCAGCATGTCGCACGAGCTGACCTTCGTCGCGCGGCTGATCGACAGTGCCGCGACGCCCGACGCGGCGCGGCGCGCCGGGGTGTCCGTGGCGCGCCCGCTGGAGCTGGAACTGGCGCTGCCGGTCGATCCGCCTGCCGAGGATCGGCGGCTGTTCTACGATTTTTCGGGACGGGTGGTGACCGAGGTGCTGCGCGACGCGCTGCCGCAGGTGATCTCGGTCGATCTGGCCAGCAGCGACCGGCGGGTGTCGGTGGCGCTGGACGGGCCGCACGGACCCTATGCGCTGAGCTTCGAGCGGCGGCGGGTCAGCGCGTCGAACCCGCACCAGCTGCTGGTGCTGATGGTGTTCACGTCGGTCCTGATGACGGGGATCGCGATGATCTTCCTGCGCAATCAACTGCGGCCGATCCGGCGGCTGGCCTATGCGGCCGAGGAATACGGCAAGGGGCGGATCGTGCCCTATCGCCCGTCCGGGGCGGTTGAGCTGCGCAGCGCGGGCACCGCGTTCCTGGACATGCGCAACCGGCTGGAGCGCCAGAACGACCAACGAAAGCTGATGATGTCTGGGATCAGCCACGACCTGCGCACGCCGCTGACGCGGATGAAGCTGGGGCTGTCGATGATCGGGCCCGACATGCCGCCTGAGCCCGGTGACATCAGCGCGATGGAGGCCGACATCGCGGAGATGAACCGCATGGTCGACGGCTTTCTGGACTATGCCCGCGACGACGCGCAGGACAGCGCGCCCCAGCCCATCGCCGCAGCGGGTTTCCTGGAGGGTCTGGTGGCGGACGCGCAACGCGCCGGCCAGCAGGCCAGCCTAGTCCAGTTCGAGGGCGATCGGGACGGGTTGGCCACCTTCCGCCCCGACATGCTGCGCCGCGCGCTGGAGAACCTGATCGGCAACGCGGTGCGTTACGGCAGCCGGGCCGAGATGGACGCCTCGCTTGGCCCGCGCAGCCTGCGGATCGGGATCGAGGATGACGGCCCCGGCATCCCGGAGGACAGCCTGGACGCGGCTATGCGGCCCTTTACCCGGCTGGATCCGTCGCGGCGCAGGAACAGCGCGCAGGGGGCCGGGCTGGGCCTGGCGATCGCCGCGGACGTGGCGCGCGCGCATGGCGGGCAGCTGCGGCTTGGCCGCGGCCCGCGTCTGGGCGGTCTGCGGGCAGAGATTGTCATTCCGCGCTGACGAAATAGGTGGCATTGTTGCGGTCATATTGAACGCGGGGGGCGACACCCCTAGATTGATCGCATGCAGAGGCCGCGCGTCGCCATGACGGGGCCGCGGCTTCGGGCAGAAAGGACATACCATGACGGAATTCACCACCCAGACCTATCCGGTGCTGCCCCTGCGGGATATCGTCGTCTTCCCGCACATGATCGTTCCCTTGTTCGTCGGACGCGAGAAATCGGTCCGCGCGCTGGAGGCCGTGATGGAATCGGACAGCCCGATCCTGTTGGCCGCCCAGAAGGACGCGGCCATCGACGAGCCCACCGAGGAGGGCATCTTCCGCGCCGGTGTTCTGGCCAACGTGCTGCAGTTGCTCAAGCTGCCGGACGGCACCGTGAAGGTGCTGGTCGAGGGCCGCGAGCGTGTCGAGATCACCGACTTCGTGCCCCATGACGACCATTTCATGGCCGAGGCCCGTGTCCTGGACGAGACGATGGGCGATGAGGCCACGGTAGCCGCGCTGGTGCGTACCGTGACCGAGGAGTTCGAGCGTTACGTCAAGGTCCGTAAGAACATCCCCGAGGAGGTCGTGACCGCCGTGTCCGAGGCGTCCGAGCCCGGCAAGCTGGCCGACCTTGTCGCCGGACACATGGGCATCGACCTGGAGCGCAAGCAGGACCTGCTGGACACGCTGGAGGTCGCGGCACGCCTTGAGAAGATCTATGGCCACATGCAGGGAGAGATGTCTGTCCTGCAGGTCGAGAAGAAGATCAAGTCGCGCGTCAAGACCCAGATGGAGAAGACTCAGCGCGAATACTATCTGAACGAGCAGATGAAGGCGATCCAGAAGGAGCTGGGCGATGGCGAGGACGGCCAGAACGAACTGGCCGAGCTGGAGCAGAAGATCGCCGCCACCAAGTTCAGCAAGGAGGCCCGCGATAAGGCCGAGGGCGAGCTGAAGAAGCTGAAGTCGATGTCACCCATGTCGGCCGAGGCGACCGTCAGCCGCAACTACCTGGACTGGCTGCTGTCGCTACCCTGGGGTGTCAAGTCGCGCACCCGCAAGGATCTTGGCCGCGCCGAGGCGATTCTGGACGCGGACCACTATGGTCTGGACAAGGTCAAGGAGCGGATCGTCGAGTATCTGGCCGTGCAGGCCCGCAGCCAGAAGCTGAAGGGCCCGATCCTGACGCTAGTCGGTCCTCCGGGCGTGGGCAAGACCTCGCTTGGACGGTCCATCGCCAAGGCGACGGGGCGCGAGTTCATCCGCATCAGCCTTGGCGGCGTGCGCGACGAGTCCGAGATCCGCGGTCATCGCCGGACCTATATCGGCTCCATGCCGGGCAAGATCATCCAGGCGCTGAAGAAGGCCAAGACGACCAACCCGCTGATCCTTCTGGATGAGATCGACAAGATGGGCCAGGATTTCCGGGGCGATCCGGCATCCGCCATGCTGGAGGTGCTGGATCCGGAACAGAACTCGACCTTCGTGGACCACTATCTTGAGGTGGAATACGATCTGTCGAACGTGATGTTCGTGACCACGGCCAACAGCTACAACATGCCGGGCCCGCTTCTGGACCGCATGGAGATCATCAGCCTGTCGGGCTATACCGAGGATGAAAAGCGAGAGATCGCCAAGGGCCATCTGCTGTCCAAGCAGATCGCCGCGAACGGTCTGCGCAAGGGAGAGTTCAGTGTCTCGGACGAGGCCCTGACCCACATGATCCGGTATTACACCCGCGAGGCCGGGGTTCGCTCGCTGGAGCGTGAGATCGCCAAGCTGGCCCGCAAGGCCGTGACCGAGATCCTGAAGGGCAAGGTCAAATCGGTCGAGGTGACGCCAGAGAAGGTCGAGGAATACCTCGGCGTGCGCCGCCACCGCTATGGCCTGGCCGAGAAGGAGGACCAGGTCGGCGTGGTGACGGGTCTTGCCTGGACCTCGGTCGGGGGCGATCTGCTGCAGATCGAGGCGCTGCGCCTGCCGGGCAAGGGTCGCGTCAAGACCACCGGCAAACTAGGCGAGGTGATGAAGGAATCGATCGACGCGGCGTCCAGCTTCGTGCGCTCGATCGCGCCGGATATCGGGGTCAGGCCCCCGGAGTTCGACAAGCGCGACATCCACGTCCACGTCCCGGAGGGCGCCACGCCCAAGGATGGTCCGTCGGCGGGCATCGCCATGGTAACCTCGGTCGTGTCGGTCATGACCGGCATCGCGGTCCGCAAGGACATCGCCATGACCGGCGAGGTGACGCTGCGCGGCAATGTGCTGGCCATTGGCGGGCTGAAGGAAAAGCTGCTGGCGGCCCTGCGTGGCGGCATCAAGACGGTGCTGATCCCGCAGGACAATGAAAAGGATCTGGTCGAGATCCCGGACAACGTCAAACAGGGCCTGACCATCATTCCGGTCAGCAACGTGCGCGAGGTTCTGCGCCACGCCCTGGTGCGCCAACCCAAGGCCATCGAGTGGGACGAGGCCGCCGAAGAGGCGGCCGAGGCCGCGCGGCTAGCCAACCATCGCGGCAGCGATGGGCAGGGCAGCGCCGTCGCGCACTGACAGGGAGAGGGCCGGGGCGATCCCCGGCCCTTTTTCCATGGCGCGGGCGGGCGTTAACAAAGATTGACGCAACGTCAAATCGCGCTAGGCTGATCCCATCATTGCCTGACGGGGGGGAACAGCAATGCCAGCCGAAATCATCGGGGCCGACGGCCCGACGCCCGTGCTGCACGATCCGCATGTGGCGATCGTCGTTCAGAAGCGAGACTTCATCGACCGGGTCGTGGCCGCGACGGGCGCCCGGCGCACCGATGCGCGCCCGATCATCGAGGCGACGCTGGCGCAGCTTGGCATCGTCCTGTCCGCCGGGCACACCCTTGCGGTACCGCCCCTGGGGCGGGCGCGAATCAATCTGGAGCGTGACGCCCGCGGCGGCGATGTCATCACGCTGCGGCTGCGCCGCCGTGCCCCCCACCGGCCTGATGGCGTGGAAAACAGCTAGGCGAAACGCGCATCGCCCTCTTGCAACCGGCTGCGGCTGGCGGTAATGACCAGCCCGACGGGTGATTAGCTCAGTGGTAGAGCGCTTCGTTCACATCGAAGATGTCAGGGGTTCAAATCCCTTATCACCCACCATTTCCCTTGCCGGTTTGCGCTTTTCGCCGCGGGCGCCTATATCGGCGGCCTTGACCCGCAATCCCGGACCGCCCATGCCCGACCCGATCAGTGATGCCGCGCGCCTTTCGGTCGCGCCGATGATGGACTGGACCGACCGCAACTGTCGGCGGTTCCACCGGCTGATGTCGCGCCGTGCGCTGCTGTACACCGAGATGGTGACCGCGCCGGCGATCATCCACGGCGACCGGCCGCGCCTGCTGGATCATGACGCCGCCGAACACCCGGTGGCGCTGCAATTGGGCGGATCGGACCCTGCGGAACTGGCCCAGGCCACGCGCCTGGCCGCCCCCTGGGGTTATGACGAGATCAACCTGAACTGCGGCTGTCCAAGCGACCGGGTGCAGTCCGGCGCCTTTGGCGCAATCCTGATGACCACGCCGCAGGTGGTCGCCGATTGCGTGGCGGCCATGCAGGACGCCAGCGCCGTGCCCGTGACCGTCAAGTGCCGCATCGGGGTGGACGACCAGCAGGCCGAACAGGTGCTGCCCGAGTTTCTGGACATGCTGCAGCGCACGGGCGGCATCCGGCGGGTGACGATCCACGCGCGCAAGGCCTGGCTCAAGGGCCTGAGCCCCAAGGAAAACCGCGAGGTCCCGCCGCTGGACTATCCGCTGGTCCACGCGATGAAGGCGCAGTTCCCGGCGCTGCATCTGTCGATCAACGGCGGCATCGCGACGCTGGATCAGGCCCGTGACCAGCTTGCTGTGATGGACGGGGCGATGATCGGCCGCGCGGCCTATCACGAACCGTGGAACATCCTGGGCGGCGCGGATGCGCTGTGGGGCGACGTTCCGCCCTTTGCCGCCCCGGCCGAGGTCGCCGTGGCGATGCGCCCGATGATCGTCGATCACATCGCCAAAGGCGGGCGGCTGCACCAGTTCACGCGGCACATGCTGGGCCTGTTCCACGGCCAGCCCGGCGCCCGCGCCTGGAAGCGCACCCTGTCCGAGGGGGCGTCCAAGGGCGGGATCGAGGTCTATGACGCGGCCCTGGCGCAGGTGACCGAGGCCGCGCCGGCCTAACCGGCGGTCTTCTCCGCGACCTTGGCCGCGTTCCACAGGCGGTCCATCTCGGCCAGGTCGCTGTCCTCGGGGCGGCGGCCGTCGGCGGCCAGCGCGGCCTCGATGGCAGCAAAGCGGCGCGTGAACTTGGCGTTGGCGCGGCGCAGGGCCAGTTCGGGGTCGATCTTCAGGTGGCGGCCCAGATTGGCCATGACGAACAGCAGGTCGCCGAACTCCTCCTCCATCGCGTCGGGGCCCAGGGTGTCGCGGGCCTCGACCAACTCGGCCGTTTCCTCGGTGATCTTGTCCAGGACATCCGCAGGGCCGGGCCAGTCAAACCCCACGCGCGCCGCCCGGTTCTGCAGCTTAAGTGCCCGCGTCAGCGCGGGCAGACCCAGGGCAACCCCGTCCAGCGTGCCGCGTTCGGCCTTGCCGGCCCGTTCGACGGCCTTGATCGCCTCCCAGTCCTTGACCTGCTGTTCGGCGGACTTGTCGCGGGATTCGTCGCCGAAGACATGCGGATGCCGGAAGATCAGCTTGTCGCTGATCGCGGCGGCACAGTCGGCGAAATCGAACATCCCGGCCTCGCGCGCCATCTGGGCGTGAAACACCACCTGAAGCAGCAGGTCGCCCAGCTCTCCGGGCAGCTCGTCCCAGGCTTGGCGCTGTATCGCGTCCTCGACCTCGTGGGCCTCCTCGATCGTGTAGGGCGCGATCGAAGCGAAGTCCTGTTCGATATCCCAGGGGCAGCCGGTCTTGGGGTCGCGCAGGGCGGCCATGATGTCCAGCAGACGCGTGATCTGCGCGGCGGGGTCGAGGGTCATTGCAATTCCCTTCGTCAGGCGGAAGATGGCCCATCGACTGCCACAGCATAAGGCCCAAGTCCACATGCCCGTTCTGAACCGCATCGCCGATTTCGCAGATCAGATGACCGAATGGCGCCGCCACCTGCACCAGCATCCCGAACTGGGCTTCGACTGCGGCCAGACCGCCGCGTTCGTCGCGGCGCGCCTGCGCGAGTTCGACGTGGACGAGATCCACGAGGGGATCGGCCGCACCGGAATCGTGGCGATCATCCGCGGGCAGGGAGAGGGCCCGACCATCGGCCTGCGCGCCGACATGGACGCCCTGCCCATGACCGAGACGACGGGCCTTCCCTGGGCCTCGACCGTGGCGGGGCGGATGCATGCCTGCGGGCATGACGGGCATACGACGATGCTGCTGGGGGCCGCGAAGTACCTGGCCGAGACGCGCAACTTTGCCGGCCGCGTCGCGCTGATCTTCCAGCCCGCCGAGGAGAACGGCGGCGGCGGCGACGCGATGGTCCAGGACGGGATGATGGACCGCTTTGCCATCCAACGCGTCTTTGCGATGCACAACAATCCCGGCCAGCAGACCGGCAGCTTCCAGACCACCCCCGGTCCGATCATGGCCGCCGTCGACACGTTCGAGATCGACGTGCAGGGCCGCGGCGGGCATGGCGCGATGCCGCACCTGACCGCCGACCCGATCGTGGCCGCCGTGGCCGTGGTCGAGGCGATCCAGACGATCAGCAGCCGCAACCATCACACCGCCGACGACCTGGCCCTGTCGGTCACACAGATCCACACCGGCAGCGCCGACAACATCGTGCCGGACACGGCCTATATCTGCGGGACGGTGCGGACCTTTGCGCCGCATGTGCGCGACATGGTGCGCCGCCGCATGACCCAGATCTGCGACGGGCAGGCCCAGGCCTATGACGTGGAGATCCGCCTGAACTATCAGGAAGGCTATCCCGCGACGGTCAACGATGCCGAACAGACCGCCTTTGCCGTGCGCGTCGCCAAGGAGATCGCCGGCCCCGCCAATGTCGATCCCGACGCCGGCCGCGAGATGGGGGCCGAGGATTTCAGCTATATGCTGAACGCGCGGCCCGGCTGCTATCTGTTCCTGGGGCAGGGGGACGGCGCGGGGGTCCATCACCCGGCCTATGACTTCAACGATGCGATCTCTCCGGTCGGGGCCAGCTTCTTCGCGCGGCTGGTCGAACGGGCGCAGCCGGCGCAACCCTGATCACAAGGACGTTCGCCGCCCTTGCCAGCAAGGCGGCGGGCGCTTTCTTGCCAAGGGCGGACAGCGCGGCTAGGTTGCGCGCCAATCCTGACGCGGCCCCGGTCGCGCCCCCAGACCGAAAGGACCCTTGATGTTCGTGACCCCCGCCTATGCCCAAGCCGCCGGCGGCGCCGGTGCCGGTGCTGCATTCGCGCAGTTCATCCCGCTGATCCTGATCTTCGCGATCATGTACTTCCTGATGATCCGCCCCCAGCAGAAGCGTCTGAAGGCACATCGCACGATGGTCGAGAACGTCAAGAAGGGCGACCGCGTCGTCACCCAGGGCGGCATCCTGGGCAAGGTCGTGTCGGTGGGCGAGGACGAGCTGGAGGTCGAGATCGCGACCGGCGTGCGTGTCCGCGTGATCCGCAGCACCCTGGCACAGGTCGTCACCAAGACCGAACCTGTCGCCGCAAACAGCTGAAAAGGCCCTAGCCAAGATGCTTCAGATCGACCGATGGAAGCGCGTCCTGATTTTCGGGATCTGCCTTCTGGGCCTGCTATATGCCTTGCCCAACGCCTTCTACGCCCGCGTCGAGGCGCATAACGATGCCGTGGCCCAGATCGAGGCCACCGGCGTCGAGACGCCCGAACTGGCCGCGGCGCGGGATGGGTGGCCGTCGTGGATGCCGTCGCATCTGGTCAATCTGGGGCTGGACCTGCGCGGCGGCGCCCATCTGCTGGGCGAGGTGCAGGTCGACCAGGTCTACAAGTCGCGCATGGATGCGCTGTGGCCAGAACTGCGCCGCGCGCTGTCGGATGCCCGCGACACCGTCGGATCGGTCCGCCGCGTGGCCTCCCCCGACGGCGTTCTGGCCATCGAGATCGGCAATGCCGACCAGATGGCCGCCGCGACCGAGATCGTGCGCGGATTTTCCACGCCCGTCACCACGCTGACCGGCGCGGGCCAGCAGTCGCTGGCCATCAGCACCCAGGGCGCGACCCTGACCATCCAGCTGTCGGATGCCGAAAAGGCCGTCACCGACGACCGTACGATCCAGCAATCGCTGGAGATCGTGCGCCGCCGCGTCGACGAGGTCGGCACGCGTGAACCCACCATCACCCGCCAGGGCGAGGACCGGATCCTGATCCAGGTGCCGGGCATCGGATCGGCCGCGGAACTCAAGGAGCTGATCGGCACCACCGCGCAGCTGACCTTCAACCCGGTCGTGGGCACCACCGCCGACCCGCAGGCCCAGCCCGGCGTCGGCCAGACGATCGCGCCGTCCATCGACCAGCCGAACCTGTTCTATATCCTGGAGCAAAGCCCCGTCGTCACCGGCGAGGATCTGGTGGACGCCATGCCCGCCAGCGACGAGAACGGCCTGCCTTCGGTCAACTTCCGCTTCAACCCGACGGGGGCGCGGGCGTTCGGGGCCTATACCTCGGCCAATATCGGCCAGCCCTTCGCGATCGTCCTGGACAACGAGGTCATCTCGGCCCCGGTCATCCGCTCGGCGATCACCGGCGGATCGGGCCAGATCTCGGGATCGATGGACTTCGACCAGGCGAACCAGCTGTCGATCCTGCTGCGCGCCGGCGCCCTGCCGGCCGAGCTGACCTTCCTCGAGGAACGCACCATCGGCCCCGAACTGGGCCAGGACAGCATCGAGGCCGGGCGCATTTCGGCCATCGTCGCCACCGGGCTGGTCGCGGCCTACCTGATCGCCAGCTATGGGCTGTTCGGCGTGTTCGCCTCGATCGCGGTCGCGGTCAACGTCATCCTGATCCTGTCGATCATGAGCATGATGGGCGCAACCCTGACCCTGCCGGGCATCGCGGGCATCGTCCTGACGGTGGGTACCGCGGTCGACGCCAACGTCATCATCTTCGAGCGCATCCGCGAGGAGCTGCGCCGCGCCAAGCGACCGTTCCGCGCCATCGAGGACGGCTTCCGCGAAGCGATGAGCGCGATCATGGACGCCAACGTCACCAGCTTCATCGCGGCGGCGGTCATGTTCTATCTGGGCTCGGGCCCGGTCAAGGGCTTTGCCGTCACGCTGACCATCGGTCTGGTCACCTCGGTCTTCACGGCGATCTTCCTGACGCGCCTGATGATCCTCACCTGGCTGGAATGGCGCAAGCCCGTCCAGCTGAACCTGTAAGGGGGACGCAATCATGGCCTTCCGTCTGAAACTGGTCCCCGACGTCACCCGGATCGACTTCTTCCGCTGGCAATGGCTGACCGTCGGGGCGTCCGCCGTGGCGGTGGTCGTGTCGATCCTGGCCACGATCCTCATGGGGCTGAACTACGGCATCGACTTCCGGGGCGGCACGACGATCCGCACCGAAAGCACCACCGCCTTCGACATCGGCGACTATCGCCAAGCGCTGGACGGCATGGGGTTCAGCGACGTCTCGATCACCGAGGTGTTCGACCCGTCCTTCGGGGCCGACCGCCACGTCGCCATGGTCCGCATCGGCACCACGGACGAGGCGGGATCGGTCTCTCCCGAGCAGCTGGCCGAGGTCGAGGCCGCGTTGCAGCAGGTCGATCCGCAGGTGACCTTCGCCTCGGTCGAATCCGTCGGACCCAAGGTGTCGGCCGAACTGATCCGCACCGCCATCATGGCGGTGGCGGCGGCGACCGTGGGCATCCTTCTCTACATCTGGCTGCGGTTCGAATGGCAGTTCGCGGTCGGCGCGGTGGTGTCGCTTCTGCATGACATCATCCTGACCGTCGGCGTCTTCGCGCTGTTCCAGATGAAGTTCGACCTGACGACCATCGCGGCGCTGCTGACGACATTGGGCTTCTCGGTCAACGACACCGTCGTGGTCTTCGACCGGCTGAGGGAGAACCTGATCAAGTTCAAGACGATGAAGCTGATCGACGTCATGAACCTGACCGTGAACGAGACGCTGTCGCGGACCGTCATGACCGCGGTGACCACCGCCATCGCTCTGACCGCGATGCTGGTCCTGGGCGGCGACGTGGTGCGCGGGTTCGTCTTCGCGATGCTGTGGGGCGTGTTCGTGGGCACCTATTCCACGGTCTATGTCGCCAAAAGCGTCGTTCTGTGGCTGGGCGTGAAACGCGACTGGTCCAAGGATGGCGACGGTCCCAAGAAGAACGTGTCCCCCTTCGAGGGCGCCGAGGAGGTCTGATGCCCGCCCTGACGCCCACGGATTTCACCGGCCAGAACGCGGTCGACGGCTATGGACCCGGCTTCTTCCGCATTGCCGGAAAGGTCCAACAGGGTCCGCAGGTGGTCGAGGCCGATCGCGTGACGCCCTGGGGCGGGCTGGACGATCCCGGCCCGCTGCTGGCGCTGGCCGGGCACGTGGACGTGCTGTTCCTGGGCCTCGGGGCGCACGTCGGCTATGCCCCGCGCGACCTGGCGGCGCAGCTGGACGCGCTTGGCGTGCGGGTCGAGGCGATGGCCTCGGCCACCGCGGCACGCACCTACAACGTCACCCTGTCCGAAGGGCGGCGCGTCGCCTGCGCCCTGATCCCCGTGTGAGCCTGCTGGCCGTCCATGACCTTGCCGTCGCGCGCGGAGGTCTGCGGACGGTCGAGGGCGTCAGCTTTGCTCTGGACCCCGGTCAGGCGCTGATCCTGCGCGGCCCGAACGGGCTGGGCAAGACCACGCTGCTGCGCACGGTCGCGGGGCTGCAATCCCCCGTCGCAGGGCGGATCGACATGGCCGACGACGTCGTCGCCTATGCCGCCCATGCCGACGGGCTGAAACCGGCCCTGACGGCGCGCGAGAACCTGACATTCTGGGCGCGGGTCTTTGGCGGGCAGGGCGTCGATCGGGCCTTGGCCGCGATGGACCTGACCACGCTGGCCACGCGTCCCGCCGCGGCGCTGTCGGCGGGGCAGAAACGCAGACTGGGGCTGGCGCGACTGCTGGTCACAGGCCGTCCGCTGTGGGTGCTGGACGAGCCGACGGTGTCGCTGGATGCCGCCTCGGTCGCGCGCTTCGCGCAGGTGGTGGCCGACCATCTGGGGCAGGGCGGTGCGGCGCTGATCGCCACGCATATCGACCTGACCCTGCCGCAGGCGCGCGTCCTGGACCTGACCCCGTTCCGCGCCCGGCCCGGCGCGCCCGTCGCGCGGCCGTCCGGCTTCAACGAGGCGTTCGGATGATCGCGCTCTTGATCCGCGACCTGCGTCTGGCCACGCGGGCGGGCGGCGGATTCGGCCTGGGCGTCGCGTTCTTCCTGATCCTGTCGGCGCTGGTGCCCTTTGGTGTCGGTCCGGACCGCGCCACGCTGGCCCCCGTGGCGCCGGGCATCCTGTGGGTCGGGGCGCTGCTGGCATGCCTTCTGTCGCTGGATCGCATCTTTGCGCTGGATCACGAGGACGGCAGCCTGGACCTGCTGGCCACCGCCCCCCTGCCGCTGGAGGGGGCGGTCGCGATCAAGGCTCTGGCCCATTGGATCACCACCGGCCTGCCGCTGGTGCTGGCCGCCCCGATCTTCGGGCTGCTGCTGCACCTGCCGCTGCAGGCCGTGCCGGCGCTGGTGCTGTCGCTGGCCCTGGGCACGCCGGCGCTGTCGATGCTGGGGGCCTTCGGGGCGGCGATCACCGTCGGTCTGCGCCGGGGGGGGCTGCTTTTGTCGCTGTTGGTCCTGCCGCTGTATATCCCCACACTGATCTTCGGCGCCGAGATCACCCGCCGCGGGGTCGAGGGGCAGGCCATCGGCACGCCGCTGGTGTTCCTGGCGGGCATCACGCTGGCGGTGCTGGCGCTGATCCCGCTGGCGGCAGCGGCGGCGCTGCGCGTCAATCTGCGGTGAGACGCCCTTGAGGGCGCGGGGAAAACAGGGAATACACGGACACATGTCGATCTGGGAATACGCAAACCCCGCCAAGTTCATGCGCACCACCGAAGGGGCCTTGCCCTGGCTGGTCGGCAGCGCCGCGATCTGCTGCGTGGGCGGGGTGGTCTGGGGCTTCATGACGCCCGAGGATTTCCGCCAGGGATCGACGGTCAAGATTGTCTTCCTGCACGTGCCCGCCGCGATGATGGCCATCAACATCTGGGTGATGATGCTGGTCGCGTCGCTGATCTGGATCATCCGCCGCCACCATGTCAGCGCGCTGGCCGCCCGGGCCGCGGCCCCCATCGGGGCGGTGATGACACTGATCGCGCTGGCGACCGGGGCCATCTGGGGTCAACCGATGTGGGGGACGTGGTGGGAATGGGACCCGCGCCTGACCTCGTTCCTGATCCTGTTCCTGTTCTACATCGGCTATATCGCGCTCTGGGCATCGGTCGAGGATCCCGACAGCGCCGCCGACCTGACGGGCGTACTGTGCCTGGTGGGGTCGGTCTTTGCCCTGCTGTCACGCTATGCGGTGCTGTTCTGGAACCAAGGCCTGCACCAGGGCGCCAGCCTGTCCGTCGCCCCGGGAGAGCGGATGTCGGCCGTCTATCGCCACCCGCTGTACCTGTCGATGCTGGGGTTCTTCCTGCTGACGCTGGCGCTGATCCTGATCCGCACCCGAACCGAAATCCGCAAGCGCCGCCTGGCCGCGCTGCAAGCCAGGGAGATGCGCGCATGATCGATCTTGGACGGTATGCCGGCACCGTGCTGGCCGCCTATGGGGTCAGCATCGTGCTGATCGCGGGGCTGGTCTGGCACACCGTCGCGGCCAATGCCCGCGCCCGCCGCGCCCTGCAGGAGTTCGAGCGCAATGGCTAGGATCGCGCCGCTGATGCTGCTGCCCCCGCTGGCCTTCGCGGCGCTGGCCGCGACCTTCCTGTGGGGCATGAACCGCGATGATCCTGGCAGCGTACCGTCGGCCATGATCGGGCGTCAGGCGCCGCCCGTGCCGGCCACGACGCTGCCCGGCAAGACCCAGCTGACCGACGCGATGCTGCGCGAGCCGGGGGTCAAGCTGGTGAACTTCTGGGCCAGCTGGTGCCCGCCCTGCCGGATCGAACATCCGACCCTGATGGCGCTGTCCGCACAGCTGCCCGTCTATGGCGTCGATCTGCGCGATGTCGAGGCCAACGCGCTGCAGTTCCTGTCTGCCGACGGCGACCCCTTCGCGGCGCTGGCGACCGATCCGCGCGGACGGGCAGCCATCGACTGGGGCGTGACCGCGCCGCCGGAAACCTTCATCGTCGATGGCGACGGGACGGTTCTGTACCGGTTCGCCGGCCCGCTGGTCGATGCCGATTACCAGACGCGATTCCTGCCGGAACTGGAACGCGCATTGGCCGACCAGGACTAGGCCGCTTGCACCCAGTCCCCTTGCGCGACATGCTGACCCAAAGGCACGCACAAATAAGGGAGACGGCAGATGACACGGACAGGTCTGGCACTGGCGCTGCTGATGGGCAGCACCACCTGGGGCATGGCCCAGCAGGCGACCGATGCGATCGCGCCCGAGGCCGCGTCGGGCACGCAGGTCGCGACCGAAGGCTTTGGTGATCTGACGCAGGCCGCCCGCGACGGGCTGGCCGCCAAGGCCGAGGGTCGCCCGGTTACCGCCCCCGACTGGATGATCAGCGCCGCCCACCCGCTGGCCGTGCAGGCCGGCGCCCGCGTGTTGGAACAGGGCGGCAGCGCGGCCGACGCGATGGTCGCGGTCCAGGTCGTGCTGGGCCTGGTGGAACCGCAAAGCTCCGGCTTGGGCGGCGGGGCGTTTCTTGTCTGGTACGACGCCGCCACGGGCGAGGTGACCACGCTGGACGGCCGAGAGACCGCACCGATGGCCGTGACCCCCACGCTGTTCCAGGATGACGAGGGTCAGCCGCTGGACTTCATGGAGGCGGTGGTGGGCGGTCGGTCCGTCGGTACCCCCGGCACGCCGCGCCTGTTGGAGACCGCGCACCGCAAATGGGGTCGCGCCAACTGGGCCGGGCTGTTCCAGGACGGCATCGATCTGGCCCAGAACGGGTTCACGGTGTCGCCGCGGCTGGCCTCGCTGGTCGCGTCCGAAGGCGATGCCCTGGCCCGCTATCCGGCGACGACGGACTATTTCTTTCCGGGCGGTCAACCCGTCGCGCAGGGGGCGACGCTGACCAACCCCGCCTATGCCGACACGCTGCGGGCGCTGGCCCGCGACGGTGCGGATGCCTTCTATGACGGTCCCATCGCGGACCAGATCGTCGCGGCGGTCCGCGGGGCCGAGGATAATCCCGGCCTTTTGACGCGGTCAGACCTGTCGGCCTATCGCGTCGTGGAGCGTCCGGCGGTCTGCGTCGAGTATCGCGATCACGACGTCTGCGGCATGGGGCCGCCGTCCTCCGGGGGGCTGACGGTGGGGCAGATCCTGGGGATGCTGGGCGGCTATGACCTGGCTTCGCTTGGCGCCGAAAGCCCCGAGGCGTGGCGCCTGCTCGGCGACGCCTCGCGACTGGCCTTCGCCGATCGGGGCCGCTTCATGGCGGATGCCGATCATGTGGCTATGCCGACCCAAGGGTTGATCGACCCGGCCTATCTGGACGAACGCGCCGCCCTGCTGCAGGGCGACGACAGCCTGCCCGAGGTCAGCGCCGGCCAGCCTAGGTGGAGCCATGCCGCCCTGTGGGGCCAGGACAGCGCGCTGGAACTGCCCTCGACCACCCATATCTCGATCGTGGATGGCGACGGGAATGCGCTGTCGATGACCACCACCATCGAGAACGGTTTCGGATCGCGGGTGATGGCGGCGGGGTTCCTGCTGAACAACGAGCTGACCGATTTCAGCTTCGAGACGCATGATGCGGACGGCTGGCCCATCGCCAATGCCATCGCGCCGGGCAAGCGGCCGCGGTCGTCGATGGCGCCGACCATCGTGCTGAAGGACGACGCCCCGGTGATGGTGATCGGATCGCCGGGCGGCAGCCGCATCATCGGCTATGTCGCGCGGGCGATCGTGGCGCATCTGGACTGGGGTCTGGACATCCAGGCCGCCGTGGCCGGGCCGAACCTGGTGAACCGTTTCGGCCCGATGGACGTCGAGGCGGGGCTGCCCGCGGCCTTGACCGACGGGTTGACCGCGATGGGGTTCGAGCTGAACGAGACCGAGCTGACGTCGGGCCTGCAGGGGATCGTGATCACCCCCGACGGGTTGCAGGGCGGCGCCGACCCGCGCCGCGAGGGTGTCGCCATCGGCGGCTGATCCGCGCCGGGCGGGGGGCTGTCCGCGCGTCGGTCCTCGCGGGGCTTCCGGCAGCAAAGATGCCCGCCCCGCCGTGGTCGGCGCCCATCTTGGCCTTGGTCATGAAAAAACCCCCGGCGCGGTGCCGGGGGTTTCCTTTTCGCAGCGCGGGCCGATCAGGCGGCGGCGAGGTTGCGCAGCACATAGTGCAGCACGCCACCGTTCTTCAGATAGTCGATCTCGACCTCGGTATCGACGCGGGCCTTCAGCTGGATCGTCTTCTCGGCGCCGTCGGCGTACTTGATCGTGCAGGGTACCATCGACAGCGGCTTGAAGTCGCCGGCCAGCCCCTCGATCGTCACGACCTCGTCGCCGGTCAGGTTCAGCGAATGGCGGGTGTCGCCATTGGTGAACTCGAACGGGATGACGCCCATGCCGACCAGGTTCGACCGGTGGATCCGCTCGAAGGATTCCGCGACCACGGCCTTGACGCCCAGCAGGTTGGTGCCCTTGGCCGCCCAGTCACGCGACGAACCTGCGCCGTATTCCTTGCCGCCGAAGATCACCAACGGGGTGTCCTGTTCGACATAGGACATCGCGGCGTCATAGATTGCAGCCTGGTTGCCCGACGCGTCCTTGGAGTAGCCGCCCTCGACCCCGTCCAGCATCTCGTTGCGGATGCGGATGTTGGCGAAGGTGCCGCGCATCATGATCTCGTGGTTGCCGCGGCGCGAGCCGTAGCTGTTGAAATCGCGCGGCGAGACCTGGCGCTCCGTCAGGTACTTGCCTGCCGGGGTGGTGGGCTTGAACGAACCTGCGGGGCTGATGTGGTCGGTCGTGATCATGTCGCCCAGCAGCGCCAGGACGCGGGCGCCCTTGACGTCGCTGATCGTGCCCGCATCCTTGGACATGCCCTGGAAATAGGGCGGGTTCTGGATGTAGGTCGACGAGGCCGGCCAGTCATAGGTCTCGCTGTCGGTGATCTCGACGCCCTGCCAGCGCTCGTCGCCCTTGAAGACGTCGGCGTATTTCGCCTGGAACATCTCGCGGGTGACGATGGTGTCGACCAGGTCCGCGACCTCCTTGGAGGTGGGCCAGATGTCCTTCAGATAGACCGGCTTGCCCTCGGGCGTGTGCGCCAGCGGGTCCTTGGTCACGTCGATGTTCATGTCGCCCGCGATGGCATAGGCCACGACCAGCGGGGGGCTGGCCAGATAGTTCGCACGGACGTCCGGGCTGATGCGCCCTTCGAAGTTGCGGTTGCCCGACAGGACCGACACGGCGACCAGGTCGTTGTCGTTCACGGCCTTCGAGATCTCGGGCTGCAGCGGGCCCGAGTTGCCGATGCAAGTGGTGCAGCCGAAGCCCACCAGGTTGAAGCCCAGGGCGTCCAGGTCTTCCTGCAGGTTCGCAGCCTTGAGGTATTCCTCGACCACCTGCGAGCCGGGTGCCAGCGAGGTCTTGACCCAGGGCTTGCGGGTCAGGCCCAGGGCGCGCGCCTTGCGGGCGACCAGGCCCGCGGCCATCAGCACATAGGGGTTCGACGTGTTGGTGCAGGAGGTGATCGACGCGATCACGACCGAACCGTCACGCAGGGTATAGTCCTCGCCCTCGACGGCACCGCTGTTCAGCTGGCCGTGGCTGCCGCCGGGGATTTCCTCGGGCGCGGGATCGGGGGATCCGGCTTCCTCGGTCATCTCCGCCTTCTCCTCGGCCGGGACGGACGGTGCCGGGCGGATGCCGCGGATGTATTCACCGAAGGCGGTCGCGGCCTCGGTCAGGGGGACGTGGTCCTGCGGGCGCTTGGGCCCCGAGATCGCCGGGACGACCGTGCTCTGGTCCAGCTCCAGCGTCGAGGAGTAGACGGGCGCATAGTCCGCCGTGCGCCAGAAGCCGTTCTCCTTGGCATAGGCCTCGACCAGGGCGATGCGGTCCTCCTCGCGACCGGTCTGGCGCAGATAGCGCAGCGTCTCGTCGTCGATCGGGAAGAAGCCGCAGGTGGCGCCGTATTCGGGGGCCATGTTGGCGATGGTCGCACGGTCGGCCAGCGGCATGTGGTCCAGCCCCTCGCCGTAGAACTCGACGAACTTGCCGACGACGCCGTGGGCGCGCAGCATCTGGGTGACCTTCAGCACCAGGTCGGTGGCGGTGACGCCCTCGCGCAGCGCGCCGGTGACCTTGAAGCCCACGACCTCGGGGATCAGCATAGAGATCGGCTGGCCCAGCATCGCGGCCTCGGCCTCGATCCCGCCCACGCCCCAGCCCAGGACGGCCAGGCCGTTGACCATGGTGGTGTGGCTGTCGGTGCCGACCAGCGTGTCGGGATAGGCGACGGTCTTGCCGTTCTGGTCCGTGTCGGTCCAGACGGTCTGGGCCAGATATTCCAAGTTCACCTGGTGGCAGATGCCGGTGCCGGGCGGGACCACGCGGAAGTTGTTGAACGCCTTCTGGCCCCATTTCAGGAACGTGTAACGCTCCATGTTGCGCTCGTATTCCAGTTCGACGTTGCGCTGGAAGGCGCGGGGGGTGCCGAATTCGTCGATCATGACCGAGTGGTCGATGACCAGGTCGACCGGGTTCAGCGGGTTGATCTGTTGCGGGTCGCCGCCAAGCGCCTTGATGCCGTCGCGCATCGCGGCCAGGTCGACCACCGCCGGAACGCCGGTGAAGTCCTGCATCAGCACGCGGGCCGGGCGATAGGCGATCTCGCGGCTGGACTTGCCGCCGTCGGCGGCCCATTGCGCGAATGCCTTGACGTCGTCGACGGACACGGTGCGGCCGTCATCCTCGAAGCGCAGCATGTTCTCCAGCACGACCTTCAGCGCGGCCGGCAGTTTCGAAAAGTCGCCAAGCCCCGCCTCGGTGGCGGCGGCGATCGAGTAATAGTCGACGCTCTGCGCGCCCGCGCTCAGCGTGCGGCGCGTCTTGGCGGTGTCGGTTCCGGTCTGGATGGGCATCAAGGCCTCCCTGTCTGCAAGAATGGATGGGTCCGGCGTGTGCCTTGCTTTGCCCCATCGGGGGGCATCGCGCAAGGGTTGCGTCACGAATTGTATGCGATTGCATACCATCTTTCGCGCTGTTGCTCAAGAGGCACGCATCGGTCCGTCGCACGCGCTGACGAAGCCTTGATTTGGTGTTTCACCGCGCCACCCGTTAACACGCTGGATGTGAAACATGACGGGAAACATCTTATGGCCCTGTGGCCCCGATCTGCGTTGCGGCCCTGCCGCGGGATGGGCGGGGTCATGATGCTGGTGGCGATGCTGGCCGCGGCGCCGGCGCTGGCGCAGGATGGCGGCCATGCCGACATCACGCAGCGCAGCGCGCCAAGCCCCGCGCCCAGCCAGATGAACCGCCCGGAGGCGCCGCTGATCCTGGCGCCCGACGATCCGGGCCGGCAGAGCCCCTCGACGATGTCGCTGACGGAATCGGGCGGTGTGAACGGTTTCGTCCCGGCCGAGGCCGCGCCGCCGGTGACGGCGGACCTGCCCTCGGCCAACCTGCCGGTCGTGGTCGAGCTGTTCACCTCTCAGGGCTGTTCGTCCTGTCCCCCGGCCGATGCGATGCTGACCATGCTGGCGGGACAGCACGACGTGCTGCCGCTGTCCTTCCATGTCGACTACTGGGACTATCTGGGCTGGGCCGACAGCTTTGCCCGGCCCGAATTCACCGAACGCCAAAGCGCCTATGCCCATGCGGTGGGCGAACGGTCCGTCTATACGCCGCAGATGATCGTGGACGGACAGGACACCGCGGTCGCGCCGGGGCCCGCGCAGCTGATGGGCCTGATCGACGCCCACCGCTTTGCCCCCGCCGAGGTCACCATCCAGCGAGAGCGCACCGACGCCGGAGAGACGATCGAGCTGCAGCCCCTGTCCGATCTGGGCGGCAAGGTCGACGTGCTGCTGGTGCGCTATGCCCCCGAACGCCCCGTCGACATGACCGCCGGAGAGAACCGCGGCAAGACCGTCATCTATACCAATGTGGTTCTGGGGATGCAGCATCTGACGCGGTGGGACGGGCTGCAGCCATTGCGCCTGACGGTGCGCGCGGACCTGGTCGGCGATGCATCCTTTCCCGACGACACGCGCCATGCCCTGCTGGTCCAGCAGATGATGGGCAAGCGTGCCCTGCCGGGACCGATCGTGGCGGCGATCCGGCTGGACTGACCCGTCGCGTCTTGCACATCCTGCAAATCGGGGCCATCAGGCGGCATGGGCGATTTCATCATCCAGATCGCCGGGACCGAACAGGGGGCGCGGCTTGCGTCGATCCTGGCGATCACGGCGGCCTTCCTGCACGCGGTTTTCGGCGCGCTGCAAAAGGGGCGGCACGATCCCTGGATCAGCCGCGCCGCGATCGACCTGTCCTATCTGGTGCTGGCCCTGCCGGTGGCGCTGTTCCTGGTGCCGTGGCCCGATCCGCACCTGTGGCCGGTGCTGGCGGGCGCGATGGGCATCCATATCGCCTACAAGATCGCGCAGGCCAAGTCCTATCAGCGGGGGGCCTTCACGGTGGTCTATCCCGTGGTGCGCGGTTCCGCGCCGCTGGTCGTCGTGCTGGTCGCGATGATCGTCTTCGACGAACGCTTCAACGCGGTGCAGTGGGTGGGGCTGGGCCTGCTGGTCGGCGGCATCTTCGGGCTGGCGCTGAATAGCCTGCGCAAGCTGAAGGTCGGTCGCGACACGCTGGTCCCGGCGCTTGCCTGGGCGCTGATCACCGGCGTGACGGTCGCGGCTTATACGACCTATGACGCCTGGGGCATCCGGCTGGCGGCGAACCCGTTCACGTTTCTGGCATGGTTCTTCGTGCTGGACGGCCTGTTCATGCCGCTGCTGAGCTGGCGCCGGCTGGCCGCCCTGCCGCGGGCCGAGGTCGCGCCCCTGGCTGCGCGCGGCATGATCGGCGCCGTGGTGGCATTCGCCAGCTTCGGGTCGGTGATGCTGGCCACGCGCATCGACGACGTGGGTCGCGCCGCCGTGCTGAGAGAGACCTCGACCGTGTTCGCCGCCCTTGTGGGCTGGGTCATCCTGGGCGAAAAGGTGGGGCCGCGGCGCGTCGCGCTGATGGCGCTGATCGCGCTTGGCGCGGTCATCGTGGAATTCGCCGCCTGACGGGCGGCCACAGGAAGGCAGTCGGGATGGAAAACACGAAACCCTGGGTCAAGCCGGCGCTGGAGTTCGGCCCCCTGATCCTGTTCTTTGCGGTGTTCATGCTGTATCGCAACGACACCGTGACCATCGCGGGGGAAAGCTATGGCGGGTTCATCCTGGCTACGCTGGCCTTCATTCCCGCGCTGATGCTGACGACCGCGATCCAGTGGCGCATCACCGGCAAGCTGGCACCGATGCAGGTGGCCACGCTGGTGTTGGTCATCGTCTTTGGCGGGCTGTCGGTCTGGCTGAACGATCCGCGCTTCTTTAAGCTGAAGCCCACGATCATCTATCTGCTGTTCGCGGCCATCCTGGGCGTCGGCCTGATGCTGCGCCGCAACTGGCTGGGCGCCGTCCTGTCCGAGGCGTTGCCGATGGACGCGGAAGGCTGGCGCAAGCTGACGCTGCGCATGGCGCTGTTCTTCGTGGCGCTGGCCATCGCGAACGAACTGGTCTGGCGCAACCTGTCGGACAGCACCTGGGTCTGGTTCAAGACCTTCGGCCTGCCGGTGCTGCTGTTCGCGTTCCTGCTGGGCAATGCGAAACTGTATCGCGATCACGCCTTGCCCGCCAAGGACGACGCCCAGCCCTAGGCCCGCATTCCGCCCAGGGACACCGGCCCCGCCCGCAGCCGCGACCAGCGCGGCTGTGGCCGCAGCGGCAGGTGATGGCGCAGCAGCCCAAGGGGCAAGGCCCATGGATGGCACAGCGCCGCACGGTAGAAGGCGAACAATCCCTGGCGCCGATAGGGCGTCCAGTGCGACATCAGCCGGGCTCCGCGGGCGGTGGGAAAGCCCAAGGTCTCAAGCGCCTCGAGGGTGGCGGCATCGTCGATCTGCAGGTCGACCCAGTTGGCGCGGGCCTGCGCCAGTCCTGCGCCAAGCGCCCGCCTGCGCCCGCGCGACAGCAGCTGCTCCAACGCGAAATCGAACAGGTCGTTCTCGCGGGCGGTGACGTTCAGCACCTCGGCCATGCGGCCCGCCGGACTGTCCAGCGCCGATTGGGCGGCGTCCTGGAATTCGGCGGCGTTCAGGAGGACGATCCGGCCGATGCTGCCGGGCGCGGCATGGGCCAGCGCCTGCAGCGCCACGCGGCCGCCAAGCGAATGCCCGATCAGCCCGACGGGCCGCCCTGCAAGCGTCGCCAGATCGTCGATCATCGCGCCCAGGTCCGCCCCGGCCTCGGCGGCGCGGTCATAGGCATGGCGCAGTCTGCCCCGCGCCTCCCACCCGCAGGCCAGGGCCAGGCCTTCGGACGGATCGCCCTGAAAGCCCAGCTGCTGCGGCCACGAGATGCCGCCGGGACCGGCCTGGGGCGACAGGATGTGGCGGTGCGGGTCATGCGCCGGATGGGCCGGGGAATAACGATAGCCGTGCAGCATCACCAGGACCGGCGCCCCCGCGGGCAGGCGGCGCGCGGCGTCCCGCAGGGCAGGGGGCACAGGCTGGTCGGCATCCATCCGCATCACGGGCATCGCGGCCTCCGTTCCCGGTCGATCCCGGACTAGGGACAGGCTGCGACGGGCGCGTGAAAAAACTGTTAATGCTGCGTGACGTTGCGCGGCTGCCGCAAATTCGCCCATGCCGGGCCCGGATCGTTTTCGGCATTGAATTTTGATGGGTTCCACCGCTATGTTGGCCCCATGCGCAGGGCTGCCCGCAACCGGGGGTTGCCACGCGCCGAAAGTTTCGCAGCGCGGCACCTCTGATCCCGATACCGGGCAGCCATGTGTCCCGCGGAAAACCAAGCCTCCGTCGCGCCACCGCATTGCGGGGCGGCGCAGGAGGTCAGATGAACAGCGGCCCCGCCTTGCGGCATCGGGCCATCCTAGGGAACAGACGCGATGACGCGCGCTTTGGACGGCAGACTTCGGGACGGGCGGGCAGGATGCCCCGTCCGACCGGACGTCTTCGACGGTGACGCGCCCGTGTCCTCATCACACCGCAGACCGAACCGGGGGACGCCGATGGCGCCGCCCGGTCTTCGGCTGCGCGAAAGACATAACAATGGCAATGAAAATGCTGATCGACGCCACCCATGCCGAGGAAACTCGGGTGGTCGTGGTCGATGGAACCAAAGTCGAGGAATTTGACTTCGAGACGGCCAACCGGCGCCAGATCGCCGGGAACATCTACCTGGCCAAGATCACGCGGGTCGAGCCCTCGCTGCAGGCGGCCTTCGTGGATTACGGCGGGAACCGCCACGGCTTCCTGGCCTTCGCGGAAATCCATCCGGACTATTACCAGATCCCCGCGGCCGACCGCGAGGCGCTGAAGGCCGAGGAACGCGCCGATGCCGAGGCCCAGGAGGCCGAGGAGGAGCGTGGCCGTTCGCGCCGCAAGCCCCGCGCCGAGGCGGTCGATGCCTCGGACGAGACGACGACCGACGACGCGGGCCAGGATGCGACCGACAAGGACGACGAGATCGAATCGGTCGCCGACGAGGACGTGACCGAGGAGGTCCGCGCACCCCGAAAGCCGCGTGCGCGCCGCTACAAGATCCAAGAGGTCGTCAAGGTCCGCCAGATCATGCTGGTGCAGGTCGTTAAGGAGGAGCGTGGCAACAAGGGTGCCGCGCTGACTACCTATCTGTCGCTGCCCGGCCGCTACTGCGTCCTGATGCCCAACACCGCGCGTGGAGGCGGCATCAGCCGCAAGATCACCAATGCCGCGGATCGCAAGAAACTCAAGGACATCGCGGGCGAACTTGATGTGCCCAAGGGCGCCGGCCTGATCATCCGCACCGCGGGCAGCGAGCGCACCCGGATGGAGATCCGCCGCGACTACGAATACCTGCTGCGCCTGTGGGAGCAGATCCGCGACCTGACCTTCAAGTCGATCGCACCGGCCGCCATCTATGAGGAAGGCGATCTGATCAAGCGCAACATTCGCGATCTGTATTCCAAGGACATCGACGAGGTGCTGGTGGAGGGCGAGCGCGGCTATCAGCAGGCGCGCGACTTCATGCAGATGATCATGCCGACGCATGCCGACAGCGTGAAGCATTACCAGGACCAGATGCCGCTGTTCGCGCGCTTCCAGGTCGAAAGCTATCTGGCGGGCATGTTCAACCCGGTCGTGCAGCTGAAGTCGGGCGGCTACATCGTCATCGGCATCACAGAGGCGCTGGTCGCCATCGACGTGAACTCGGGACGGGCCACCAAGGAGGGCTCGATCGAGGAGACCGCGCTCAAGACCAACCTTGAGGCCGCAGACGAGGTCGCCCGCCAGCTGCGCCTGCGCGACCTGGCCGGGCTGATCGTCATCGACTTCATCGACATGGACGAGCGTCGCAACAACGCCGCCGTGGAGAAGCGTATCAAGGACAAGCTGAAATCCGATCGCGCCCGCATCCAGATCGGCCGCATCTCGGGGTTCGGCCTGATGGAGATGTCGCGCCAGCGCCTGCGCCCCGGCATGCTGGAATCGACCACGCAGCCCTGTGCGCATTGCCACGGCACCGGCCTGATCCGCAGCGATGACAGCCTGGCGCTGACCATCCTGCGCGCGATCGAGGACGAGGGCACCCGCAAGCGTTCGCGCGAGGTTCTGGTCAAGGCGCCCGTCGCCGTCGCCAACTTCCTGATGAACGCCAAGCGCGAGCATGTCGCGGGCATCGAGGCGCGTTACGGCCTGTCCGTGCGCGTCGAGGCTGACCCGGCACTGGTGTCCCCGGACTTCGCGATCGAGAAGTTCAAGACCGCGACCCGCGTGCTGCCCGAGCCCAGCCACGTTCCCCTGGGCGTCAATGCCGAGCTGATGGCCAGCATCGACGAGGAGGAGGACCTGGACGTCGCCGAGCCGCAGGAGGAGCCGGTTGCCGAGGCCGTCGAGGCGTCCGAACCCGCCGCCGAGCCGCGCGCCGAGCGTCCTGCCGATGCGGACGCGGATGGCGAGGGTCGGTCGCGTCGCCGCCGTCGTCGTCGTCGCCGGAAATCCGGCGAGCGTCCCGAGGGCGAGGATCTGCGCGCCGATGACGATCAGGACGACGAGGGCGAGGACCAGTCCGACGAGGACGTGGCAGCCCCCGCCGCCGCCGCCGAACCGGTTGCCGCTGCTGCCGATGATCAGCCCGAGGCCGATGCGCCCCAGGCCGAGGAGGAGGCTCCTGCCGGTCGCACCCGGACGCGTTCGCGCGGCCGGTCGCGGTCCAGAAAGCCGGTCGATGCGCAGCCCCTGGCCGAGGTCGTGGATCTGCAGGACAGCCAGGATGCCCGCGCCGATGCGCTGCCCGGCCTGAACGCCGCCCCCGTCGCCGCCGAAGCGGTAGCCGAGGCGCTGGTCGAGACTGCCGCGGCCCCGGTCGATGCGGCATCCGCGGAGCCCGAACCGCGGGCCGAGGCCCAGCCCGAACCCGTCGCCGAGGCCGCGCCCTCCAAGCGGCGCGGATGGTGGTCGGGCCGGTAAGGTTCGCTGAACCAGGGGCGCGGTGGCAACACCGCGCCCCTTTTGCCATCCGGCCCACGCATCCGTGACGCCATGGCCCCTGTCCTTTGCATCCCCACCCGCTAAGGTGTCGCGATGTTGGGAATCGAACTCGCCACCGCCGCCTTCCTGCCTGCCGCCTTCGTGGCGTTGCTGGCGGGTGTCCTGTCCTTCCTGTCGCCCTGCGTGCTGCCGATCGTGCCGCCCTATCTGGCCTACATGACCGGGGTGGGGGTGAACGGGCTGAAGACCCGCGAACGCAGCGCCGTCGTGCCCGCGCTGTTCTTCGTGCTGGGCCTGTCGACGGTCTTTCTTGTGATGGGCTTTGCCGCGTCGGCCTTCGGACGCGCCTTTCTGCAGTACCAAGACATCCTGGCCCGCGTCGCCGGTGTCATGGTGGTGGTGATGGGCCTGCATTTCCTGCACGTCATCCGCATCCCCCTTCTGGACCACGAGGCCCGGCTGCAATCGGGCCAGCAGGGCGGCGGCGCGTTGGGCGCCTATGTGCTGGGGCTGGCCTTCGCCTTTGGCTGGACGCCCTGCATCGGCCCGCAACTGGGCATGATCCTGTCGCTTGCGGCCACCGGGGGCGAACTGTCCCGCGGAACCGCACTGCTGGCGGTCTATGCCCTTGGGCTGGGGATCCCGTTCCTGCTGGCCGCAATCTTCATCAACCGGGCCATCGGCCTGATGAACCGCGTCAAGCCGTACCTCAAGACCATCGAACGCGTCATGGGCGCGCTTCTGGTCGTCGTGGGTGTCATGCTGCTGACCGGTGCCTTCTCTGCCTTCAGCTTCTGGCTGCTGGAGACGTTCCCCGCCCTGGCCACCCTGGGCTGAACCGCACAGCCGACACGGGGCCGGGCGGCAGCGCGCCGGAGGCCGCTTGCGGGCTCCGGCCCCGTTGCGCGATCACGTTGCGGCGCGCGCCCCGCCCCGCGGACAATCTGTGGTAGCGCGCCTGCGACAATCGCGCTATCCTTGTGCCCAGATCCGGGCAAACCGGACAGGACAGAGGCAGTGACGGCGGTATTCCCATGACCGAGATGGTCTTCGGCACGACGCCCGTTCGGGCGGGCGACCCGATTCTTCCACGCTGGTGGCGAACCCTGGACAAATGGTCGTTGACCTGCGTCCTTGGCCTGTTCGCCATCGGTCTTCTGCTGGGGCTGGCCGCATCGGTGCCCCTGGCAGAAAAGAACAACCTGCCGCGGTTCTACTATGTCCAGCGACAGATGGTGTTCGGGGGAATGGGCCTGTTCGTGATGCTGGTCATCTCGATGCTGACCCCCCGCCAGATCCGCCGCATCGGCGTTCTGGGTTTTGCCGTGTCCTTCATGCTGATCCTGGCCCTGCCGATCATCGGCACGGACTTCGGAAAGGGCGCGACGCGGTGGCTGTCGCTCGGCTTCGTGTCGGTGCAGCCGTCGGAATTCCTCAAGCCGGGCTTCGTGGCGCTTTGCGCGTGGTTCATGGCCTCGGCGCAGGAACCGGGCGGCCCTCCGGGGCGGATCTATTCCTTCGGCGCCGCGATGACGATCGTCATCCTGCTGGCCCTGCAGCCCGACTTCGGCCAGGCCTCGCTGGTGCTGTTCTCGTGGCTGGTGATGTATTTCGTCGCCGGGTCGCCGGTCATCCTGATCGTCTGCGTCGCGGGACTGGCCGGGATGGGCGGTCTGTTCGCCTATAACGCGTCCGAACACTTTGCCCGCCGGATCAACAGCTTCCTGTCATCGGAAATCGACGCGAACACCCAGATCTACTTTGCCACGAACGCCATCCAGGAAGGCCGCTTCTTCGGCGTCGGCGTGGGCGAGGGGACGGTGAAATGGTCGCTCCCCGATGCGCATACCGACTTCATCATCGCCGTCGCGGCCGAGGAATACGGCTTCATCATGGTCCTGGCGATCATCCTCCTCTACATGACCATCGTCATGCGCTCGCTGCTGCGGCTGGTGCGGGAACGCGATCCTTTCGCCCGCATCGCCGGCACGGGCCTGGCCTGCGCCTTCGGCGTGCAGGCGCTGATCAACATGGGCGTCGCGGTGCGCCTGCTGCCCGCCAAGGGCATGACGCTGCCCTTCGTCAGCTATGGCGGCTCGTCCATGATCGCGTCCGGCATTGCGCTTGGCATGTTGCTGGCGCTGACCCGCACCCGTCCGCAGGGCGAGTTCGCCGAAATCCTGCGCCGGTCCCGCTGATGGCCGCCCCCCTTGCCCTGATCGCCGCCGGAGGCACCGGCGGCCACATGTTTCCGGCCCAGGCCCTGGCAGAGCTGCTGCTGGCGCAGGGCTGGCGCGTCAAGCTGTCTACAGATGACCGCGGTGCGCGCTATGCCGGCGGCTTCCCCGACGCGGTCGAGCGCCAGGTCGTGAAATCCGCGACCACCGCGCGCGGCGGGCTGTCGGGCAAGCTGGCGGCACCGTTCAAGATCGCAGCCGGGGTGCTGGCCGCCCGCCGGGCCTTCCGGCGCGACCGCCCGTCGGTCGTGATCGGGTTCGGCGGCTATCCGACCATCCCGGCGCTGTCGGCGGCGCATCTGATGGGCCTGCCGCGGATGATCCACGAACAGAACGGCGTCATGGGTCGGGTGAACCGGATGTTCGCGGCGCGCGTGCACCGCGTGGCCTGCGGCACCTGGCCCACGATCCTGCCGCAGGGCATTTCGGGCCAGCACGTTGGCAACCCGGTCCGCGGCGCGGTCCTGGACCGGGCCGCCAGCCCCTATGTCGCGCCGGGCGAGGGGGCGCTGAACCTGCTCGTCATCGGCGGCAGCCAGGGGGCGCGCGTCCTGTCGCAGGTCGTGCCCGCCGCCATCGCCGGCCTGCCTGCGGACCTGCGCGCCCGTCTGCAGGTCAGCCACCAGGCCCGTCCCGAGGATGCCGATCAGGTCACGGCTGCCTATGCCGCAGCCGGCATCGCGGCCGAGGTTCAGCCCTTCTTCACCGACGTGCCGGACCGCATCGCGGCCGCGCATCTGGTGATCAGCCGGTCGGGCGCATCGTCGCTGGCCGACATCACCGTGATCGGCCGCCCGGCGATCTTGATCCCCTTTGCCGCCGCCACCGGCGATCACCAGACCGCGAATGCGCAGGCGCTGGCCGATGCGGGCGCGGCGCATGTCCATCCCGAATCCGTGCTTGACGCGGACAGCCTCACGCGCGACATCCGCGCGATCCTGACGGACCCCGCCCAGGCCACGGCCATGGCGCAGGCGGCCCTGACCCTGGCGCGCCCCGATGCGGCGCGCCGCCTGTACGACCTCGTCGAGGAGATCACGCGATGAACGCAGCGACAAAACTGCCCGGAGAGCTGGGCCCCATCCATTTCGTGGGCATCGGCGGCATCGGCATGTCGGGCATCGCCGAGGTGCTGCTGACCCTGGGCTATCGCGTCCAGGGCAGCGATTCCAAGAAATCCAAGATCACCGACCGGCTGGAGACCCTGGGCGCCACCGTCTTCGAGGGCCAGCGCGCCGAGAACGTCGCGGGCGCAGGCGTCATCGTCATCTCGACCGCGATCAAGAAGGGCAACCCCGAGCTGGAGGAGGCGCGCCTGCGCGGCCTGCCCATCGTGCGCCGGGCCGAGATGCTGGCCGAACTGATGCGGCTGAAATCGAACATCGCCATCGCCGGCACGCATGGCAAGACGACGACCACCACGATGGTCGCGACCCTGCTGGATGCGGGCGGGCTGGACCCCACGGTCATCAACGGCGGCGTCATCCACGCCTATGGCTCGAACGCGCGGGCCGGTGCGGGCGAGTGGATGGTGGTCGAGGCCGACGAATCCGACGGCAGCTTCAACCGCCTGCCCGCCGACATCGCGATCGTCACGAACATCGACCCCGAACACATGGAGCATTGGGGCAACTTCGATGCGCTGCGCCAGGCCTTCACCAACTTCGCGTCCTCGGTGCCGTTCTACGGCTTGGCCGTCTGCTGCACCGACCATCCCGAGGTGCAGGCGCTGGTGGGTCGGTTGACCGATCGCCGTGTGGTGACCTTCGGCTTCAACGCGCAGGCCGACGTGCGGGCGATGAACCTGACCTATGACAAGGGCATCGCGCATTTCGACATCGCGCTGCAGGGCGAGGCGACCGACGGTCCGATCCCGATGATCGAGGGCTGCACCCTGCCCATGCCGGGCGATCACAACGTCTCGAACTGCCTGGCGGCCGTGGCCGTCGCACGCCACCTGGGCATCAAGAAATCCGAGATCCGCACCGCGCTGGCGAAATTCGGCGGGGTCGGTCGCCGCTTTACCCGCATCGGAGAGATCAACGGCGTGACCATCATCGACGATTACGGCCACCACCCGGTGGAGATCGCCGCCGTCCTCAAGGCCGCGCGCCAGGCCAGCACCGGCCGCGTGATCGCGGTCCACCAGCCGCACCGCTATTCGCGCCTGTCGAACCTGTTCGAGGATTTCTGCACCTGCTTCAACGAGGCCGACGTGGTCGCCATCGCCGACGTCTACTCCGCCGGAGAGGAGCCCATTCCCGGCGCTTCGCGCGATGACCTGGTGGCGGGGCTGATCGCCCACGGCCACCGCCACGCCCGCGCCATCCTGTCCGAGGACGACCTGGAGCGACTGGTCCGCGAACAGGCGCGGCCCGGTGACATGGTGGTCTGCCTGGGGGCGGGCACGATCTCGACCTGGGCCAACGGGCTGCCCGCGCGGTTGCAGGGCCAGGCCGCGTGACGGCCACGCCCGATCTTGCGATCCTGCCGCTGCTGG
The DNA here is from genome assembly GCF_006151785.1 of Paracoccus marcusii. Classification (GTDB taxonomy): domain Bacteria; phylum Pseudomonadota; class Alphaproteobacteria; order Rhodobacterales; family Rhodobacteraceae; genus Paracoccus; species Paracoccus marcusii. The sequence goes on from NZ_VDDD01000007.1 coordinate 45,521, forward strand.
CGCTGGCGGGGGCGGCGGTCTGGCTGATGCTGGCCTGCCTGACCCCGCGCCTGAACCGCCGCTGGCAGCGACGCGCCAGCTGGGTCCTGGTGCTGGCAGGCGTCCCGGTTCTGGGCTGGCTGACGCTGGAATGGGGACCGGGCCTGGGCGTTCTGGGCTTTGGACTGGGTCTGCTGATGCTGCTGGGCCGTCCGACCGCGCGGCGCCGCGCGGCGCGGCTGCCCACGCCCGCGCCCATGAACACCGCCGAAGGACAGCGATGAATCCCTGGATCATCGCGGGCCTGTGCCTGTCGGGCGCGGGCGTCATCGCCTGGGGCAGCGCGCGGCTGCAGCTGCGCTGGCCGCTGCTGGTCCTGGCGGCACTGCTGGCGGCGATCGCGCTGCAGCTGTTTCGGGCGGCGCAGGGGCAGGGGGGCTTTCACGATCTGGCGGCCGTCGTCGCGCAAAGCTTTACCGTCCTGCCCGCACTGCTGGGCATGGTGACCGGGCTGGCACTGGCGCGGATCCGCGGCCACCGCCTGGCGTGGCGCAGCCCCCAGATCGTCCTGACGCTGGCGTCGATGCTGGTCGCGGGTCTGGCCGCCGCGGCGACGCTGGTCCTCTAGTCCCGCGGTTGACGGGCGGGGCGCCGCTGGCTACCACCCAAGGCCATGAGCATCGACCTTCCCACCCCCCGCGGCAGCCTGATCCCCGACAGAACCCTTGACGGCCTGACCTGGCTGCGCGTCGGCGGCCCCGCCGACTGGCTGCTCCAGCCCGCGGACGAGGATGACCTGGCTGATTTCCTTGCCGCGCTGGACCCCGGTGTCCCGGTCTTTCCGATGGGCGTGGGCAGCAATCTGATCGTGCGCGACGGCGGCATCCGCGGCGTGGTCATCCGCCTTGGCCGCGCCTTCAACAGCGTCGAGATCGACGGCGACACCGTCACCGCGGGTGCCGCGGCGCTGGACGCACAGGTCGCGCGGCGGGCGGCGGAGGCGGGGCTGGACCTGACCTTCCTGCGCACGATCCCGGGCAGCATCGGCGGCGCGGTGCGGATGAACGCGGGCTGCTATGGCAGCTATGTGGCCGACCACCTGATCGACGCGCAGGCCGTCACGCGGCAGGGCGCACGCGTCACGCTGACGCCCGCCGATCTGCGTTTCGGCTATCGCGAGACGCATCTGCCGGCCGATTGGGTGATCACCAGTGCCCGGCTGCGTGCCGCGCCGGGCGACCCCGACCGGCTGCACGCCAAGATGGCCGATCAGCTGGCACGGCGCGACGAAAGCCAGCCCACCCGCGAACGCAGCGCCGGTTCGACATTTCGCAACCCGGCGGGGTTCAGCTCGACCGGGCAGGCGGATGACGTGCACGACCTGAAGGCATGGTCGCTGATCGACCGGGCGGGGCTGCGCGGACACAGCTGGGGCGGCGCGCAGATGTCGGAAAAGCATCCGAATTTCCTTTTGAACACTGGCGGCGCGACCGCAGCCGAGCTGGAGGCCCTGGGCGAACTGGTCCGACGCCGCGTGCTGGAGGAGAGCGGCCACGACCTGCAATGGGAGGTCATCCGCATCGGCGACCCCGGTCCCGACACGGACTGACGCCCGCTGCGCAACATTCTGCGCAGACAGCCGAAATTGAGCTTTTGCGGTTCGCGCTTTGCTTGTAACCTGATGCGACATGACGCCTCCGTTCAAGGGGGCGCGGACCAGATCAAGCCCGGATCAACCGGGCACGAAAGGCGAAAAGTGGCGGGCAGGTCGAGCAGGACAGCCCACTCGGTCGCTGTTCTGATGGGCGGACCCTCGGCTGAACGCCAGGTGTCGTTGTCGTCGGGACGCGAATGCGCAGATGCGCTGCGGGTGGCGGGATATCAGGTAACCGAGATCGATCTTGGCGCCGCGCGCGGGGACGAGATCGTCCGGCGTCTGGCCGATGCCGCACCCGACGTCGTCTTCAACGCCCTGCATGGCCGGTGGGGAGAAGACGGATGCGTCCAGGGCCTCCTGGACTGGCTGGACCTTCCCTATACCCATTCGGGTGTGCTGGCCTCGGCGCTGGCGATGGACAAGACGCGCGCCAAGCAGGCGTTCCGCGCCGCCGGCCTGCCCGTGGTCGAGAGCGTCATCGCCGACGCCGCCGAGGTGCGCCTGCGCCACGTCATTCCGCCCCCCTATGTGGTCAAGCCCAATGACGAGGGATCGTCCGTCGGCGTCTATATCGTCCATGACGGCGCCAACCAGCCGCCCGCGCTGTCCGCCGACATGCCCGAGCGCGTGATGGTCGAGACCTATGCCCCCGGGCGGGAGCTGACGACCACGGTCATGGGCGACCGCGCGCTGGACGTGACCGAGATCCTGACCAGCGGCTGGTACGATTACGCCGCGAAATACACCGTCGGCGGGTCGCGCCACGTGATCCCCGCGGACATTCCCGACGACATCCGCGCCGCCTGCCTGGAGATGGCCGTGCGCGCGCACAAGGCGCTTGGCTGCACCGGCCTGACGCGCACCGATTTCCGGTGGGACGAGACGCGCGGCGTGGACGGGCTGATCATCCTGGAGCTGAACACCCAGCCCGGCATGACGCCGACCAGTCTGGCCCCCGAACAGGCGGCCCATGCCGGCATCGACTTTCCCGCGCTGATGCGCTGGATGGTGGAGGACGCGCTGTGCCGGTCGTGATCGATCACCGTCCCGGAAAGCAGATCACCCCGCCCGCCGCGCGGCAGCGCCGCGACCCCGCGCCGTCGCGCCTGAAGTACCGCCTGGAACGGATGTGGCTGACGCCGCTGTACCGCCGGGTGCTGCGCGTGGGCCTTCCGGCCTTTGCCATCGCGATGATCGGGGGGCTGTGGCTGGCCGACGAGGACCGTCGCGCCGCGCTTAACGACACCGTCGCCAGCGTGGTGACCAAGGTCCAGAGCCGCGACGAATTCCAGGTCCGCATCATGACGATCGAGGGGGCGACCCCGGTGGTGGACCGCGCCCTTCGCGCGATGCTGCCGGTGGATCTGCCGGCCTCCAGCTTCGACATCGATCTGGCGGCGCTGCGCCTGCAGGTGCTGCAGCTGGACGCGGTCGAATCCATCGACCTGCGCATCAAGCCGGGCGGCATCCTGTCGGCGGTGGTCAAGGAACGCGAACCCGCGATCCTGTGGCGCCACGCGCGCGGCATCGACATGCTGGACGCCGGCGGTCATCGCGTGGCCAGCCTGACCTCGCGCGAGGTGCGCGCCGACCTGCCGCTGATCACCGGAGAGGGGGCGGACCTGGCCACGACCGAGGCGCTGGCCCTGTTCGACGCCGCGGGTCCGATCCTGCCCCGCGTGCGCGGCCTGGTGCGGCGCGGCGAACGGCGGTGGGACCTGGTGCTGGATCACGGCCAGCGCATCCTGCTGCCCGAGACCGGTGCGGTGATCGCGCTGGAGGCCGCGATCGCGATGGACCGGGCCGAGGACATGCTGGGCCGCGACATCACCATCGTCGATCTGCGCGACCCGACGCGGCCCGTCCTGCGGTTGGGGATCGATGCGCGCAACACGATACGCACCGCACGCGGCCTGCCGCTGCTGGGACCCGATGGCAGCGTGCTGCCCGATGACAAGAAGACGGAGGGCTGAGGAATGGTGGACCTGTATCAGACGCAACGCGCGATGCGTAACATCCGCCGGGCGGCCCTGCAGCGGGGCGTGATCGGCATCCTGGACATCGGCACGTCCAAGATCGCCTGCCTTGTCCTGCGCATCGACGGCAACGGCACCTTCCGGGAAACCGACGGCGTGGGCCCGATGGCGGGGCAGGTCAATTTCCGCGTGATCGGCGCGGCATCGACCCGGTCGCGCGGGATGCGCCGCGGCGAGATCGAAACCATGGCCGAGACCGAGCGTGCGATCCGCACGGTCGTCGCCGCCGCGCAGAAGGTCGCGGGCGTGCGCGTCGATCATGTCATCGCCTGCCTGTCGGGCGGCCGGCCGGCCTCGTATGGCTTGGCCGGAGAGATCGTGCTGGAATCCGGCAAGGTCGGCGAACATGACGTGGCATCCGTGCTGGCCGCCTGCGACGCCCCCGATTTCGGCCGCGGCCGCGAGGTGCTGCACGCGCAGCCGGTGAATTTCGCGGTCGACAACCGCAGCAACCTGGCCGACCCGCGCGACCATCTGGGCAACAAGCTGTTCTGCGACATGCATGTGCTGACCGTGGACGGCGATTCCATCGGCAACCTGGTCCAGTGCATCCGGCGCTGCGACCTTGAACTGGCGGGGATCGCCTCGGCGCCCTATGCCTCGGCCCGCGCGTCGCTGGTGGAGGATGAGCAGGAGCTGGGCGCGGCCTGTGTCGATTTCGGCGGTGGCGGCACCGGCGTGTCGATCTTCGTCAAGAAGCACATGATCTTTTCCGATCACGTGCCCATCGGGGGCAACCTGATCACCCAGGACATCGCCCAGGGTCTGCGTGTCAGCCTGCCCGTGGCAGAGCGCCTGAAGACGCTGAACGGGGGCGTCGAGGCGACGGGCCGCGACGACCGCGACATGATCGAGGTCGGCGGAGAAACCGGGGACTGGGAGGCGGACCGCCGCCAGGTCAGCCGCGCCGACGTGATCGGCGTGATGCGCCCCCGCGTCGAGGAGATGCTGGAGCATGTCCGCGAGGTGCTGGACGCGGCCGGGTTCGACTGGATGCCCAGCCAGCAGATCGTGCTGACCGGGGGCGGCAGCCAGATCCCCGGCCTGGACGGGCTGGCGACGCGCATCCTGGGTCCGAACGTGCGCTGCGGGCGGCCGCTGCGCATCGACGGTCTGGCCCATCAGCTGACCGATCCCAGCTTTTCCAGCGCCGTGGGCCTGGCGCTGTTCGCCGCACATCCGCAGGATGAATGGTGGGATTTCGAGATGCCGGCCGACCGCTATCCCGCGCGCAGCCTGCGTCGCGCCTATCGCTGGTTCAAGAACAACTGGTGATTGCACCACCTTGGTTCTGGGGGGTGGCAAGGGTTTTCCCACCACATTCGGAAGACATGGCAAGATGCCGCCTATTTCAAGGGTAGCCCCTCCAGATTTTGCGAAACGCCCGGCTTTTTCGGGTGACGGAACTGGTGCCAATTGTTACGGTAACCATTAAGAAACGGGATTCGAGCGGTACACCCGCCTCCCCAATGCAGCAGCGGTAACAGGCGGACACCATGAACCTCAATCTGATGATGAATGACGAAGAAGAGCTGAAGCCGCGCATCACCGTCTTCGGTGTCGGTGGCGCAGGTGGCAACGCCGTCAACAACATGATTCAGAAGCAGCTCGACGGGGTCGAGTTCGTGGTCGCCAACACCGACGCGCAGGCGCTGCAGCAGTCGCGTGCGACCTCGCGCATCCAGATCGGGCCCAAGGTCACCGAGGGTCTGGGCGCGGGCGCCAAGCCCACGATCGGCGCCAAGGCCGCCGAGGAGACGATCGAGGATATCGTCGATCACCTGATGGGCGCGCATATGTGCTTCATCACCGCGGGCATGGGCGGCGGCACCGGCACCGGTGCGGCGCCGATCATCGCGCAGGCCGCGCGCGAGATGGGCATCCTGACCGTCGGCGTCGTGACCAAGCCCTTCCAGTTCGAGGGCACCAAGCGGATGCGCCAGGCCGAGGAGGGCGTCGAGGCCCTGCAGAAGGTCGTGGACACGCTGATCATCATTCCGAACCAGAACCTGTTCCGGTTGGCCAACGAAAAGACCACCTTCACCGACGCCTTCGCGCTGGCCGACGACGTGCTGTACCAGGGCGTCAAGGGCGTGACCGACCTGATGGTCAAGCCGGGCCTGATCAACTTGGACTTTGCCGACGTGCGGTCGGTGATGGACGAGATGGGCAAGGCCATGATGGGCACCGGCGAGGCCTCGGGCGAGAACCGCGCCCAGGAAGCCGCCGAGCGTGCCATCGCCAACCCGCTGCTGGACGAGATCAGCCTGAACGGCGCGCGCGGCGTGCTGATCAACATCACCGGCGGCTATGACATGACCCTGTTCGAACTGGACGAGGCGGCCAACGTCATCCGCGACAAGGTGGACGCCGATGCCAACATCATCGTCGGTTCGACCCTGGACCCCGACATGGACGGCACGATCCGCGTTTCGGTCGTGGCGACCGGCATCGACGCCGCCGTCGCGGTGGCCGAGGTTCCCTCGCCCCGCCGCGGCATGGCTGCGCCGCTGACCCAGAACCCGCAGGTCGGTGCCGCCGCCGAGGAGCAGCCGGCGATCCCGGCGCGCCGCGTGGC
>NZ_VDDD01000081.1 GCF_006151785.1 Paracoccus marcusii
CTGTCATGCAGGCAGGGAATCACAGATCAAGCCACAGGGGTATCCTGAATCGGGAAAGCCGCAACACGCTCTAGTTTATTATTACCGTTCTTATCAGTTAATATGTTCCACAGCATTAATTCAAGCTTCTTGCCTTTTGGTTGCGATCATAATGCTGTGCGTGTGGCGACGATCCCACGCCACAGAGATCTTCACATGGATCGTCTATATCGCCCTACGGTTTTCGGATAACACTGAACGTGATGAGCAACCTGATCATAGAGGCAGAAGCATTTATGTACCCCACCTCCAGAACTCGGCGAGCCTTTCTCCAAGGATTGACAGCTGCCGGCATTGCTATTCCTGCCGGAACGGCCTTGGGTCAGAGTTTCGACACCTATACTGGACAACCCATTGACGGAAACCCGCCAGCGCCGTTCCTGTCCAATTCGAGCAGTGCGCCAGAGCGCAACATGTCTTCCTTCAGATCGCGCCATTGGCGTGAGTTCTATCCGACCCTTGGCAAGGGTGTCATTCTTGCGGATGTCACGTCGCGTGCTGTGTATTATTGGTCGGCTGACGAGAATGTTAATTTTGTATTTCCTTGCTCGATCCCGATGACAGAAGATCTGACGCGACGGGGCCAGGCCGAAATTGTCAGGAAAGTCAAAAATCCGCCTTGGACACCTACGGCCAGCATGCGTGAGAAGGACCCAAATCTGCCGCAGCGGGTTGAGGGCGGCGCGCCTGAAAATCCCCTCGGTGCGTACGGGCTATACTTGTCATGGCCCGCCTATCTTGTTCATGGCACGCACGACACGCGGAAGATCGGGAGAAAATCGTCATCTGGATGTTATGGCCTTTATAACGAGCATGTTGCCCGCCTTTTTGAGGTTGCTGAAATCGGCACACAGGTCACGGTGTTCTAAATCCTGAAAACTAAGGTGCTCACTCTGTATTTAGGGTGGGCACCGTTAGCTGATATTCGATGAGTACCGCTACGAGCTTTGTGACTCTCTGTTTAGCCAATGATCAGGCTGCTAGGGATAGATCATAACTGGAATTCCGGGCTGCAACATTGCATAGACGTCTTCTATTTCCTGGTCAGTCAATGCCAGACAGCCTGCGGTCCAGTCCCGGTTCTTCGGTGCGAAGACATTGCCTTCGGGGCCGCGGCCATGGAACATGATATCGCTGCCCGCACTTCGACCGAATTGAGCCGCATAAGCTTTATCCTGTTCATTTGGATAGGATATGCCCACCGATAGGTGATATCGGCTCCGTGGGTTGAAACGGTCGATGTAGTATAGCCCCTCGGGCGTTTTTCCGTCGCCCTCGAATTGCTTTGGGCCGAGCGGTTGGTTGCCGAGGCCAAAGTTATACGATCTCAGAACGGTCTGCCCGTTCAACAGAAACATCCGCCGCTCAGCCTTGTTGACCACGACCTGAGTGACAGGGGGCCCTGAGTACCGTTTGAACTGAGGTACCGCTCCTCTTGCCGGCGTCGTTGACGGCGCTGATTTTCCACATGCAGCGAGAAGAGCAAGCAAAGCCAGCGAGGCATGGCGCCGGGAGAAGTTTGGCATCTATCTGTTTCCTGCTCGGATGTTTTTTATGATGCTTCAGGATAGCGGGTAAACACTTCACTGGTACCGTCTTGGCGAACAAGCAGGACATCGTATGCGTCGCGCTTTGTTTCCGGGCCCATGCCGGGACTTCCGTAAGGCATTCCTGGAACAGTCAGGCCGAGAGCTTCAGGGCGCTCTTGGAGCAAGCGCCGGATATCGTCAGCAGGGACATGTCCTTCCAGGAAGTAGCCATCGACGCTGCCGGTATGACAGGATGTCAGTTCGATCGGTACGCCCAGATCGATCTTGTGCTGCATCAGCAAGGTGCCAAACCGCTCTTCACTCGTGACCTGAAAACCGTTCTCCCGCAGGTAATTGGTCCACTGTTTGCAGCATTCGCAGCCGCTGCCCTCCACGACATGGATGGCAGGGCGGCTTTCAGCCCAGGATAGAGACGGCAGACCGCTTGCTGCGGCTGCCATCATCATGGCGCGTCGTGTCAGTTTGATCATTTTATGCCTCTCGATCCGGCCGATGAAGATGTTTGAATGCCATCAGCTTTCCGCTTCCGAGTAGTCGCGAAGAAAGTAGCCGGTGGAGAGACGCGCAACTGTCAGCATGACGCGGTCAGTCGGTTTGGCGATCGCTGTTCGGGGCGCCGGTGTTTTCTTGATGGGATCCGTTGGCTTGCCGTCGATGCGAACTTCGTAATGAAGGTTAGGTCCACTGACGAGGCCGGTTGCGCCCACGTCACCGATTCTGGCCCCGGTGTTCAGCTCGACACCTGGAGCGATCCCTGCGGCAAAACGCGAAAGATGCGCATAGCGGGTCAAGACGCCCCCGCCATGATCGACATCGATCGTCCGACCATATCCCCGCATGGTTCCTGCAAACACGACCGTTCCTGCGCCGGTGACGCTGACCGGCGTTCCGGTCCGTGCGGCGTAATCGACCCCCGTGTGCATTCGTTGCGTGCCAAGCACGGGGTGCCGGCGTTTGCCGAAGACCGAAGACAGCCGGGCTCCCGCGACAGGCCGCGCGGACTGCTGGACCTGCGCACCATTCCGAAACAGGATGAAGGGCTCTTCAACCGAGCCGGTCACGAGCTCGAAGATGTCCGTGTTCTTTTCAACCCGCGCATAGGCGAGTTGCGGTTCACCCACGACTGTTCCATCAGGCAGAATACTTTCGCTCCACATCAATGCGATACGCTCGGTTCCCTCAAGGTCCCGAAAGTCGATCTGGCCTGCCAGGAGCGCCGCCAGGTCAACTGCGAAACTTTCGGGCGCGTTGCGGGCGGCGAGCGCCTCAAAGAGAGAGCTGTCCAGGATAAAAGTTTCCCTGCGGTCCCGAAGCAGGATCTCCGTCTTGATCAAGGATGCTTCGAGGGGTTTCGTGAAATCCAGAACGATGTCCGTTCCGTCTTGGGTCAGAAGCGAAAGACGCGCAAGTTGGGAGGGATCGTCGGAAAACACACTCCATCTGAGGATTTGCCCCGGGCTGAGGGTCGACAGGTCGAAGACATCTGAAATCGCCAGTGCGGCCTCGGCCCGGAGAGGTGCGCCGATACCAGCATGCGACAATATCGAATCCAACGTGTCTCCCGGAACGACCTCATGTCGCGACATGGGGGCAACTGCCTCGGTGAGGTGAGACAGTTCCGCCGGGGTTTCGGCGTGCGATGATGTCGTGACGGCAATCGCGCCGGCAGTCAGCAAGGCTTGCAAGATCATCAGGTCTGGTTTCCCGTCAGGCAATAAGGTCTGGCATTGGGGAGCAGGCTCCCCACGCAGCATCGATAGGTTGTCTACAGTTCGAAAAGGCGGGCGATGCAGACACCGACAATTGTTCCGGCCAAGCCGAAAGCAATCGCGTATCCACCCGCATATTGAACTCTGTCCAGTCGGGTGCCGCCGAGGGCGCGCGCACGCTGGACCCCTCGCACTCCACCGATCAGAGCCGCAATGACCGTCAGCATTGGAATTGTCGCAGCGTTTGTTGGTTCATGCCGTATCTCGCCTCTCGTCATCGACACGTGCGTGTCTGCGACCTAAAGCAGCTAGAGGTTCAAGAAAAATGCCCCTCGATCACGGTCTTGTCAGGGGATCGGGAGTTCTGATCTAATCCCGATTGCATCCGAGCCTTCTACTTCCCAGCATCCGTTTCTGTCATCGCCAGCTAATCACTGACCGGCATCGTCGATCGTGGGGTGGTTCGTAACGCACAGCGAATGATCGCCCAAGACCTCGATGACCCGACAATCGGATATCCGGTCACCCGCGCACTGGACCACCATGCGCTCAAGTTCGGTCTTCAGGGCCGTCAGGCGGGCAAGACGGCTTTCAACCTCGGCAAGCTGCGCTTTGGCGATTGCGTCGGCTGCCGCACAGGGCTGATCGGGATCGTCGGACAGGCTCAGAAGGTCGCGGATCGCCTCAAGGGAAAAGCCAAGCTCGCGGGCGTGTCGGATGAACGCCAGTCGTTCATGGGCTTTGTGCGTATAAAGGCGCTGATTACCGGCGCTGCGCTCGGCTTCGGGCAGCAGGCCGATTTGCTCGTAGTAGCGGATCGTTGGCACTTTGACCCCCGTCGACGTTCCCAGCTTTCCGATCGTCAGCATGAACATTCTCCTTGAACCTATAGCTGCTAGAGGGAGTAAACCTCCGAATCGATGATGGCAACGGCCCTGCTTTCTGCAGAGGAGAGAATGATGACGATCACGAATGAACCCGGCATGACCCTGTGCGACTGGACGGTGTCCGGAATGGATTGCGCCTCCTGCGCGACCAAGGTGCGCGGCGCGGTGTCCCGCTTGCCTGGCGTCAGGGATGTGGAGATCGGCATCATGTCCGAACGCCTGCGCCTGACCGTTGATGAACGCCTGACCGACACGGACAAGATCGAGAAAACCGTGCGTGCCCTTGGATACGGCATTCAGACCCGTGCGCCAGGAAAGAAGGATTTCGTGATCCCGGGGAATGCGCCGGAGAGCCATCATGGCCACAGTCACGCCGATCACCCCGCTGTGGCCAAGACCGACCACTCCGGCCACGGCAGTCCCGGTCACGTCCATGACGACCCTGCCGACCGCGGCAAGGCATGGTACCAGACTGGCAAGGGCAGGCTGGTCATCCTGACCGGGCTCTTGTTGGCGGCGGCTTGGGCGATGGAGCTGATCGCCCCGCAGATCGGGAGCTGGGCCTTCGTGGCGGCCTGCCTTATCGGTGTCGCCCCCGTCGCGCGTCGGGCTTTTGTCGCTGCCCGGTTGGGTCAGATCTTCACGATCGAGGGATTGATGACCATCGCTGCATTGGGCGCGCTGTTCATCAATGCCGCCGAAGAGGCTGCCTTGGTGGTCTTTCTCTTTGCCGTAGGCGAGGTCCTGGAGGGTGTTGCGGCAGGCAAAGCAAGAGACGGCATCCGGGCCTTGGCGAACCTGGTCCCGAAAACGGCGCTCTTGGAGGTGGACGGCGTGACCCGGGAGGTTGCCGCGTCTAGCCTGACGATCGGTCAGACGGTACTGGTCCGTCCCGGCGACCGGATCCCCGCAGACGGAGAGATTTCAGACGGCACGTCCGGGATCGATGAAAGCCCGGTGACCGGAGAGAGCATTCCCCGGACCCGCGGCCCGGGCGAAAATGTTTTTGCCGGTTCGATCAACACGGAAGCGGTCTTGCGGGTCACCGTGACGAAAGCGGCCGAGGACAACACCATTTCCCGGATCATCCGGCTGGTCGAGGAGGCGGAAGAAGCCCGCGCCCCCACGGAACGCTTCATCGACCGGTTCAGCCGGTGGTACATGCCTGCCATCGTCGCCGTTTCGGCGCTTGTCATCATGATCCCGCCGCTGATGTTCGGTCAGTCATGGGATACCTGGATTTATCGTGGACTGGCGCTCCTGCTGATCGGCTGCCCTTGTGCGCTGGTGATTTCGGTTCCGGCCTCGATCGCATCGAGCCTGTCCACCGGCGCGCGCCGGGGAATGCTGATGAAGGGCGGCGCAGTGATCGAGGCCGCGGCCAAGGTTTCCCATGTTGCCTTCGACAAGACCGGGACGCTGACCCACGGACGTCCGCAGGTCACCGACCTGGTGACGTTGGGAACCACGACTGAGGCGCAGTTGCTGGAGGTCGCCGCGGGCGTCGAGAGCGGATCGAGCCATCCCCTCGCCGTGGCGATCCTGGACAGGGCCAAGACGGCGGGCGTCACGCCCCTGCCCGCCCGCGATGCACGCGCCCTGACCGGACGAGGGGTCGAGGCGACCGTGGGAGATGCCCTGGCATGGGTAAGTTCACCCCGGCATGCGTCGGAGAACGATGGCCTGGACGGTCTTGGCCTGCGTCAGGCGACCATCTTCGAGGATGAGGGCAAGACCGCCGTCGCCGTCTATCGCAAAGGTGTCCCGCTCGGTCTCATCGCCATGCGTGACGAACTGCGGCGCGATGCGGCGGAGGCTGTGCGCCAGCTGGCCGAAATGGGCATCTCCTCGATCATGCTGACCGGCGACAACCCCCGCACAGCTGCCGCCATCGCCGAAGGGCTCAATATCCGCTTCGAGGCCGAGATGATGCCTGAAGACAAGCTGGCCGCCATTCGCGACATGAACGCTCAAGGTGGCGTCATGATGATCGGGGATGGCATCAATGACGCTCCTGCCCTGAAACAGGCCAGCATCGGTGTCGCGATGGGCTCCGGCACGGACGTCGCGCTGGAGACGGCCGATGCGGCCATCCTGCGCGACAGGGTGACCGACATTCCGGCCCAGATCCGGCTGGCGCGGGCCACGATGGCTAATATCCGGCAGAACGTCAGTATCGCGCTAGGGTTAAAGGCTATTTTCTTGGTCACCACCGTTCTTGGCATAACCGGTCTGTGGATCGCGATCCTGGCTGATACGGGCGCGACGGTTCTGGTGACCCTGAACGCCCTGCGCCTCTTGCGCTACAATCCCGAACAGAAGCGCTGAGGCGATGATGACTGGAATGGGCAGTGCAGCGCTGGTTCTTCTTGGCGCCTATCTGGCCCTGTTCTTCCGGGGCTCTGCGATCAATGCCCGGGAGGCGCATCGTCCGGTCTGGTTGTTCCGTCACGCCACGGGCGGCGACCGTCTTGCAGCGCTAGGCTTCCGAGCTGCGTTCGCTCTGGCCCTCCTTGGGTCGTCGGCATGGCGCCTCATGCCGAGCATGGGCGATCTGGATCCCCTGCGGGCTTTCCAAAATCCTGCGTGGATCGGTCTGGCGGGACTGTTCATGGCCAGCCTGGGCGCGATGCTGGCATTTGCCGCCCAGATGTCGATGGCTGCGTCATGGCGGATCGGTGTGGCCGAGGGCGCGACCGGCGCACTTGTCACGGGTGGATTGTTCGGTTTCAGCCGCAACCCGGTTTTTGTAGGTCAGCTCATGTTGCTGCTGGGAACCGCTCTGGTCGTGCCCTCCATCCCGACAATTTTGGGGGTCCTGCTATTCGCAGCCTCGGCGCTTGTTCAGGTCCGCTCAGAAGAACGTGAATTGCGGCGGACGCTAGGCCCTGCTTACGACACCTATTGCCAGTCCGTTCCGCGCTGGATCGGCATCCGGGAAAGGTCACTGCAATGAAGACGTTTCTGATCCTGGCGATGATCGTCGCTACTGCGGCTGCCGATCAGATTACCAAGCTCGCGGTCCTGCGCAGCTTGTCTCCCGGGGAAATTTATTCCGTCTCTCCTGGCTTCAATCTGACGCTTGGTTTCAACGAAGGGGCGAGTTTCGGCATGATGTCGGACCTTATGGCAGGTCGTCCCTTGCTGATGGTTGCCCTGACAGGTGCCCTGGCGATCATCTTTGCGGGAATGGCCTTCCGGGCGGACACGAGGCGCGAAGGCATAGGCCTCGCACTGATCGTGGGTGGCGCTGTGGGCAATATCATCGACCGCCTGCGGCAAGGTGCCGTGACCGATTTTCTGGATGTCTACTGGCGTGATTGGCACTGGCCGACCTTTAACGGGGCCGACATCGCGATCAGCCTCGGCGCCTTGCTTGTGTTGACAGCCATGCTCCGTCCCTCCCGCTCGAAGGAACTCTCTTTTGACCGCACCTGAACCCCGGGGCCTGTCCCGGACTGATGTCGCAATATCAACCGCCTTTCTGGTCGCACTCGCCGCTACGCTCGGCGCGCTGTTCATCGGCGAGATACTGGGGCAGATGCCCTGCACCCTGTGCTGGTATCAAAGGATCGCCATGTTTCCGCTAGTGCCTGTCCTGGCCGTCTCGCTGTGGCGCGGTGACGGTCTGGCACGTCTCTACGGATTGCCGCTGGCGCTGGCCGGGCTGGTCCTTTCCGGCTGGCATTCGGGACTTTACGCGGGACTGATCCCGCAGAGCATCGCGCCTTGCACCAAGGACGGCCCGTCCTGCACCGACCAGGCGCAGACAATCCTGAGCCTGCCCATCCCCTATCTTGCATTTGCCGCCTTTGCAGCCGTTCTGGCCTGCCTCATCGTGTCGAAAGGAAAACGCCCATGAACCGCCGCACCGTACTCATCGGAACATCTGCCATCGGGATTGCCGCCTTTGCCGGCGGCGCGCTCGTGCTGACGCGCAATCGTCAGGCCGAAGCGGATACCCTGGCCGCTGCTGCCCCGGCTGTGGAAACGGACATGCTGGTCCGCGGTCACGCGCCCAGCTTTGGACCAGAAGACGCCCCGGTCACGCTGGTCGAGTTCTTCGATCCATCTTGTGAGGCCTGCCGCGCCTTTCATCCGGTCGTTCAGGACATTCGCGCACAATTCCCCGATCAGGTTCGCATCGTGATGCGCTACGCAGTGTTTCACGAGGGGTCCGACGAGGCGGTCCGCATCCTGGAGACTGCGCGCATGCAGGACAAGTTCGAGCCTGTCCTCGATGCGCTGTTGGAACGGCAGCCGGAATGGGCTGTCCATGGCGCACCGCGGATGGACCTTGCATGGCAAATTGCGGCTGCGGCCGGTCTGGATATGGAAAAGGCGCAGACAGCCCGTCTGTCCCCCGATATCGTCGGCATCCTCAATCAGGACGCGGCCGATATCGCGGCGATCGGCGTACGCCAGACACCGACCTTCTTTCTCAATGGTCGCCAGATGACGGATATCAGCATGGACAGCCTGCTTGCGGATGTGCGCAGTGCCGTGGAGGCATCCTGACCGCGCGGCCTAGGCCCGATCGGCGTAGGCCGCGAACAAGGCCAGTGTGCGCTCACTGACGTGATGCTCGATCCCTTCGGCATCTCGTTCCGCCGTCTCGGCATCCAGGCCGAGGCGGATCAGGAACCGCAGCACAATGGCATGGCGGCGGCGGCATTCCAATGCCAGTCGTCGTCCTTCTTCTGTCAGAAAGACGGACCTGTATCGCTCGCGGGTGATCAGCCCCTCACGGGCCAGGCGATCCAGGGCCTTGGTGACCGTCGGGGCGCGCACCCCCAATCGTGCGGCGATATCCACCGGCCGGGCTTCACCCTGTTCATGGATCAGCTCTGCGATCAGTTCGACGTAGTCTTCGGCCAACTCGTTGCGCCGGGCAGCACGGACGCCATGGAAGGCCTCTGCCCGATTGTCCGGGTGCACAGTATCGCTGGCGGTTGCGGTGGCATGATTGTCTGCGGTCATCTTGCAAGTGTCGCACTTATCGATTGACGGGTAAAGCCAACGGGTAGATTGTTAGCCACAGCTAACTTTTCCTTTCAATGAAGGTTGCGCCGATGTCCCCCGGAGCCTGGCGCCACGAGCGCGACACCCCCTCCCTGTCGGAAGTGTTCCGCACGATCGCCGTTGGCGGCGGCACGACGCGTTTCCGGCGCTTTCTATCCTTTATAGGTCCGGGCTATCTGGTTGCTGTTGGATACATGGACCCTGGGAACTGGGCGACGTCCTTGGCCGGCGGTGCCGCGTTTGGCTATACTCTCCTGTTCGTCGCCCTCTTATCCAACATCATGGCGATCCTGCTGCAATCGCTGTGTGCGCGCCTTGCCGTCGCGTCCGGGCGGGACCTGGCGCAGGCTTGTCGCGATGCCTATCCCCGGTGGGTGTCCATACCGCTCTGGATCTTTGCCGAACTGGCCATCATCGCAACCGACCTGGCTGAGGTGATCGGGACCGCCATCGGCCTCAACCTGCTGTTCGGCATCCCTTTGGAAATTGGCATCTTCATCACGGCAGCCGATGTCTTTCTAATCCTGTGGCTTCAGAACAAAGGCTTTCGTTGGGTTGAGGCTTTCATCATCGCTTTGCTGGGGACGATTACCGCTTGCTTTGCGGTTCTGATCGCGCAGGCCGATCCCGAATGGAGTGCGGTGATCGCAGGCTTTGCGCCAAGCCGGGAAATCATCGGCAATCCCGACATGTTGTATCTGGCGCTCGGCATCATCGGGGCGACCGTCATGCCGCACAACCTCTACCTGCATTCTGGCATCGTACAGACCCGAGCCTACGGGTTGGACCTGCCGTCGAAGCGGGAAGCCCTTCGTCTGGCAACCTGGGATTCCACGATTGCCCTGATGTTTGCCTTAACGATCAACGCATCGATCCTGATCCTAGCGGCCGCGGCCTTTCATACTGTGGGAGAGACGAATGTCGCCGAAATCGACAAGGCGCACTTGCTTCTTGAACCCTTGCTGGGGTCGCAAATCGCCCCGATCCTGTTTGGATTGGCACTTCTCTGTTCAGGTCTGAACTCGACCGTCACCGCAACCATGGCGGGTCAGATCGTCATGGAAGGCTTTGTGAGACTCAGGCTGCAACCTTGGTTGCGCCGTCTGATCACAAGGGGGTTCGCGATCCTGCCCGCGACAGTGGTGATCCTGATTTATGGAAGCGAAGGAACGGGTCAGCTGCTCATTCTCAGTCAGGTTGTCCTGTCATTCCAGCTGCCCTTCGCGATCGTGCCCCTGGTGATGTTTACGGCCAGTCGGGCCAAGATGGGTCCGATGGTCTCGCCCCGATGGCTCACCGCCCTGTGCGTGTTGATCGCCATCACCATCATCGTACTGAACGTGAATCTGCTGATCACAGTACTGGCCTGATCATGGTGTCACCAATGCGTGACGCAAAGCTTTCCAGCTTGAAGCTCATGTGGCTAGAGGCTTTAGGCCGCATGACGAAATAACGGATGCAGGTGTCATGCGATTGAACAAGCTTCAAAAGGGCCTTTGGGCATTGGTTGCCGTAGCGCTGATGGCCGTTGGCGCTGCGGTCGTTTTCATCGACCGGTCATCACCCTCCGTCGAGCAGGCAGAGTTTCGTCCGATCTTCGCGCTTCCTGATGCCGATGGGCGGTTGCGCAGCCAAGCCGATTTTCCGGGCAAGCATCTGCTGGTCTTTTTCGGTTTCACGAACTGTCCCGACATCTGTCCGACAACCTTGGCCGAGGTCGCTCAGGTTATGGACGATCTGGGCGAACTGTCCAACGACGTGCAGCCGCTCTTTATTTCGATCGACCCCGAGCGCGACAGAGAGCTAGGCCTCGACGAGTATACAGAGGCATTTCACCCTTCCATTCTCGGCCTGGCCGGGGATGCGGCACAAACCCGTGCTGCGGCGGACAGCTTTCGCATCTATTACGAGCGTGAAGACAACGCGGACGCGCCTGATGGATATGCCATTTCCCACAGCCCTGCCCTTTACCTGATCAGTCCTGAAGGTGACTGGCTTGGCCAGTTTACCTATGGCACGCCCGCCTCCGAAATCCTCGCTGAACTCAAAGCCAGATTGTGAAGTCATGAAACGCATCTTTGCCACCCTCGCTCTGATCGCCGCTGCGGGCCCTGCTTTGGCCTGCGAAACCGTGACAACCGGTTCGTTGGAGGTCTCTCAGGCCTGGTCCCGTGCCTCCATTGGTACAGCGCGGCCCGGCGTGGTCTATCTGACCATCCGCAATTCCGGCACTTCAGATGACGCACTGATGTCCATCACCACACCTGCAGCAGATATGCCCATGCTGCACCAGACGGTCATGACCGACGGGATCGCCTCGATGCCCCATGCGATGGAGGTTCCGGTCCCCGCAGGGGGCCAGGTCGCACTGGAACCAGGGGGCTATCACGCCATGCTGATGGATTTGACCCAAGTTCTGGAAGAGGGCGAGACCTTCCCAGTGACACTGACGTTTCGCGATGCCGGTGAGGTGACCATTCCCGTCACCGTCCAGAATATCGGCGCAAGCGCGCCGACCTGCAAATCACCCGACGAATGAGGTCAGCAACCCTGCTGCGCGGAGTTGCCATGGCTGGGGCTGCGGTGGTGTTCATGCTGTCTGTTGGCTGGTGGCAAACGCGTGATCGGGCACAGGACACTGCGGGCGTTCTGCCCCTCTCGATCGATCGCATGTCATTCAAGCTGATGGATCAGGATGGAAAGACGGTCGAGCCGCAGGATTGGCTGGGTCGCCCGACAATGGTGTTCTTCGGTTTCACCTGGTGTCCGGATATTTGCCCCACCACGCTCAGTGACATCTCCGGCTGGCTTGAGGCCCTCGGGCCCCAAGCGGACCAGATGAATACGGTTCTGATTTCAGTAGATCCGGAACGCGACACTCCGGAAATCCTAGGCGATTACCTGTCGAATTTCGATCCCCGCATAACGGGGCTGACGGGCCCCCTGCCCCAGATCAAGGCTGCTGCGGAAGGATTTCGGGCCACATACAGAAAAGTGTCCGCAGAGGAGGGCGATTACACGATGGATCACACTGCAGGCGTGTTTTTGTTTGATGCCGATGGTTGTTTTGCCAATATCATCGACTATCATGAAGACCCTCGTTACGCGGTCCCGAAAATAACTCGTATCATTAATTAGAAAAACGCAGAATCCGATTGTGTCAGCGTAAGGCATTCCGCGAATGGGGCATCTCCTTTTACTACAGCTAGTGAGTGCGTGGGAATGATGGAGGGTCCGGTAATGGGAACGATGATGCTGGCATGCGGGCTGTTCATGCTGCTCGTGGTGGTGGTACTCACGCTGGCCATTATGGCGCTGGTGAAACATCTTCTGAGGCGGGATGAAAAGGCTTAGCCTGACCCAGACTTACGCAGGGGCCCTTGCACTGGCTGCATGAGCAACGCAGCCAGAAGTGAGGGTTTAGCCTTTATTGGCGATCGTTTGACGGCCGGTGACGCTACCTTCGAACAGGAGATCTACGCTAGCACCTGTGCGCCATGCCGCAGCGCGGGCCTCAAGCGCCAGCCCGACTGGAAGCACAGGCTAGAAAACAGTCGCAGGTCAGCTCCGCCATACGACAAAACCGGCCCATGTGGCACCCTGCCAACAGTCAGCTGTTCCGATATCCTCGTCCTTGAAGACCAGTAGGCGTCAGTTCTTAGCCTTCGTCACTTTGCCATTTCCGGGGAGTTGCTCATCGGTCTGGAGGAGATCAGTGCCGGCGTGACCCTCCTTGATGAGGTGACCCACCACAAAGCCGCCGTGGCAGAGCAGAAGACTACAACGGCCGGTACTCTTCGGCAGTACTCCAGCGAGTTGGTCGCTGTCCTGAGCCAATTCCAATTACCCATTGGCAGTGCGGGCTCAGCAAATTTCGGAAGAAGGCTGTCGAGCCCCTATGCGAACAGACGATCTGCTATGCCTCAATGCCCCATATCGGCGGCCTGACACTGCCAGACACATCCTGTTCATCATGCCTTTGTGATGAAGCATTGCACTTGGGCGTGATGGCGGGACGCAAGATTGCTGCCTGAAACTTGTTATCCGTCACAATACGCCCCCGTGGCGACGTGTCTCTTGATACATAGAATGCGTCATGCTTTGCGTACGATGAAGTTGCGCGCTTCACATATGATGGACTTGTAACATTCATCTCGAGGATCGCCATGCCACAAGTGTCCACCCCACAGTCCGCTCTTTCTGCCAGCCCGGCCGACAGTGCTGCAATTCAAAATGCGCTTGATACCGTGCGCGAGACACTGGGGATGGAAGTCGCCTATCTCTCCGAATTCGTACAGGAACGTGCGGTATTTCGAGCGGTCAGTGCCCCTGGCCTCGAGGCGATGATCCGCCCGAGCCAGAGCATGGATCTGAGGGAAGTCTACTGCAAACACATCCTGGATGGCGGTCTGCCCAGCTTGATCACCGATACCAGTCAGCACGCAATAGCGACTGATTTGCCGATCACGCAGATGATCCCGATCGGCAGCCATCTGTCCGTGCCGGTCAGGCGGGCCGATGGCAGCGTCTTTGGAATGTTCTGTTTTCTCAGCCGCCATGCAAGGCCCGATCTTGGGCAGGAAGATCTGACCATGGTGCTGGCACAG
Organism: Paracoccus marcusii; assembly: GCF_006151785.1. Classification (GTDB taxonomy): domain Bacteria; phylum Pseudomonadota; class Alphaproteobacteria; order Rhodobacterales; family Rhodobacteraceae; genus Paracoccus; species Paracoccus marcusii. The sequence continues at coordinate 13,815 of NZ_VDDD01000081.1, forward strand.
TCTGTGGGTGTCGGGACACGGCTGTTCGGAGCACCGGATCGTGCCACTGACAGGGAAAGTTAACCGATAATTCCAGTTCCATACGGTTTAGTGCTCAGGGGGCATAGCAAGCCGCCATGCCAGGCCTGATCCGGGACGGGGTGACCTGACCAAAGTAGGGAAGGGTCCTTTGAGGTGGGAACGCGGCAGTTTGGTCATCAGATCACTCCGCCCGCAGCGGTAAGACCCGGCGGGCGAGGCACCAAATCAGATCTTCGCATCCGAAGCATCGGTAGGTGTCGCGTTGTCCTTAACCCCGGCACACAACGCATTGGGCGGCGTTTGTTACCATTAAATATGATATTCAGGCGCCAGCTCGCGGAAGTCTTCTCCTGTTCCGCACGATAATACGGTAAACCGCAGCGAGCAGCGTCTAATCCCACGCATCGCCACAGTCTTCGTCATCACCTTCCATCGCTGCCAACCGTCCAACTCCGCGCACCTTGTGTCAGCTTTAATGGCAGGAATGTCGAATTTAACGGCAAGATACCGCCTTTGATGGCAAAGCCGCTCCATTGAGTTTATTGAGTTTCGTATACCGTATTTAAGAGCTACGCGACACAAGGGCACACCTTCGAGTCTCTGTACGGACGGAGATCTGCCTGCGTAGCGGAGCGGGAGCCTGAGAGGCGACGCACATCTCTGCCAACGTCAAATCGCCGCGCGCCACATCCGATACCGCCCCTGTCCGGTCATCTCCCGGATCAGACCCTGTTCCTCCATCCAGGCGAGGTTGCGCTGAACGGCCGCGCGACTGGCGCCGGTCAGGGCCTCAGCCATCGGGGCGGAGATGAGCGGCCATTCGGTCAGCACGGCGCGCAAGGCCGGTGGCGTGCGGCCCGACAGCGGGATCATTGCAATCTGCGCCCTCTCGGCCCAAACCTCGATATCATCCAGATGGCGCATCGCGGTCAGGCATGCCGTTTCCATTCCGTCGAGCCACCGCGCCAGACGCTCAGCGGGCGGGCCACCAGCACGCAACCCCCCTGCCCCGCCCATGGCCAGAGGCGCGAAGACCGCACCCTTACCGTCGCTGGCCGCGATCCGTGCGGCTGTGACCACCTTTTCAATCTGATCACCTTGCTGCCCAAGCCCAGCAAAGCTCCAGAGGTGAAAGCCCATGCAAGCGCGGGTGATGGGATGCAGAGCCACGGCTTGCGCCATCAGGTCAAGCCAACCGCCTGCGCGATCCGCGAAGGGCTCCGCATCAGGCCCCATGTTCTCCGGGTCGCGGCGGTCGAGAAAGGCGGACAGGTCCCCTTCCGGACCGGGCCCGCCTGTCAGCCGGCGCACTGCCCACCCGATACCCGCGAGCGCACCGGTATCGTCCTGCACGCCAGACAGGCGCAGCGAGATCCACAGTGCGAGCCGGTCTGCCCCGATGCGGTCACCGGCAAACCAGCTCAGATCACCTGCCTCAAGCAGCGCCAGCCTGTGCCGCCAGCCCTTCGGGCCACGCCGCAGCCGATCGTCCAGTGCCCCGAGCCTGCCCGCAACTCGGGCAAGACGAGCTGCACTGCCCGCCTCTGACGTCCGCCAGTCATCGATGATCCTGAAATCACGGGGTTCAGCCCGTGGCCCGGGCGGCAGGTCGTCAGGCGCGTCGTCGATCGGACCGGGCAGAAACCACAGGTCGTCCTCCGATGTCTCATCGACCTCTTCGGTACCCGGAAGAGCGTCGATAAAATAGCCAGGTAGAATAGGTCCTTGGGTCTTCATAGGTGCAGAATACATATCTTTTGCATCTTACCTAAGGGTTTAATTTTGAGGTGTCAGCGGCCGATGTGGAGCATGTCCGCGCAATGTCCTCGGTTAGCTCTCTGGATGTGCTCGCAGGGTCAAAACCCCGGGCTTTTTGCGGAGCAGCGTCACAGAATGGGGCGTTGCATCTGTTTACAAACGGTCGTTTACTGA
>NZ_VDDD01000082.1 GCF_006151785.1 Paracoccus marcusii
ACCCGCGGCCGGCCCGCGTCACGGCCCAGCCCAGGCCCGCGACCGCGGCGGCCAGTGCCAGCAGCCCGGCCACGGGGCCCGACGCGACAGGGATCACCCCGGACATCCGCAGCCCCGATGCCAGGATCAGCACCACCAGCGCGGGCAGCATCACTGCAAGGGCGGCGTTCATGCCGTGATAGGCCGGGCGGCTGTGCAGGGTGCGCACGTCCTGTGCGGCGGTCGCATGGGCGCGGCTGCGGCCCAGAAGGAATCCGGCCACGGCCAGCAGGATCGCGGCAAGCAGGGCCCAGGACATTGGCATCTGGCAACCTCGGGTGGATGGGTCAGGGGGAATGTCCGACCGGCGCGGCGCACCGGTCGGACGGGTGCATCACTGCATGGTGGTTTCGTCGGCCACGGCCTGCTGGACCGATGCCAGCTCGGGGTCCGAGACCAGGCCATAGGCGGCCAGCGGGCCGTCCGGTCCCGCGATCGCGTCCGAGACGAAGAATTCGGCGAATTCCTTGACGCCCGGGATGACGCCGATATGCGCCTTCTTCACATAGATGAACAGCGGCCGCGACACCGGGTACTCGCCCGAGGCGATCGTCTCGGTCGAGGGGGTGACGCCAGACATGGTCGCGACCTGCAGCGTGTCCGTGTTGTTCTCGTAGAAGGACAGGCCGAAGACGCCGATGCCGTTCGGCGACGACCCGATGCGGGCCAGCGTCTCGGTATAGTCGCCGTCGATGTCGACCGACCGGCCGTCGGTGCGCAGCGTCATGCAGGCGGCCTCGGCCTCCTCCTCGCCCAGCTCGGCGGTGAACACCTCCAGCGCGCCGCTGTCCTCGCAGCCCTGCGCGATCACCTTCTCGTCGAAGACTTCGCGCGTCCCGTGACGGGTGCCCGGTACGAAGGCCAGGATCTCCTGGTCGGGCAACTCGGGGTTCACCTCGTTCCAGTTGGCGGCGGTGTTGTCGACGATCGCACCGTCGCGCACGACCTTGGCCGACAGCGCATTGAACCAATCGGCGGGGGTGAAGGCAAAACTGTTGCCCGACTGCGCGCTGGCGAAGACGATCCCGTCATAGCCGATGCGCACCTCCATGATGTCGGTCACGCCGTTGGCGGCACATTCCTCGACCTCGCTGTCGCGGATCTCGCGGCTGGAATTGGCGATGTCGATGGTGTTCTCGCCCACGCCCTCGCAGAAGCGGCGCAGACCGGTGGAGGATCCGCCCGATTCGATGACCGGGCTTCCGAAATCGAAATTCTCACCGAACAGCTCGGCGACGATCGTGGCGTAGGGCAGCACGGTCGACGAACCCGCGACCTGCACCTGTTCGCGCGCGGCGGCTGCGGTGGCGGTCAGGGCCAGGACGGACAGGGCCGAAGCGGTCAGGCCAAAGGTCTTCATGCGTCTTCTCCTCAGGAGGTGATCGTTGCCCGGTGTGCCTACAGCAGTTTTGTGACGGTCATACGCAATCCGTGTGACAGTTCTGCGACAGCGCCCCGGCGGGCGGACCGATCATCCCGGGGTGACGCGCACCTCTCCCAGGGTCGGGTCGCTGCGCCGCGCGGCCATCTGCAAGCGGGCCAGCAGATGCGTGCGCACATAGGTGGCGTGGAACCGCGACGGCGCGACCAGATGCAGGACGCCCCCCTGCCCTTCCGCTGATGACAGCGGCGCGAACCAGGCGTCGAACAGCGCCGGGTCCTCGTCGCGCAGCCGCGCGCGGATCAGCGGCCAGACCCCGTCCTGACCGCTCTCCTCCGCCGATGTGCCGTCGGGGCGGCGGAACGGGACGACGTTCGGCGGGTCGCCCGCCTCCTGCGCCTCCTCGCCCATGCGGGCGGTGAAATCATCGCCGATGTTGGACCAGTCCGCCCGCGTGTCCAGCAGGATGCGTTCCAGGCCCAGGCCCAGCACGGACACGCGGCCCCGCGCGCCCTGGCGCTTGACCACGATCCAGCCCGCTTCGCGCAGCCGCGCCATGTCGCGCTTGACGGTGCGTTCGTCCACGCACCACAGTCGCGCGATCTCGCGCTGGCCCATGGTCAGCTCGTCGCGCTGCCAGTTGTAGCGGGTGGTGATCAGCGCCATCAGGCGCAGCACCAGGCGCTGGCGCTGCGGATCGCCCGCCAGCGCATGCGCCATCATCGCGGACAGCAGGTCGTATTTCCGTGCCGCGGCTTGCCTGCCGACGGGTCGCATCACATGCATTATCGTTCCTGCCCGCCGGTCGCCCGGCACCTTGCCCCGGCCACGCCGAGATCTTGTGCCGTCCCAAACGCTTTTCGCCACTCTGCAGGCATTAGCGTCCTGAAATGCGATTCTGTCAAGCAGATCGCCCGCCCTCCGGCGGAAGGATCCAAAGGCAATCTTGAATCAGGGTATCAATGGTATAGCGGGACATCCTATGCGTCCCCTATTCCGGCGCCCGTGTCCCCCAATTGGCAGGGGTTCGACGGATCATGTCCCCCAATTTCCGCCCCCTGCCCCTCGAGGCCGTGGCCTTCGCGCCACCTTGGCGCGCGGTGATTCGCCAGCAGGGGCTGGATTTCCGCATTTCGTGCTATCAGTGAACAAGGCTTTTGCCAAAAGCGCAAATCCGGCGTAAAAGCAGGAACAGAAGCAATCAGCGTCCTTGGAAACCGACACAACATGTATACGCACGACGACCTTGCCCGTCTGCAGGCCCAGTCCCTCAAGATGCAGGGCTGGATTCGCCGCCAGACCTTCAGCCCCGCCAACGAGAAGACGCTGCGCCGCTTCTCCTCTTGGGAGGTGGCCGAGCTGATCTTCCGCATCAACCAGTCGACCTTCCGCGGCAAGCTGGCGGCGGACCCGAACCTTCCCCTCGGGGAAGTCGAGGAGGACGGGCGCCAGCGCTGGTTCAGCTTGGAGGAGGTGAACGAGCTGCGTCGCCGCATCCGCGTGGGCAAGAAGTCCCTGATGCCGCCCCGCCCCGCCGGCAAGCGCGCCTTCCGCGCGGCCATCGCCAACTTCAAGGGCGGTGCGGGCAAGTCGACCGTGGCGCTGCACTTTGCCCATGCGGCAGCGCTGGACGGGTACCGGGTCCTGGTCGTCGACTTCGACCCGCAGGCGACCCTGTCTCATTCGATGGGCTTGAACGACGTGGGCGAGGATCACACGGTCTGGGGCATCATGGCGCGCGACCTTGAGCGCGAGACCGAACGCATGAACACCTCCAGCGCCGGGGCAGAGACGGGGACCGCCCTGCCCCATCGCAAGTTGCCCGCGTCGATCCGCGACATGGGTCTGGGCACGCTTCGGCCCGCGGACTTCATCAAGCCGACCGCCTGGCCCACGATCGACATCGTCCCCAGCTGCGCCAACGCGGCCTTCGTCGAGTTCGCCAGCGCCCAGTACCGGCACCTGAACCCGGAATGGACCTTCTTCGGGGCCGTATCGCGTTTCCTGGACAGCCTGGCGGACGATGCCTATGACCTGATCCTCTTCGACTGTCCTCCGGCCATCGGGTACCAGTCGATGAACGCGGTCTTTGCCGCCGACATGCTGTATATCCCGTCCGGCCCCGGCTATTGGGAGTATGACAGCACGACCAGCTTCATCGGTCAGTTGGCCGAGGCGCTGGAGGATCTGTCCCACGGGTTCGAGAACTTCCCCACGGGGAAGATCAGGTTGCCCAAGGCATTCGCCGACATCCGGTTCCTGATGACGCGATATGAGCCGTCGAACGAGCTGCACCAGGCGATGTTCGCGGCCTTTCGGCAGGTCTTCGGGGATCGGCTGGCGCAGAACCCGATCGAACTGACCCGCGCGGTCGAGCAGTCGGGCCGGTTCCTGTCGTCGATCTATGAGATCGATTACCGAGAGATGACGCGCGGGACGTGGCGCCGGGCACGGGCGACCTTCGATCAGGCCTATGAGGAATTCCGCGGCCACGTGCTGACCGCCTGGACCGAGCTGGAGGACGCGCAATGAGCCGCAAGCGCCGGATGTTCGACATCGACATCCCCGAGGACGACGCTGAAACCGGCTTCCCCGCGGGGAAGGTCCAGCCCGACGGCCGCCGCGGCCCCATGGCTGTCGCCATCAGCGAAACGGCGGAATCGACGCGCGACCGCGCGGTCATCGAGGCGCAGATCCGCGCCGAGAACGATGCCCTGGCGCAGGAGCATGTGCGGCTGAAGCGGGCAGGGCTGATCACCGACCTGATCCCGCTGGACATGATCGACACGACCAAGCTGATCCGTGACCGCAAGCCGGTCGCCGATTTCGACATGGCCGAGCTGGTCGCCTCGATCCGCGACATCGGCCTGTCGAACCCGATCCGGCTGGAGCCGTCCGAGGGTGGGCGATACGAGCTGATCCAGGGGTGGCGGCGGCTGTCGGCCTATCGCCAGCTGCTGGAGGAGACGGGTGATGCCGAGGCCTGGGGCCGGATCCCCGCGGGCATCGCCGCGCGCGGGGACCAGCTGGAGGCGCTGTACCGCCGCATGGTGGACGAGAACCTGGTGCGCAAGGACATCTCTTTTGCCGAGATGGCGCAGCTGGCGGTGCATTACGCGATGGATCCGCTGACCGCGGAGAACGATGCGGAAAAGGCCGTGGCGATCCTGTTCCGGTCGGCGGGCTATCAGAAGCGCAGCTATATCCGGAACTTCATCCCTCTGGTCGAGCGCTTGGGCGAGGTGCTGATGTATCCGCAAGAGATCCCGCGCGCCCTGGGCCTGTCGCTGTCGCAGCGGCTGGAGGAGGTGCCGGGCCTGGTCACGGCCATCCGGACCGAGCTGAAGGACTGGGACACGCGGTCGATCACCGACGAGCTGGCCGTGCTGCGCCGCTATGCGGGGCAGGGGGGTGAGGCGCTGCCCGAGGGACCCGCACCGCGGACCGCCCCACCCGCACCGCCGTCGACCGCCAAAGCCAAGACGACCTTCCAGCTTGCGCGCCCGCAGGGCAGCGCGAAATGCACCGCCGCCAATGGTCGCCTTGAGATCCGCCTGCCGCGGGACTTTTCGACCATCGACCGGCGCAAGCTGGAGGCGGCGGTGGCCGCCATGCTGGACCAGATCGAGTGACCTTCCCCGCGGGGAAGGGCGGGGGCCCTTTCCCGCGGCCAGCACCTTCCCCGCGGGGAAGGTGCGACACAAACCATTGATATATATACCTATAGCATATCTACCTGACGCTGTGTCGATGTCGGTTGCAGATCGTGCAATCCCGTCGTAGCACCAAGGCCGACCCCCAACGGTACCAAGGCGCCCGGCATGCCCCCCAGTGATTCCCCGATGCGCGGCATCGCGTTGAAATGCATCAGCGTGACCGTGTTCACCCTGATGGCCGCGCTGATCAAGGCGACCGCCGACAGCGCCCAGATCCCGCCGGGACAGCAAGTGTTCTTTCGGTCATTCTTCGCCCTGCCGGTGATCCTGGGCTGGCTGGTGCTGCGGTCGGAACTGCGGGTCGGCCTGCTGACCGCGAACCCGATGGGGCACCTGTATCGCGGGCTGGTCGGGACGACGGCGATGGCGCTGAACTTCTGGGCGCTTGGCCTGCTGCCTTTGCCCGAGGTGACGGCCATCGGCTTTGCCGCGCCCCTACTGGTCGTGGTGCTGGCCGGGATGTTTCTGGGAGAGAACGTCCGCGCCTTTCGGCTTGGCATGGTCGGGCTGGGGCTGGCCGGGGTGCTGATCGTGCTGTCGCCGCAGCTGCAGGCGGGGACGGCGGGCGACCCCTTGCGGATGCTGGGCGCGGTCGTGGCGCTTGGCGGGGCAGGGGCCGCGGCCCTGGCGCAGATCTTTGTCCGCCAGCTGGTCCAGGTCGAGCGGACATCGGCGATCGTCTTCTGGTTCTCGGTCACCTCGACGGGGCTGTCGCTGCTGACGCTGCCCTTCGGGTGGGTGATGCCGGGGGCCTGGGTGCTGGCGCAGCTGGTCACCACGGGGCTGCTGGGCGGGCTGGGGCAGATCCTGCTGACCTCGGCCTATCGCCATGCCGATGCGTCGGTGGTGGCGCCGTTCGACTATGTCGCGATGGTCTGGGCGGTGGCCCTGGGCTGGTACGTCTTCGGCGAGGTGCCAAGCGCGGTGGTGATCGGCGGGTCCTGTCTGGTGATCCTGGCGGGCATCCTGATCATCTGGCGCGAACACAGCCTGGGGCTGGAACGCCGCCGTCAGCGCAAGGCCACGCCCCCGGCCTGAGGCGCCGACAGGCTGCCCACCACGGCGACCAGGTCGCGGAAGCGTTCGCCCTGGACCAGCACGTGATCGGTCATCGCCTGCGCCGCGCCGCAGGCGTCGCCCGCCGCGATGGCCGCGGCGATCTGGCGGTGTTCGGCCAGCGAATTGGCGACGCGCCCCGGCGATTGCAGCTGCCGGCGGCGATAGGGTTGCAGCACCGCCTGCAAGCGCAGGGTCTCGGTTTCCAGAAAGGCGTTGTGAGCGGCGCGATAGATCGCCTGATGAAAGGCGGTGTTTTCGGCATAGTACCGGTCGGGGTCGTGGCGCGCGCCTTCGCAGGCGGTCAGGGCGGTGTCGATGCGGGCCAGGTCCTGCGCATCGGCGCGCCGGCAGGCCAGGCGTGCGCAGAAGGATTCCAGCTCGGCCATCAGTTCGAACCGGTCCATCAGCTCGGGCACGCCCAGCTTGGCCACGAAGGTCCCGCGTTTGGGCTGCACGATCAGCAGGCCCGACGCCTCCAGCGCCTGCAGCGCCTCGCGCACGGGGGTGCGCGAGCAGCCATAGTCGCGCGCGACCTGGTCGGGGTCGATCTGCTGGCCGGGGGTCAGGCGGCCGTCCACGATGGCGTTTTCCAGGGCAAGGCGGATGCGCTGTGCGGTGGGGAGGGTCATGTCGGCACCTGTTCTGTCCTGCATTTCACCGCAGCGGTTGCGAAAAGTCCATCATCGCCGTTGTTGTATACAACAGGAGTGAATCAGTGTATATCACGGCGGGGGAGGATCATCATGGGCAAGCAGAGACTGGGATTCCTGTCGGACTTCGTCGAGGCGATCACGCGGCGCAAGCGTGGCGGCGAGGCCGAGACGCTGAAGGCGCTGGCGCGCCCCGCATCCGAACGCGCGCGGGTGGCCTGTGCGGTGCTGATGGGGCGGATCGGGGATGCGGCGCGGGTCGCGGTGGCCGAACAGGCGCTGTCGGCCTATGCCGAGCTGGACGCCGAGGAGCGGCTGGCCTTCTTTCGCAGCCTGCGCGACGATCACGGTGTGGATGCCGACGCAATCCGGGCGGCCTATGCCGCGTGGGACGCCCAGCCCGATGCCGCGGGCGTCGCGCGCCTTTTCGAGGTGGTCGAGCCTGCCCGCCAGACCCTGCTGCGCCGGCTGAACATGGCGCCCGGCGCCACGCTGCGGCTTGTGCGGATGCGTCAGGACCTGCTGGCCGCGATGCGCACCGACCCCGATCTGGCGCCGATCGACCAGGATTTCGCGCATCTGTTCGCCAGCTGGTTCAACCGCGGCTTTCTGACCATGCGCAGGATCGACTGGAACGCGCCCGCCGCGATTCTGGAAAAGCTGATGGAATACGAAAGCGTCCACCAGATGCAGGGCTGGCCGGACCTGAAGCGGCGGCTGGCCGACAATGACCGCCGTCTGTATGCGTTCTTCCACCCCGCCACCGGGGACGAGCCGCTGATCTTCGTCGAGGTCGCGCTGACCCAGGGCATGCCCGACGCGATCGGCCCGATCCTGACCGCGCCGGATGCGCGCGAAACGGCGGCAGCGGACACGGCGGTCTTCTATTCGATCAACAACAGCCTGCCCGGGTTGAAGGGCGTCAGTTTCGGCAACTTCCTGATCAAGCAGGTTGTGGCGCAGCTGTCGGCGGACCTGCCCGAGCTGCGCTGCTATGTGACGCTGTCGCCGGTGCCGGGCTTTGCCGCGTGGCTGGCCACGCAGGACGACGCGGCGGAATTGCGCGGCGCGTTGGCCGGGGGCTGGGACGATGACGCGGTGGACGCGCTGCGCCCGCAGGTCCTGGCGTGGGGCGCGCGCTATATCGCCCAGGCCAAGGCGCGGGGCGGGCTGCCCGCCGATCCGGTGGCGCGGTTCCACCTGGGCAACGGGGCCTGCGCGCATCGGCTGAACTGGCCCGCCGACCTGGCACCCTCGGCGCTGAAATCGGCGCATGGGCTGATGATCAACTATCTGTACGAACTGGACCGGATCGAGGACCGGCACGAGGCCTTCGTCCGCGACGGCGAGGTGGCGCTTGGCGCCCAGATCGCCGAGGCGCTGAAGGCGTGACGACAATGAGGGAGGAGATGAGCATGCAGACCATCCACGACCATTTCATCCAGACCGCCGAGGTGATGCAGGGCAAGACCCTGTTCGAACGCCCCGGCCAGCCCGACATCAGCTTTGCCCGGATGCGCGGCATGGTCGAGGCGCTGGCGGGCGCGCTGACCGCGGCGGGCGTGGCGCCCGGCGACCGCGTGGCCGTTCAGGTCGAGAAGTCGCCCGAGGCCATCGCGCTGTATCTGGCGACGCTGCAGGTGGGCGGGATCTTCCTGCCGCTGAACACCGCCTATACCGGGGCCGAGATCGACTATTTCATCGACGACGCGGCACCGCGGCTGTTCGTGTGCGACCCTGCGCAACTGGCGTCGCACGGGCATCGGGCCGGGGACGCGCTGACGGTGCTGACGCTTGGCGCGGACGGGCAGGGGACACTGGCCGAGCGTGCCGCCGCGGCCACCCCGCGCGAGGACGCGCATCCCTGCGGGCCGGACGACCGGGCCGCGATCCTCTATACCTCGGGGACCACGGGGCGGTCCAAGGGGGCGGTGCTGACGCATGGGAACCTGGCGTCCAACACCGAGGCGCTGCTGGAGCATTGGCGGTTCGACGCGAATGACCGGCTGATCCACGCGCTGCCGATCTTTCACACGCATGGGCTGTTCGTGGCCGCCAACATGGCGCTGGTCGCGGGCGCCACGATGATCTTCCTGACCAAGTTCGACGCCGAACAGGCGATCGACCTGATGGACCGCGCCACCGTGCTGATGGGGGTGCCGACCTTCTACACCCGCCTGCTGAAATCGCCGCGCCTGGATCGCGACGCGACCGCGAACATGCGGCTGTTCGTGTCCGGGTCCGCGCCGCTTCTGGCGGAGGATCACCGTGCCTTCACCGAACGGACCGGGCACCGCATTCTGGAGCGATACGGCATGACCGAGACCTGCATGATCACCTCGAATCCCTATGATGGCGATCGCATCGCGGGGGCGGTGGGCATGGCGCTGCCCGGCATCACCGTGCGCATCACCGACCGCGAGACCGGCGCGCCCGTCGCACCCGGAGAGATCGGCCTGATCGAGGTCAAGGGACCGAACGTCTTCGAGGGCTACTGGAACATGCCCGAAAAGACCGCGGCCGAATTCCGCCCCGACGGGTTCTTCATCACCGGGGATCTGGGCACGATCCAGGAGGACGGATACCTGCGCATCGTCGGTCGCGACAAGGACCTGGTGATCTCGGGCGGGTACAACGTCTATCCCAAGGAGGTCGAGGAGGCCATCGACGCGCTGCCGGGCGTCCTGGAAAGCGCCGTGATCGGCCTGCCCCATCCCGACCTGGGCGAGGCGGTGACCGCCATCGTCGTGCCGAAATCGGGCACGCTGGACGCGGATGAAATCCGCGCCGCGCTGTCGGATCTGGCGCGCTTCAAGCAACCCAGGCAGGTGATCGTCGTCGATGCCCTGCCGCGCAACGTCATGGGCAAGGTGCAGAAGGCCGAACTGCGCAAGGCCCATGCGGGACTGTATTCGCAGGCCATGGCCTGACATCCGGCCGCCCGGGCCCGCGTCGAGGAGGACGCGGCCCGGGGCACCGGCCATTCAACGGGAGGAAACCATGATAATCTATGGAGTCGCGGCCTTGGCCGCCTGTCATCTGGCAGGCGTGATCTTGGGCGATCTGCTGGGCGTCCAGTCCAACGTGGGCGGTGTGGGCTTTGCCATGCTGCTGCTGATCGTGTCGACCGATTGGCTGCGCCGCACCGGGCGGCTGCCGCAGCTGTCCGAACAGGGCATCCTGTTCTGGTCGGCCATGTATATCCCCATCGTCGTGGCGATGGCGGCCCAGCAGAACGTCGTGGCGGCCCTGGCGGGCGGTCCCATCGCGATCATCGCGGGCGTCGGCGCGACCATCGCCTGCGTGGCGCTGGTGCCCGTGGTGGCGCGGATCGGCGGGCAGGATGCGCCCCTGCCGCCCCTGATGGCGCAGGAGGTGTGACGCGATGGAGATGATCACCGAAATCCTGTCCAAGAACGGGCTGGTCTTCGCCTTCGTCGTCGTGGGCGTCGTGATGTGGGTGTCCTATCAGCTGTCCGACCGGCTGTCTGCGGGGCGGCTGCACGGTTCGGCCGTGGCCATCATCATCGGCCTGGTGCTGGCCTGGCTGGGCGGGCTTGCCACCGGCGGGTCCAAGGGGCTGGCCGACGTGCCGCTGTTCGCGGGCATCGGGCTGATGGGCGGGGCCATGCTGCGCGACCTGGCCATCGTGTCGACCGCCTATGGCGTCGACATCCGCGAGATCCGCAAGGCCGGGGCCGCGGGCGTCGTGTCGCTGGCCCTGGGGATCTTCGTGTCCTTTGCGGTGGGGGCGCTGGTCGCGGCGGCCTTCGGCTATACCGATGCGGTCAGCATGGCCACCATCGGCGGCGGGGCCGCGACCTATATCGTGGGTCCGGTGACCGGCACCGCCCTGGGCGCCAGTTCCGAGGTCATCGCCCTGTCCGTCGCCGCGGGCCTGCTGAAGGCGGTCCTGGTGATGATCGGCACGCCCTTCGTCGCACCGCTGATCGGACTGAACAACCCGAAATCGGCGATGGCCTATGGCGGGCTGATGGGTACGACAAGCGGCGTCGCGGGCGGCCTGGCCGCCACCGACAAGCGCCTGGTGCCTTATGGTGCGATGACGGCTACGTTCTATACGGGGCTGGGCTGCCTGATGGGGCCGTCGGTCATCTATCTGATGCTGCTGGCCGTCACCGGCGGCTGAGGCGGCGCGGCGTCACCCGCGCGTGACGCCGTTCTCCAACCGGGCAAAGGCCGTCATCACGACGCGTTCCGACCGGTCCAGATAATCGGCCAGCCGGGTGGCGGCGGCCTCCATGTCGCCCTGCTGGACCAGCTCCAGGATCGCGCCGTTCTCTTGCAGGAACGGCGCGTGCAGCTGTTCGGGACTGTCCAAGAGCCCGAAGGCCAGCCGCAGCTCCGCCATCGCCTGCGCGAAGAAGGCCGTCAGCCGCGGGCTGTCGGTCAGCGCCACGATGGCCGCGTGAAATGCCATGTTCGCGCTGCCCACCCCGCGCCAGTCGCCGGCCTCGCGCGCGATGCGGGCCTGGGCCACGCATTCGGCCATGCGCAGCACAGCCGCGTGGCGGGGCCAGGCCTGGGCCAGGGCCGGCACCTCGATCAGGCGGCGGACGCGATAGATGTCCAGCACCCCCGCCATCGTCGGCACCGCGACCGAGACGCCGCGATTGGGCGCATGGGTCAGCAGGCCCTCTCGCGTCAGCAGGCGGAACACCTCGCGCAGCGTGTTGCGCGACACGGACAGATCGCCCGCCAGCCGCGTCTCCGACAGCCGTTGTCCGGGGCGCAGGTGCCCCGCGATCACCTGTGCGCGCAACCGGGCCGCGGTGTCTTCGGCCAGGCCGGACGGGCTCTGTCCAGTCGCGATGGTACCTGCGGGATTCGTGTCGGTCATGGGTCGTCCTGTGATGTCGGGTCGATCATGGCGGGACGGCAGGGACAGGGCAAGCGGGCGGTTGCCCTGATTCCGGGCAGATTGCCGCGCAGGTCATACGGGATTGTTCAACAAAACACACGCGACTGTCAGATAATCGTTGACGGATCACGGAATCGTGGCAGGCTGGGGGCAATCAACAACAGTCCGACACGGGGAAACATCCATGACCACCGACCGCAGCGTTGCGGCCGCCAGCCTTCGCGGAGGCCTTCTGGCGGCGATCTTCCTGATGGCGACATCGGCCATCGGCCCGGGCTTCATCACCCAGACCGCGACCTTCACCGCCCGGATGGGATCGGCCTTCGCCTTCGCGATCCTGGCCTCGATCCTGATCGATTTCGTGGTCCAGCTGAACATCTGGCGCATCACCGCCCTGACCGGCAAGCGCGCGTCAGAGACCGCGAACGCGGCAATTCCCGGCGCGGGCTATCTGCTGACGGCGCTGGTCGTCATCGGCGGGCTGGCCTTCAACGTGGGCAACATCGCGGGCGGCGGGCTGGGCCTGAACGCCATGCTGGGTCTGGACCCCAAGATCGGCGGCGCGATCACCGCGGTGCTGGCCATCGCGATCTTCCTGTCGCGGCAGGCGGGGATCCTGCTGGACCGGGCGATCATCGGGCTGGGCATCGTGATGATCCTGCTGGTGTTGTTCGTGGCCGTGCAGTCGAACCCGCCCGTGGGCGAGGCGCTGCGCCAGACGATCTGGCCCGACACGATCGATTTCGCCACCATCACCACCATCGTGGGCGGCACGGTCGGCGGATACATCACCTATTCCGGCGCGCACCGCCTGCTGGACAAGGGCCTGACCGGCCCGCACAATCTGACCGCCGTCACCCGCGCGGCGCTGACCGGGATCGCGGTCACGGGCGTCATGCGCTTCGTGCTGTTCTTAGCGATCCTGGGCGTCGTCGCGTCGGGCGTGACGCTGGACCTGTCGTCGCAGGCAGCGAACCCCGCAGCGCAGGCGTTCCAGGCGGCGGCCGGCGATTGGGGGATGCGCGTGTTCGGCGTGGTCCTGTGGGCGGCGGCGCTGACCTCGGTCATCGGGGCGGCCTATACCTCGGTCAGCTTCCTGGACGTGGTAGGCGTGCGCAGCGATGCGGCGCGGTCCAAGGCGACGGTGGGGTTCATCGCGTTCTCGCTGGCGGTGTATCTGGCGCTTGGCACGGCGCCGGCGGCGATCCTGGTCTTCGTGGGCGGCTTCAACGGGTTGATCCTGCCCATCGGCCTGACGATCTTCACCTATATCGGCTATGCGCGGTCCGACCTGATGGGTGGGCACCGCTACAACCGGGTGCTGCTGGCACTTGGGGCCATCGTCTGCGCGCTGACCTGGTACATGGGCGCGCGGTCGGTCACCACCATCTTTGCCTTCCTGGGCGTGTAAGGAGGATCCATGCCAATCGACCTGAACAGCGACCTGGGTGAGGGCTATGGCCCCTGGACCATGGGGGACGACGCCGCGATGCTGGACATCGTCAGTTCCGCCAACATCGCCTGCGGCTTTCACGCGGGCGATCCGGCGGGGCTGCTGGCGGTGCTGCGTCAGGCGGCGGCGCGGGGCGTCGCGGTGGGGGCCCATGTCAGCTATCCCGACCGCGTGGGCTTCGGGCGGCGCACCATGGATGTGGCGCCCGACGACCTGACCGCCGACGTGATCTATCAGATCGGCGCGTTGCAGGGTCTGGCGCGGGCGGCGGGCACGCGGGTCACTTACGTGAAGCCGCATGGCGCGCTCTACAACACCATCGCCGATGATGCGCGCCAGGCCGATGCCGTCATCGCGGGCATCAGGGCCGTGGACCCGTCGCTGGTGCTGATGGGTCTGGCCGGGGCGCCCGTGCTGGACCGCGCGCGCGCCGCGGGCCTGACCGTGGTGGCCGAGGCCTTTGCCGACCGCGCCTATACCGCCGCGGGCGCGCTGGTCTCGCGCAAACAGCCGGGCGCGGTCCTGCACGACCCAGACCTGATCGCCGCGCGCATGCTGCGCCTGGCGACGGAGGGCGTGCTGGAGGCCGAGGATGGCAGCATCCTGCGCCTTGAGGCCGACAGCATCTGCGTGCATGGCGACAGCCCCGGCGCGGTGGCCATCGCGGCCCGGGTCCGCGATGCGCTGGTCGCGGGCGGGGTCACCGTCGCGCCCTTCGCCGGGGGTGGGGCATGACCCCGGCGCAGGCGCGGCTGGCTGCGCGGCAGGGGCCTGCGTGCCCGACCTCGGGTCAGGCGCCGGGCTTTACCCAATGCAACATGATCGCGCTGCCCCGCGATTGGGCCTGGGATTTCCTGCTGTTCGCGCAGCGGAACCCGAAACCCTGCCCGGTGCTGGACGTGACCGATCCGGGCAGCCACCGCACGGTCATGGCGCCTGACGCCGACCTGCGCACCGACATCCCCCTCTATCGCATCTGGCGCGACGGCGTGCTGACCGAGGAGGTTACCGACGCCACCGCCCATTGGGCCGAGCATCCCGACCTGGTGACCTTCCTGATCGGCTGCTCCTTCACCTTCGAAGGGGCGCTGATGGCGGCGGGCATTCCGGTCGCGCATGTCGATCAGGGCTGCAACGTGCCGATGTTCCTGACCGACCGCGAGTGCCGCCCGGCGGGGCGGATGTCGGGGCGGCTGGTCGTGTCGATGCGCCCCATCCCCGCCGACCGCGTGGCCGAAGCCGCGATGATCTCTGGCCGCACCCCCGCCGTCCATGGCGCGCCGGTGCATATCGGCGCGCCCGAGGCATTGGGCATCGCGGACCTGCAGCGGCCCGATTTCGGCGATCCGGTGCCGGTCGGTCCGGGTCAGGTGCCGGTCTTCTGGGCCTGCGGGGTGACGCCGCAGGCGGCGGTCATGGCCTCGCGCCCGCCCTTCGCCATCACCCATGCACCGGGGCACATGTTCGTCACCGACGTGCCCGAAACGCGGTGGCAGGCATGACCCGCGTCCTGCCCATCGGGCCCCGCGCCTTTCTGGTCGAGCTGGCCGATCTGGACGCGACGCTGGCGCTGTTCGACGCGCTGGCGGCCGATCCCGTCGCGGGCGTGGCCGAGATCGTGCCCGCCGCCCGCACGCTGATGGTGACCACCGATCCCGGCGTTCCGGCCGATGCGGCGCTGGCCCGCGCCGTGCTGGCCCGCGAGCCCGCCCCCGGCACCGCGCCTGCGCCCCGTAGCGCGGAGACGGTCGAGATCCCCGTGACCTATGACGGCGAGGATCTGGCCGAGGTCGCGACCCTGATGGGCCTGACCACGGATGAGGTC
The DNA here is from genome assembly GCF_006151785.1 of Paracoccus marcusii. Lineage (GTDB taxonomy): Bacteria > Pseudomonadota > Alphaproteobacteria > Rhodobacterales > Rhodobacteraceae > Paracoccus > Paracoccus marcusii. Next base: position 15,006 of record NZ_VDDD01000082.1, read on the forward strand.
ATCGCCGCCCATCAGGCCGCGACCTGGCAGGTAGCCTTCTGCGGCTTTGCGCCGGGCTTCGCCTACATGACCTGCGCGGATGCGCGGTTCGATCTGCCGCGCCGCCCCGCGCCGCGCACCAGGATCCCGGCGGGGTCGGTGGCGCTGGCGGGCCGGTTCTGCGGCATCTATCCGCAGGCCAGCCCCGGCGGCTGGCAGCTGATCGGCCGGACCGAGGTGCCGATGTTCGACCTGACCCGCGACGTGCCCGCGCTGCTGCGCCCGGGCGTCCGGGCGCGCTTTGTGAGCGGGTCCGCGCGGGTGCATCTGGTCACGGTCCCGGACCCCGCGCCCGTGACCGGGCTGCGCGTGGTCCAGACCGCCTTCCCGATCCTGGTGCAGGACGCCGGGCGCATGGGGCAGGCGGGGCAGGGGGTCAGTGCCTCCGGCGCGCTGGACCTCGGCGCACTGCGCCGCGCGAACCGCGCGGTGGGCAACCCCGCGGGGGAGGCCGCGCTGGAGATCACGCTCGGCCCCGTGCGC
>NZ_VDDD01000083.1 GCF_006151785.1 Paracoccus marcusii
CGCACGACGGCGCAGGCGCGCCGGCAGCGCCCCCCCGCGGCGGTTCAGCATCACGGAAAGCGGCGGCCGTTCGCCGCGCCGGGCGCCGCCGAACCGGGACGCGATCAGGACCGCGATCTCGTCGGCCATGACGGGAATGTCTTCGAAGCTGTGACCCTTGCGCATCATCGGGTCAGGATAGACGGGATGGCAGCCGCGCGCCAGACGCCGTAAGCTGCCCGCATGAAGCTGAATCACACCGTCGCGGGCCCCGAAGGCGCCCTTCCCGTCCTGCTGGTGCACGGACTGTACGGCCAGGGCCGCAACCTGGGCGCGCAGGCCCGCAGGCTGGCACAGACGCGCCGCGTGGTCACGGTCGACCTGCGCAACCACGGCGACAGCCCCCAGGACATGGATGCCGACTATGCCGCGCTGGCGGGCGATCTGGCCCGACTGATCGGCGATCTGGGCGGGCGGGTCGATCTGGTCGGCCATTCGATGGGCGGCAAGGCGGCGATGGTGCTGGCGCTGACGCAGCCCGACCTGGTGCGGCGGCTGGTGATCATGGACATCGCGCCCGTCGCTTACGACCATGACCAGACCCGCTATATCGACGCGATGGAGGCGCTGGATCTGTCCGCGATCACCCGTCGCAGCCAGGCCGATGCGGCGATGGCCGCGGACGTGCCCGAACCGGGCGTGCGGGCGTTCCTGCTGCAGAACCTGGACCTCAAGGCCACGCCGCCCGCGTGGAAGCTGAACCTGCCCGCGCTGCGCGCGGCGATGCCGCAGATCGTGGGCTGGCCCGACGACCTGCCGCAAGGCAGCTTTCCCGGCAAGGTCATGGCCCTGCGCGGGGCGCGGTCCGATTATGTCGCCGATGCCGGAGAGGCCGCCCTGCGCGCCCATTTTCCGCAGGTGCGCATCGTCACGCTGAAGGATGCCGGGCACTGGCTGCATGCCGACGCGCCCGAGGCCGTGGCCGAAACGCTGGTCAGTTTTCTGGGCGACGGCCGCTAGCAGCGCAGATCGACCAGTGCGACGGCCGAATGGGGGCCGCCCTGCGGCGTCAGGCTGTTGTCGATGGGCCGGCATCCGGTGGCTTGGGCGGCCGCGCGCATCATCAGGTCGGGCATACGGCCGCGATCGGCGCGGCGCAGGCGGTCCAGCCTGATTACCTGCGCCTCGGTCCCGCGGGGATAGACGGCAAAGCGCATGCCGTCGACCGTCACGTCCTGACGCGCGGCGGCCAGAAAGCCGGGCGACGGGGTGGTGCAGCCCGACAGGGCCAGCATCAGGACAAGGGGGACGGTCATGCGCATCATGCCCCCATCATCGCCCGGCAAGGTTAACCGCAGGTTAATCCTGCCGCTGCTCCTCCAGCCGGTCGGCCAGCGATTCGGCGCGGGCGGCCAGTTCGGCCATCGCCTCTCGCAGGTCAGAGGGAATCACTGGAACCTCGACGCGGGGCGGGTTCTGCTGCAGCCGATTGATGTGGCGTTCGGCCTTTTCGGCGCGATCCTCCAGCGTAGCGAAACGGTCGGCCAGCATTAGCCCGGCCAACAGAAGCAGGCGCGGCTCCGGGACGCGACCGGCCTGTTCCAGGATCTGGCGCGCCTCTCCGTCCAGGATGGCGGCGGCGCGTTGCAGCAGGCGTTCCTCGCCATCGGCGGCGCCGACGCGGTATTCCTTGTGTCCGATGGTGAATTCGACCTCGGCCATGTCAGCGCTCCTCATGGTTGGGCGGCAGATCCTCGGGCAGACCGCCCGCATCGCCCCCGGCCTCGTCCGGCACGGCGCCGTCCAGGATCGGCGGTTCGTCGGCCAGCAGGCGCTCCAGCTCTGCCATGATCTCGCTCATCTGCGCCATCTCGGCGGCGCGGGCGGCGCGCAGGGCGGACAGTTCGGCCTGCAGGGCGGCCATCTGTTCGTCGGCCCCGATGCCGCCGGTCTCCTGCGCCTCCAGAAGGTCGCGGTTGGCGGTGATCAGTTCCTCGTTGGCGGCGGACAGGCCCGCGGCCTGTTCCGTCGCGGCGTCCAGACGGGCCTGCAGCTCGGCCAGGGCGCCGTCATCGGCGGCGCTGGACGGGGCTGGTGCCGCCGCTTCGGCCGGACGTGGGGGCACGTCAAGCATCTTATCCATCCGGTCAAGCGCGGCGCGCAGCCTGCGTTCGCTGGCAGTGATGTCGCTCATGGCGCGGATCCTTTGGTGGCGTCTGAAAGACGTTTTCGCATTGCGGGCCCGGTAAGACAAGAACGGGCGGGAAAACCCGCCCGTTCCTTTCGATTATCCAGGGGTCAGCGCAGCTCTCGATGCTCGGCCATCAGGCCCTTGACCAGGGCATAGCACGCGCCCAGCAGCACGATGGCGAAGGGAAAGCCCGTCGACACCGCCATCGCCTGCAACGCGACCAGGCCGCCGCCCACCAGCAGGGCGATGGCGACCGCCCCTTCGATGGCGACCCAGAAGATGCGCTGCGGGACGGGGGCGTTGATCTTGCCGCCCGCCGCGATCGTGTCGATGACCAGCGATCCGCTGTCCGACGAGGTCACGAAGAACACGATCACCAGCACGATCCCCACCAGCGAGGTGATGGAGGCCAAGGGCAGCTGCCCCAGCATGGTAAACAGCTCCAGTTCCAGCGGCGCATCCAGGATGCCCGAGAAGCCGCTGACGGTCAGGTCGATGGCCGTGCCGCCAAGCGCCGTCATCCACAGGATCGAGATCAGCGACGGCACGATCAGCACCGCGATCAGGAACTGCCGCACGGTGCGGCCGCGGCTGACGCGGGCGATGAACATGCCGACGAAGGGCGACCAGCTGATCCACCATGCCCAATAGAACGCGGTCCAGCCGTGGCGGAAGTTGTCGTCAGTGCGGCCGAAGGGATTCGACAGCGGGATCAGCTCCGCACCATAGGCGCCCAGGTTGCTGAAGAAGCCGCCCAGAATGGCCATGGTCGGCCCCACCGCGATGACAAAGATCAGCAGCACGATGGCCAGGATCATGTTCAGCTCGGACAGGCGCTTGACGCCTTTTTCCACGCCCAGGACGACCGAGGCCCCGGCGACGAAGGTGATGCCGACGATCAGCAGGATCTTGTTCAGGCCGGTGTTCTGGAACCCGAACAGATAGGCCAGCCCGGCCATCGCCTGTTCCGCGCCCAGACCCAGCGAGGTCGCAAGGCCGAAGATCGTGGCCAGCACCGCCAGGGTGTCGATGATGTGGCCCGGCCAGCCCCAGATCCGTTCGCCGAAGATCGGATAGAAGACCGAGCGCAGCGTCAGCGGCAGCCCCTTGTTATAGGCGAACAGGCCCAGTGCCAGCGCCACCACCGCATAGATCGCCCAGGGGTGCAGACCCCAATGGAAGATCGTCGCGGCCATGCCGATGCGGCGCGCGGCCTCGGGGTCGTCGACGGCGCCGCCCAGCGGGGCCCAGTCGGTGCGCACGCCCCCCTCGGTCACCGGACCGCCCAACGCGGCCTCGAAATGGCCCAGCGGTTCGCTGACCCCATAGAACATCAGGCCGATGCCCATGCCCGCCGCAAACAGCATCGCGAACCAGCCGGTCAGGCTGAAATCGGGCGTGGCTTCGGGTCCGCCAAGACGGATCCGGCCAAGCGGCGACACGATCAGCGCCAGGCACAACAGCACGAAGACGTTGCCGGCCAGCATGAAGAACCAGTCCAGGTTCGATGTCAGCCCGTCGCGGATGCCCCCGAACAGGGGTTCCAGCTGGCCGGGAAACATCAGCGTGGCAACGGTGAACAGCACCACCGCCGCGGCAGAGATGCCGAAGACCGGGTTGTGGATGTCGAAGGGCACCTTGCCCTGATGCTCGATGTTGTCCTGACCGATGGTATAGTCGGTCTCGATGATCTCTGTCGGGCCTTCGGGCTCGGGCAGCGGCTCGATGCCGTCATCGGGGGCGGGTGCAGGCTCTGCCTTGGGCGGCGGGGCCTTGGGGGCATGGGACGGGTAACGGCCGCTCAGGGCGTCCTGTTCGCGCGTCCGGTCGCGGGGGGTGCCCGGCGTTCCCGGACCTTTCGGTGGTGTTTGTGACATCTGTCCCTTTCAGATTTGGTCTCGAACGGGTGGCAGGTCCTTGGACCCTTGGCGGAAATCCGCCGCGGAGGCTCACTCCTTCTCACATTTCGGTCAGAAAGGCCACTGCCGGACATTTGGTTCCCACCGGCCTGCCCGGCCCGACCGTTGACTTTGCCGGCAACCGTGACCAAGCATTCGCGTTTTGCGCCGTGGCGAGGACCCGATGGGAAAAGTGAACCGCAGCTTTGTCGTGATCGGGCTTGGCGCCTTCGGCAGCGTCGTGGCCGCCGAACTGGCGCGCTTCGGCAACCAGGTCATGGGCATCGACAAGGACCCGCGGCGGGTGGCGGCGCTGGCCGAACAGCTGCCCGCGTCGCTGATCCTGGACGCCACCGACGAAGGCGCGCTGCGCGAGGCGGGCGTCGACCGCTATGACGTGGGGCTGGTGTCGATCGGCAACAACCTGGAAAGCAACGTGATCGCCGCGATGAACCTGCGGCTGGTCGGCGTGGGCACGGTCTGGGCCAAGGCCGACAACCGCACCCATCACCGCATCCTGTCCAAGATCGGCGCCGACCGCGTCGTCATGCCGGGGCTGGAAATGGGCCGCCACACCGCGCAGATGCTGAACAACCCGGCCGTCCAGGACTATGTCAGCCTGGGCAACGGCTATTCGGTGGTGAACCTGATGATCCCGCACCGCCTGTCGGGCCGCACCCTGTCGCAGCTGAACCCCGGCCCGGGGATCGAGATCCTGGGCATGATGCGCGGCACCGAATATCGCGACATCCGCGGAGAGGACCCGGTCCTGCAGGCCAACGACCGCCTGCTGCTGCTGGGCAAGCGGGTGGACCTGACCGGTTTCGGCGACCGGCTGTGAAGCGGCCCCGCCCCTCGGCGCTGCGGCGCTGGCTGGCGCGCACGCCCCCGCCGGCCGTGCTGGCGGTGGGGTACCTGACCCTGATCGCGGTGGGCGGCCTGCTGCTGATGCTGCCGCCGATGACGCACATGCCGATCACGCTGTCGGATGCGCTGTTCACCTCGACCTCGGCGGTGACGGTGACCGGGCTGAACGTGGTCGACACAGAACTGGTCTATGCGTTCTGGGGACAGCTGGTCATCGCGGTGCTGATCCAGCTGGGCGGGCTTGGCCTGATGACCTTCGCGGTGCTGATCTGGTCGGCCCTTGGCCGCCCCCTGGGCATCACCCAGGGCACCTATCTGCGCGAGGATCTGAACCAGACCTCGTATGGCAAGCTGACGCGGCTGGTCTGGACCATCCTGCGCATCGTCGTCATGGCCGAGGTCGCGGGCGCGATGCTGCTGTGCCTGTCCTTCATGCCCCATCACGGGCTGGGCCCGGGGCTGTGGCATGCGATCTTCCATTCCGTCTCGGCGTTCAACAACTCGGGCTTCTCGACCTTCTCTCCGGGGCTGACGGGATACGCGCTGGACCCGGTGGTCAACGTGGTGATCCCGGTCCTGTTCATCGCGGGCGGCATCGGCTACGTCGTCATCGCCGACCTGTACCAACGCGCGTTCTGGCGCGGCTGGTCGCTGCACACGCGGATGATGATGGTCGGCACCGCCATCCTGATCGTGGGCGGCGTCGCCATGACCGCGATCCTGGAATGGGACAACCCCAACACGCTGGCACAGTATCACAGCATCACCGCCCGCCTGACCGTCGCGTGGTTCCAGGGCGTGACCACCCGCACCGCGGGGTTCAATTCGACCGACATCGCGGGGTTGGAGGATTCCACCTCGTTCATGTACATGATCCTGATGATCATTGGTGCCGGCCCCACCTCGACGGGCGGCGGGCTCAAGGTGACGACCGTCTTCGTGATGCTGCTGGCGACCTGGGCGTTCCTGCGCCGCCGGACCGAGGTGACGGGGTTCGGCCGGTCCATCCCCCTTGGCGACGTGCTCAAGGCGATGGCGCTGATGGCGATGGCCTCGGCCGTCATCGTCACCGCGATCTTTCTGCTGCTGATCAGCGAGGGCGGCGATTTCGTCGACATCGCGTTCGAGGTGTCGTCGGCCTTCGGCACGGTCGGCCTGTCGCGGGCCTATACGCCTGAACTGTCCGAATTCGGGCGTGCGGTCATCATGGTGGTGATGTTCCTGGGCCGGGTCGGACCGCTGACCCTGGGGTTCTTCCTGGCCACGCGGATGGTGCCGCGGGTGCGATATCCCGCGGGCCAAGTGCACCTTGGCTGATGCGCCTGCCGCCCCTATAAGGCGCCCTGACAGGAAGGACATCCCATGCGCCAGGCGACCATCACCCGCAAGACCTCGGAAACCTCGATCGAGGTGACGCTGAACCTCGACGGCACCGGGGTCTATGATAACCGGACCGGCGTGGGCTTCTTCGATCACATGCTGGACCAGCTGTCGCGCCATTCGCTGATCGACATGACCATCCGCGCCGAGGGCGACCTGCATATCGACGACCACCACACGGTCGAGGATACCGGCATCGCCATCGGCCAGGCCCTGGTCGCGGCACTGGGCGACAAGAAGGGCATCCGCCGTTACGGCAGCTTCCTGCTGGCCATGGACGATTCGCTGGTCCGCGCGGCGCTGGACCTGTCGGCGCGGCCCTATCTGGTCTGGAACGTCGACTTTCCGTCGGAAAAGATCGGCACGTTCGACACCGAACTGGTGCGCGAATTCTTCCAGGCGCTGTCCACGCATGGCGGCATCACGCTGCATGTGGACCGCCTGCACGGGCTGAACAGCCACCACATCGCCGAGGCCGCCTTCAAGGCCGTCGCCCGCGCGCTACGCGAGGCGGTCGAGCCCGATCCGCGCATGGCGGGCGTGCTGCCCTCGACCAAGGGGGCGCTGTGATGCGGGTCGCGCTGGTCGATTACGACAGCGGCAACCTGCATTCGGCCGAAAAGGCGTTCCAGCTGATGGGCCGCGACGCGGGCGCCGAGGTCGTCGTGACCTCGGACCCCGAGGTCGCCGCCCGTGCCGACCGCATCGTGCTGCCCGGCGACGGGGCCTTTCCCGCCTGCCGCACCGCCCTGGGCGAGGTGGACGGTATGGCCGAGGCGATCCAGGACGCGGTGATCACCCGCGGCGTGCCCTTCATGGGCATCTGCGTCGGCATGCAGATGCTGGCGACCACGGGGCATGAATACCGCGAGACGCCCGGCCTGGACTGGATCGGCGGAGAGATCCGCGCCATCGCCGCCCCCGGCCTCAAGGTGCCGCATATGGGCTGGAACGATCTGGTCATCGACCGCCCCCACCCCGTGCTGGAGGGGATCGCGACCGGCGATCACGCCTATTTCGTCCACAGCTGGCAGTTCCAGGTGGCGGACCCCGCGCATCTCTTGGCGCATATCGATTACGGCGGGCCGGTGACGGCGGTGGTCGGACGCGACAATATCGTCGGCACCCAGTTCCACCCCGAGAAGTCCCAGGCCGTGGGCCTGCGCCTGATCGCCAACTTCCTGCGCTGGAACCCCTGAGGGGTCACTGGACCTCCGGCGCCGTTTGCGGTCATGTGCCGCAAACGGACAGGAGAGAGTGATGGATGATCTGGAATGCCGCATCGCCGTGGCCCGGGGCGATCAGCCCGCCGACCTGATCCTGCGCGGCGGCCGGGTCTTCGATCTGATCACCGGCACGATGATGACGGGCGACGTGGCGATCTGCGGCGACCGCATCGCAGGCATCGGCGATTACGACGGCACCCGCGTGATCGATGTCAGCGGGCTGATCCTGGTGCCGGGCTTCATCGACACGCATCTGCATGTCGAAAGCAGCCTGGTCACGCCCTTCGAGTTCGACCGCTGCGTGACGCCCCGCGGCGTCACCACGGCCATCTGCGACCCGCACGAGATCGCCAATGTCATCGGCCTGGACGGCATCCGGTATTTCCAGGCCGCCTCCGAGCATCTGCTGATGGACCTGCGGGTGCAGCTGTCCTCCTGCGTGCCGTCCACGGAGATGGAGACATCCGGCGCGCGGATCGAGGCCGGGGATCTGGCGCAGGTCATGGGCCACCCTTCGGCCATCGGGCTGGCCGAATTCATGAACTATCCCGGCGTGATCCACCGCGATCCGGCCGCCATCGCCAAGCTGCGCCTGTTCGCGGGCGGCCATATCGACGGGCATTGCCCGCAGCTGACGGGTCTGGACCTGAACGCCTATGTCGCCGCCGGCATCCGCACCGAGCATGAGGCCACGACCGCCGAGGAAGCGCTGGAGAAGCTGCGCAAGGGGATGCGCGTCCTGATCCGCGAAGGCTCGGTCAGCAAGGACCTGGACGCGCTGCAGCCGATCCTGACCGAGGCGACCAGCGCCTATCTGTGCCTGTGCACCGACGACCGCAATCCGCTGGACATCGGAGAGCATGGGCATCTGGACTACATGATCCGCCGGCTCATCGCGCTTGGCACATCGCCGCTGGCGGCCTATCGCGCGGCATCGCTGTCGGCGGCCGAGGCCTTCGGGCTGAAGGATCGCGGACTGATCGCGCCGGGCCTGCGTGCCGATATCGTGGCCATCGACAGCCTGGAGGAGTGCCACGCGCAGCTGGTCCTGACCGGCGGGCGGGTGGTCGATGACGCGGCCTTCGCCGCGCGCGGGACGGTGGCGCCGGTGGGCCGCGCCTCGGTCAAGGCGCCCAAGGTGACGCCGCAGGATTTCCGCTGCACCGGCAACCGCACGGAAACCCCGGTGATCGGCATCCTGGAAGGCAAGATCATCACCGAACACCTGACCCACGACATCCCGCCGCAGGACGGCGACAAGCGCCCCAATCCCGCCCGAGATCTGTCCCGCATCGCGGTGATCGAGCGGCATGGGCGGAACGGCAACATCGCCACCGGCTTCGTACAGGGGTTCGGGCTGGCGCGCGGAGCCATCGCCTCGACGCTGTGCCATGATCATCACAACATCGCCGTGGTGGGCGTCGATTACGCGGACATGGCGCTGGCGGCCAACCGGCTGACCGATCTGGAGGGGGGATTCGTCGTGGCCTGCGACGGCCGTATCCTGGCGGAACTGCCCCTGCCGGTCGCGGGGCTGATGAGCCTTGAGCCGTTCGAGACCGTGCGCGACACGCTGATCGCCCTGCGGGAGGCGGCCCGGACCCTGGGCACGACGCTGGAGGAGCCGTTCCTGCAGCTGGCCTTCCTGGCCCTGCCGGTCATTCCCGCGCTGAAGATCACCGATCGCGGCATGGTCGATGTCGCGAAATTCGAGATCATCGCCCCCTGACCCCGCCGGTATCGGTGCGGGAGGGGCACCAGGCCCGTCAGTCGCCCCGGACGCGCAACACCTCGGCCACGGCGCGCGCGACGGCATCGTCGATGCTCAGCGTGCTGGTATCCAGCACGACCGCATCCTCGGCCGGGCGCAGCGGCGCCGTCGCCCTCTGGCTGTCGCGCAGGTCGCGTTCGCGCAGCTGGGCCAGCATCTCCTCGGGGTCGGCGCCCAGTTCCGCCGCGCGGCGCGCCGCCCGCACCTCGTCCGAGGCGACTACGTACAGCTTGACCGCCGCATCGGGACAGATGACCGTGCCGATGTCGCGCCCGTCCAGCACGGCGCCGGGGTCCTGCGCGGCAAAGCGGTGCTGGAACGCGACCAGGGCCGCGCGGACGTCGGGAATGGCCGCGATGCGGCTGGCGGCCTGACCCGCCTCGGCGCTGCGCAGGTCCGGGCGGGCCAGATCCTCCGCGTTCAACGAATGGGCCGCCGCGACAGGATCGCCCCCCTTGGCGCCGGTCGCCCGGTACAGCAGACCCGTGTCCAGGTGGTGAAATCCGAACCGGTCGGCCAGCGCGCGGGCGATGGTGCCCTTGCCCGATGCGGCCGGTCCGTCGATGGCGATGATGAAGGGCATGGCAGGCGATCTGTCGGTTGGCGTTGAGAACGGAATGTCCCGCACCCTTCGCATGCCCGGGGTCACGCGTCCAGCACCCCCGCCCCCGGACCGCCACGCGCAATATTCAGATCACCGGCCATCGCGATATTTTCACGACATTACCCCTTGGCAATCTCTGCGCTGCGCCGTCCTATGGGACTTTAAGAACGCATTGAGTTTTAGACATAGATGTTATCAGGTTTTATCGAACGTCTTCTGGACGCCCCGACCATTGCCGACATCCGCTCCGTATTTCTGGAAGCGGTCGGCCAGCTTGGCTACGATCACGCCCTTTATGCCGCGCGTTTCATGCTGACGGTGCCCAGGGCGCTGTTGCGCGACAACCCCGTGGTCTTCAGCAACCTACCCCCCGATCTGATCGAACAAGCCCAGCGGCTGCGCGATCTGGATCAGGACCCCTGGGTCGAATGGGTGCGCGACAATGACGGCGACATCGCGTCCGACGCGTTGCAGGACCAATTCGGCCCGTCGCGGTCCTTCGGGCTGGCGGCGGAACACGGGCTGGGCCATGCCCGCATCATCAGCCTGCGCGACAAGGTCCTCCACAGCGTGGGCGCGGTGGTGGTGATGCCGCGGCGGGGTGCCGATGCGCAGAACCTGCAGGCGTCCTGGGCGCGGTCGGGCCGCGAGGTCCGGGTGCTGTCCTGGGTGATGCACATGCGCATCGCGACGATGCAGCGCAACCTGCCCAAGGCCACCCTGACCCCGCGCCAACGCGAGGTCCTGGGCTGGCGCTCGGCCGGCAAGACCGTCGGAGAGATCGCGGTGATTTTGGGCATCACCGCCGCCACCGTGGAAAAGCACATGCGCTTGGCCCGCGAGGCCCTGGGGGTCGAGACGACGCCCCAGGCCGTGCTCAAGGCCCATGTGACGCATCAGCTGTTCCAGCCTGCCGCCGCCTCGCTGAGGCTGGGGGGCCAGGGGTAGGGTTTTCCACCGTTTCGCCCGCCCCCGAAACCGCGTCACATCGTAGCGTTCCGTGAGTGGTGACACGCAAGTGTCAGGAACAGGCGGCGTGCGGCAAGGTTGCCTTGGCCGGGCGCCGCCACCAAGGTCCGGAACGCGAAATGCCGGCCCAGGGGGCCGGCATTCGTGTCGTTCGATCAAGAAAGGATCAGGCGCCGCTGAGGGTCTTGGCAACCTCGGCTGCGAAATCCTCTTCCTTCTTCTCGATGCCTTCGCCGACCATCACGCGGGCATAGCCGGTAATCTGGACGCCGGCCTCGGCCGCTGCCTGCTCGACCGTCAGGTCGGGGTTCATCACGAAGGCCTGACCCAGCAGCGTGTTCTCGGCCACGAACTTCTTCATCCGGCCCGGGATGATGTTGTTCTGGATGACGGCCTCGGGCTTCGGCTTGGCCGAAGAGGCGTTCTCTTCCAGCGCCTTGGCGGTCTGGACCTGCAGTTCGCGCTCCAGCGCGGCGGGGTCCATGGTCGCTTCCGACAGCGAGACGGGGTTCGTCGCCGCGATGTGCATCGCGAACTGCTTGCCCACGGTCTGCGCCTTGTCCGCCGGACCCGACAGTGCGACCAGCACGCCGATCTTGCCCAGGCCGTCGGCGGCGGCGTTGTGCACGTAGGACACGACGGTCTCGCCTTCCAGGACCTGCACGCGGCGCAGGGTCAGGTTCTCGCCGATGCGGGCGATGGCGCCGGTCACGACGTCCGAGACGGGCTTGCCGTCCAGATCGGCGGCCTTCAGGGCCTCGATCTCGCCCGCGCCGTTCAGCGCGACGCCGGTGATGTCACGGACCAGCTGCTGGAAATCGGCGTTCTTGGCGACGAAGTCGGTTTCCGAGTTGATCTCGACGGCGACGCCGCGGCCACCCGAGACCTGCACGCCCACCAGACCTTCGGCGGCGACGCGATCGGCCTTCTTGGCGGCTTTCGCCAGGCCCTTGGTGCGCAGCCAGTCGATGGCCGCTTCCATGTTGCCGTCGTTCTCGGTCAGGGCCTTCTTGGCGTCCATCATGCCTGCGCCGGTGGTCTCGCGCAGTTCCTTCACCATCGCTGCGGTGATTGCCATATCCGTCTCCTATCTGTTCAACGCGTCAGGCGGGGCATATCCCCGCCTGACGACAATCCGATGAATGGGTGGTTCCGGGGCGGATCAGGCCTCGGCTGCGGCCTCTTCGGTCGCCGGCTCGTCCAGCAGCTCTTCCGGCGCTTCGGCCAGCGAACCCAGGTCGACGCCAGACGCACCCATGTGCGCGGTCATGCCGTCCAGGGCCGCACGGCTGACCAGGTCGCAGTACAGCGCGATGGCGCGGGCCGCGTCGTCGTTGCCCGGGATGATGTAGTCGATGCCGTCGGGCGAGCAGTTGGTGTCGACCACGGCCACGACCGGGATGCCCAGCTTCTTGGCTTCCAGGATGGCCAGGTCTTCCTTGTTCACGTCGATGACGAACAGCAGGTCGGGAAGGCCGCCCATGTCGCGGATGCCGCCCAGCGAGGCTTGCAGTTTGGTCTGCTCGCGCTCCAGCTGCAGGCGCTCTTTCTTGGTCAGGCCCTCGGCGCCGCCGGCCATCGTCTCGTCGATCGCCTTCAGGCGGTTGATCGACTGGCTGACGGTCTTCCAGTTGGTCAGCGTGCCGCCCAGCCAGCGGTGGTTCATGTAGAACTGCGCCGACTTTTCAGCCGCTTCCGCGATGGAACGCTGTGCCTGACGCTTGGTGCCGACGAACAGCACGCGGCCGCCCTTGGCGACGGTGTCGCGCACGACCTGCAGGGCCGCGTCCAGCATCGGCACGGTCTGCGTCAGGTCCAGGATGTGGATGCCGTTGCGGTCGCCATAGATGAACTCGCCCATGCGGGGGTTCCAGCGTTGGGTCTGGTGACCGTAGTGGACGCCAGCTTCAAGAAGCTGACGCAGCGAGAATTCGGGAAGCGCCATGAGGAGTTCCTTTCCGGTTTGCGCCTTGGCAGGGGGTCTCAGGGCGGACGCCCCAACCGGTGGACCGTTGCGGATATGTCCCGCAAGGCCCTCCCCTGCCTGTGAAGTAGGCGCGCGATAGCCCCTGTGCGGATGAAAGGCAAGCGGATTCGCTGTGGCATTCCTGCAGATAGCGGTAACATCGGCATGGCGGCACCCTTGCATCGGGCGGGGCTTGGGTTCAGGTTCGCAGCAGTTCCATTCATAAGCGATAGGCCCGCCATGACCCCCCAAGATCAGTCCCGGCAGACAAAAGCCCTGTGCCAGCTGGCGCCGGTGATCCCGGTCATCGTCATCAAGGACGTGGCCCATGCCGAGGGGCTGGCCCGTGCGCTGGTCGCGGGCGGGTTGCCTGTGCTGGAGGTGACGCTGCGCTCGGACGCCGCGCTTGACGCGATCCGCGCCATGAGCGGTGTCGCGGGCGGCCATGTCGGCGCGGGCACCGTGCTGACCCCGGATGACGCCAAGCGTGCCAAGGACGCGGGCGCCAGCTTCGCGGTCTCTCCGGGCCTGACCGACCGGCTGATCGCCGCCTGCGAGGATCTGGCCCTGCCGCTGCTGCCGGGCGCCGTCACCGCCTCCGAAGTGATGCGGGCCGCCGATGCGGGCTTCGACATGCTCAAGTTCTTCCCGGCCGAGGCCGTGGGCGGCGCCCCCGCGCTGAAATCGCTGGCGGGCCCCCTGCCCCGCATCAGCTTCTGCCCCACGGGCGGCGTGACACCCCAGAACGCGGGCAGCTATCTGTCCCTGCCCAACGTGATCTGTGTCGGCGGCAGCTGGATCGTGACCGATGCCGACATGGCCGCCGGCAACTGGCAGGCGATCGAGGATCGCGCCCGCACCGCCGCCGCCCTGCGCGGCTGACCATGGACCTGGCGCGCGCCCGCAGGAACGTCACGGTCCTCGTGCTGGCACAGGCGATCCTGGGCGCGCAGATGTCGGTCATCTTCATCGTGGGCGGGCTTGCGGGACAGATCCTGTCGCCGCATCCCTGCCTGGTGACGCTGCCGCTGTCGATGATCATCCTGGGCTCGACCCTGTCGGCACGGCCGCTGGCGCGCTTCATGCAGGCGCGCGGGCGGCAGGCGGGGTTCCTGCTGGCCGTGGCGGCGGGGGCCTTGGGCGCGGCGATCGCGGCGGCGGGGCTGTGGCTGGGCTCGTTCGCGCTGTTCATGGTGGGGTCTGGGCTGACCGGCATCTACATGTCGGCGCAGGGCTTCTACCGCTTTGCCGCGACCGACACCGCGCCCGAGGATTACGCCCCAAAGGCCATCAGCCTGGTCATGGCCGGGGGCCTGGCCGCCGCCATCATCGGGCCTGCGCTGGTGCGCATGACCAGCGACCTGACCGCCGTGCCGTTCCTGGCGACCTATCTGGCGGTGATCTGTCTGAACCTGGCAGGACCGCTGCTGTTCGCCTTCCTGGACATCCCCAAGCCGCGCGCGCCGGTGGCGGGCGCATCCACGGGGCGCCCGATGGGGCAGATCCTGCGCACCCCCGCCATCGCCGTGGCGATGATCTGCGGCATGGTCTCCTATGCGCTGATGAACCTGGTGATGACCTCGACGCCCTTGGCGGTGGTGGGCTGCGGCTATGACACGGCGGATGCCGCCAACATCGTCAGCGCGCATGTGCTGGCCATGTTCGCGCCCAGCTTCGTCACCGGCCACCTGATCGCGCGCTTTGGACCGGAGCGGATCGTCGGGCTGGGCCTGGCGATCCTGGCCGCCGCGGGCGCCGTCGCCCTGTCCGGGGTGGAACTAGAGCAATTCTTCATCGCCCTGATTTTGCTGGGGATCGGCTGGAATTTCGGCTATATCGGCGCCACCACCATGCTGACCCGCGCCCATACCCCCGAGGAACGCGGCCGCGTTCAGGGCATGAACGATTTCGTGGTCTTCGGCGGCGTGTTCCTGGCGTCGCTGTCGTCGGGCGGGCTGATGAACTGTTCGGGCGGGTCCATCGTCGCGGGCTGGAACGCGGTGAACCTGGCGATGCTGCCCTTCCTAGCGCTGGCGGGCGGGGCGCTGCTCTGGCTGGTCATGCGCCGCCGCCCCGCCTGAGGTCAGATCAGGGTCTTCTGCTCGGGCGGCGCGGGCTTGCGGCGCTTGGGCTTCTCGGGCGTGGCGTCGGGGCGCACGGCCACGCGGCGGTCGCCCGCGAATTGCACCTCCATCCGCGGGGTCCGGGCGGCGACCTCGGGCGTGGTGATCACCCCGCCCTCCGGGTCGCGCAGGATCACGAAGCCGCGCCGCAGCGTCTGTTCATGCCCCAGGGACAGCCGCATCCGGTCCAGCCGAACCAGCGCATCCTGCCGCTGACGGCGGATGCGGGCCATCGCCGCCACCAGCCGCCGGTCCAGATCGGCCAGACGCGCGCCCTGCTGCGCTGTCACCCGCCGCGTGTCAGCGAGTACCCGCACCAGTGAATTGTCCAGGCGCTGGCGCAGCTGCGCCAGACGGTCGCGCGGACGCTCCAGCCGTCGGGCGCGCGCGCCCTCCAGCCGCATCAGCGCCCGGTCCAACCCGGCGCGCTTGCCGTGGGTGAACTGCCGCAGCATCGCCGCGGGCATGGGCCGCGAGGCCAGCTGCTGCCG
>NZ_VDDD01000084.1 GCF_006151785.1 Paracoccus marcusii
ATCGCCGCGGCACTGGCGCGCGCGGGCGGGCCTGCGGTCGATGCGCTGTTCATGGGCTGCGTCCTGCCCGCGGGCCAGGGCCAGGCCCCGGCGCGGCAGGCGGGCTTTGCCGGGGGGCTGGGGCAGGAGGTGCCGGCAACGACGCTGAACAAGATGTGCGGGTCGGGGATGCAGGCGGTGATGATGGCGTCCGATGCCATCCGCGCCGGCAGCGCCGGTATCGTCGTCGCAGGCGGCATGGAGAGCATGTCGAACGCCCCCTACCTGCTGCCCAAAATGCGCGCCGGGGCGCGCCTGGGGCATGCACAGGCGTTGGACCACATGTTCCTGGACGGGCTGGAGGATGCCTATGACAAGGGCCGCCTGATGGGCACGTTTGCCGAGGATTGCGCCGCGGAATTCGCCTTTTCCCGCCAGGCGCAGGACGACTACGCCCTGGCCAGCCTGACGCGCGCACAGGATGCCATCGCCGGCGGCGCGTTCGCGACCGAGATCGCACCCGTCACCGTGCCGGGTCGCGGCAAGGTCACCGTGGTCGACACCGACGAACAGCCCGGCCAGGCCCGCCCCGACAAGATCCCGCTGCTGAAACCCGCGTTCCGCGACGGGGGCACCGTGACGGCGGCCAACAGCTCGTCCATCTCGGACGGGGCGGCGGCGCTGGTGTTGGGCGGTCGGGCGGAGGGCGCCGTCGCGCGCATCGTCGGCCATGCCAGCCACGCCCAGGCCCCCGGCCAGTTCCCCACCGCGCCCGTGCCCGCCGCCGAAAAGCTGCTGGCGCGGATCGGATGGGACAGCGACAGCGTCGATCTGTGGGAGGTGAACGAGGCCTTTGCCGTCGTGCCGATGGCCTTCATGGCGCGGATGGGCCTGTCCCATGACCGCGTGAACGTGCATGGCGGAGCCTGCGCCCTGGGCCATCCGATCGGCGCGTCGGGGGCGCGGATCATCGTCACGCTGATCCATGCGCTGCAGGCGCGAGGGCTGCGCCGGGGCGTGGCCGCGATCTGCATCGGCGGCGGCGAGGGAACCGCGCTGGCGGTCGAACTGTGCTGATCTGCCTGCCAAACCGGCAGGCTGCCCCGGGCGCCGGCAGCGGCGCCCCCGCCACGGCGCCAAGCTGCGGAACCAATGGGCAAATCCGGCGGTTCTGCTGTGGACTTACCGGAACCGGGCGCGGATCATCGATCCAAGGAAAGACCCGGAAGCGTTGCGTCAGCCAGTGGGGGAGTGATGAGTTACTATAACGAGATGTACGAGGGCGACAGCGTCCGCGACCCCTATGCCCGCCTGCGGGAATGGGTCGAGACCATGCCCGACGATTTCCGCCAGATGAAGCAGGCCGAGGCGGAGGCGCTGTTCCGCCGCATCGGCATCACCTTCGCCGTCTATGGCGAGGGGGGCGACCCGGACCGGCTGATCCCCTTCGACATGATGCCCCGCGTGTTCGAGCAGGCTGAGTGGCGCCGCCTGGAACGCGGCATCAAGCAGCGCGCCCGTGCGCTGAACGCTTTCCTGCGCGACGTCTATGGCCGCGGAGAGATCATCCGCGCCGGACGCATCCCCGCCCGCCTGGTCTATCAGAACGAGGCGTTCGAGAAGTCGGTCGTGGGGTTCGTGCCCCCGCGCGGCGTCTATTCCCACATCATCGGCATTGACCTGGTCCGCACCGCCAAGGACGAGTTCTATGTCCTGGAGGACAACTGCCGCACGCCGTCGGGTGTCAGCTACATGCTGGAGAACCGCGAGATCATGATGCGCATGTTCCCGGCCCTGTTCCGCGGCAACCGCATCGAACCCGTCGACCAGTATCCCGACCTTCTGCGCCGCACGCTGGAATCGGTGGCGCCCGCGAAATGCAGCGACCGGCCGACCTGCGTGATCCTGACGCCGGGCCATTACAACAGCGCCTATTACGAACACAGCTTCCTCGCCAACCTGATGGGGGTCGAGCTGGTCGAGGGGCAGGATCTGTTCGTGGATGGCGAATTCTGCTATATGCGCACGACCACCGGGCCCAAGCGCGTGGACGTGATCTATCGCCGGATTGATGACCCCTATCTGGACCCGCTGTGCTTCCGCCCCGATTCGATGCTGGGCATTCCGGGACTGATGGATGTGTACCGGTCTGGCGGCGTGTCGATCTGTTCGGCACCCGGCGCGGGCGTGGCCGATGACAAGGCGATCTACACCTTCGTCCCCGAGATGGTGCGCTTTTATCTGGGAGAGGAGCCGATCCTGAACAACGTCCAGACCTGGACGCTGTGGAAGGACGACGACTACCGCTATGTGATGGAGCATCTGCCCGAACTGGTCGTCAAGGAGGTCCACGGATCGGGCGGCTACGGCATGCTGGTCGGCCCCAAGTCGACCAGGGAGGAGATCGAGGCGTTCCGTGCCAAGATCCAGGCCAATCCGTCGAACTACATCGCCCAGCCCACGCTGGCACTGTCGACCTGCCCGACCTTCGTGGACGAGGGCATCGCGCCGCGCCACGTGGACCTGCGCCCCTATTGCCTGTGCGGCGACCGGATCGAGCTGGTACCGGGCGGGCTGACGCGTGTCGCACTGCGCGAAGGGTCGCTGGTGGTGAACTCGTCCCAGGGCGGGGGTGTCAAGGACACCTGGGTGTTGTCGGAATGAGGGGACGTAACACGATGCTCAGCCGCACCGCCTCGAACCTGTTCTGGATGGGCCGCCATCTGGAACGTGCCGAAACCGCCGCGCGCCTGCTGGACGTGGGACAGCGCATCACGCTGCTTCCCAACACCGAGGCCGGGTACCAGAACGAATGGAACTCGCTGCTGCAGGCCTCGGGCAGTTCGGACCTGTTCGCGCAGAAATACGGAGAGATCACCCAGGAGAACATCGAGGAGTTCATCTTCTTCGACCGCGCCAACCCGTCATCGGTGGCCAGCTGCCTTGAAAAGGCGCGCGAGGCCGGTCGGATCGTGCGCACCGCGCTGACCAGCCAGGTCTGGGACGCGCTGAACGTGGCCTTCCAGGAGCTGCGCCGGATCGAACGCCAGCCGCGCGCAAAGCTGGACACCGCAGGGCTGACCGATTTCACCACCGGCCACACCTCGACCGTGCGCGGCGCGATCAACGCGACGCAGCTGAGGAACGACGGCTGGCATTTCATGAACCTGGGATACGGGCTGGAACGCGCCGACGCGACCGCGCGCCTGCTGGACGTCAAGTATTTCGTCCTGCTGCCGCGGATCGAGTTCGTGGGATCGGGTCTGGACACCTATCAGTGGCAGGTGATCCTGCGCGCGCTCTCGGCGCACCGGGCCTATCACTGGGCCTATGGCGGCGACATCACCGCGGGCCAGGTGGCCGACTTCCTGATCCTGAACGGGGAAAGCCCCCGCGCGCTGATCACGTCGCTGTATGAGACCGTGTGGCACCTTGAAGGGCTGGCGCGCCGCTATGGCGACGGGGTGCCGACCAGCGCCCGCGACAAGGCGCGAGAGGTTCTGGCAGCCCTGCAGGCACGCGACATCGAGATGATCTTCGACGAGGGGCTGCACGAGTTCCTCAGCTGGTTCATCCTGGAACTGTCCGAGATTTCCAACCTGGTCCACCAGGATTACCTGCTTGGAGGGGTGTGACCCATGCGCCTGAAGATCTCTCACGAGACGGTCTATCGCTATGGCCAGCCGATCCGGAACCTGGTGCAGAGCCTGCGCCTGACACCGTCGGTGTTCGAGGGGCAGAAGACCCATGAATGGCAGGTCGACGTGTCGGGCGGCGTCAAGGGGCCGGGGTTCCGCGACGGTGCCGGCGACTGGATCGAGGGCTGGACCGTGCGCGGTCCGGTCGATCATGTGACCGTGCGCATCAGCGGACGCATCGACACCCGCGACACGGCAGGCGTCCTGCGCGGCCACCGCGAGATGATCCACCCGCTGACCTATCTGCGCGACAGTCCCGCCACGCGCCCCGACGACGCGCTGCGCGATCTGGCGCAGTCGGTCGAGGGCACCGACCGGCTGGACCTGGCGCATCAGCTGTCGATGTCGGTCAGCGACCGGATCGCGTTCCGCCCCGGCGTGACCCATACCGGCACCACCGCATCCGAGGCCCTGGCCCTGGGAGAGGGCGTCTGCCAGGACCACACCCACGCCTTGACCGCCATCGCGCGCCTGCGCGGCCTGCCGGCGCGCTATGTGTCGGGCTATCTGCATTCGACCATCGACGGGCAGGCCCATGACGCGGCCCATGCCTGGGCCGAGATCCATGTCGAGGGGTTGGGATGGGTCGGGTTCGACGCCGCCAACCGCTGTTGCCCGGACGAACGCTATGTCCGTCTGGGGTCGGGCCTGGACGCGGCGGACGCGGCCCCGATCCGGGGCGTGGCCCTGGGCACCGGGTCCGAGGACATGGATGTCAGCGTCAGGGTCGAGGAGATGGCCCAGTAGGAACCGGGGGCAGCACCCCCGGTCCACCTGTCGTCACAGGGTGATGCGATAGCGGGCAAAGCCTTCGGGCGCGTCGCCCGCCGGTTCGATGGTCAGGGCGGTCACGTCCTGCAGATAGGCCGCGGCCCCCGGCCCCGTGTCGAACAGAACCGTCGCCCCGTCCAGCGCCGCGAACGACCAGTTGCCATCCGCCGACGGGTTGATCGTCCCCTGGTCCAGGATATAGCGGACGATCACGTCGCGGTTGGTGTCCGGCCCCTCGAACACCACGGTCGAGCCATCCGCGCCGGGGAACGACCCGCCGCCGGTGGCGCGATAGTTGTTGGTGGCGATGATGAACTCGGCCGCCGGGTCGACCGGCTGTCCGTCGATGGCCAGATCGACGATGCGGTTCGCGTCCGCGTCGGCCAGCGCCCCGTCGGCGTCGAACCGCGACGGCTGCGACAGGTCGATCCGATAGGTCACCCCGTCGATCACGTCGAAGTTGTAGCTGCGGAAGTCGGGGTTCAGCAGCATCTGGTCCGCCTGCCCCGGTTCGATCCGGTTGAAGGCCCCCGCGCTGCGCTCCAGCCATTCCTTGACCTGCGCGCCGGTCACGCGCACGGCGCGGATGGTGTTGGGATACAGATACAGGTCGGCCACGTTGCGGATGGCGATGTCGCCCGGCGGCACGTCGGTGAAGTAATCCGGCCCGCCCCGCCCGCCGGCCTTGAAGGGCGCCGCCGCCGACAGGATGGGCAGCCCCTCGTGCTCGGTCCCGGCCAGCATCTGCGCGATGTACCAGCTTTGCGCGTTCGACACGATCTGGACCGAAGGATCATCCGCCACCATCGCGAAATAGCTGTAGAGCGCGGCGCTGGTCTGGCCGACGGGGCGGCGGACATAATCCAGCGTCTGCTGGTGTTCGGTGGCGGTCGCCTCCTCGATGGCGGGTACGCTCTCGACCAGGGGGGTCACCACGCCCTCGTCGTCGCGCTGATAGATCGGGCGCGCCTCGACCTGGTGGCTGACGATGGTCCAGCCGTCGCCCTGCCGCTCCAGCAGCAGATCGACCAGGCCCATATGCGACCCCCAGAACCCGGCCATCACCGCGGGCTTGCCGCCGATGGTGCCGGCCGCGGCATCCACCCCGGCCACGCCGTCGTAGTCGGGGCCGGGAAAGACCGAATGCGAATGCCCGGTGAGGATGACGTCGATGCCGTCGACGGCCGCCAGCGGAATGGCCGCGTTCTCCATCCCCGGTTCGGCGGTCCGCCCGCCGATGCCGCAATGGGCCAGTGCCACGACCAGGTCCACCCCCTCGGCGCGCAGCTTGGGCACCCAGGCCTCGGCCGCCTCGACGATGTCGCGGACGGTGACCTGCCCCTCCAGATGGGCGCGGTCCCATTGCATGATCTGCGGCGGCACGAAGCCGATGATGCCGATGCGGATCGGATGGGTGGCGCCCGCCCCGTCGGTCAGGTCCCGGTCGATCACCGCATAGGGCGGCACCAGGGTCCGGTCCTGGTCCGGGGTGGCGCCGGCCTCGGTCACCACGTTGGCGCAGACGACGGGATAGCCCGCGCCCGCCAGGCTGGCGCCCAGGAATTCCAGCCCATAGTTGAATTCGTGGTTGCCCAGGGTGCCGCCGTCATAGCCCAGGGCGTTCATCCCCTGGATCACCGGGTGGGTCGCGTCCCCGTCCATCCCGCGCTCATAGGCGATGAAATCGCCCATCGGGTTGCCCTGCAGGAAATCGCCGTTGTCGAACAGCAGCGCGTTCGTGGCCTCGGCCCGCACGGCACCGACCAGGGCCGCGGTCCGCGCCAGGCCCAGGGTGTCGGTCGCCGTGTCCGCGTAATAGTCGTAGGGCCAGACATGCGCGTGCAGGTCCGTCGTCTCCATGATGCGTAGATGCGCCTGCCCCGCCTCGGCCCGTGCGGAATAGGGATGCAGCGCGACTAGCGCCAGGCCGGCCACCCCCGATGTCAGGAAACCGCGGCGGCTGAGGGCAAGAGGATGGGTCATCATGTTCGTCCTTGGGTGGTGGAACCTGCACGATGTGCGATTCGGCGCGCCAAGGCGACCCAAAGTTTCATGACGCGACCCGCAAACGAGCGATTGCAGCCCACGCCCCCCGGTCCTAGTCTGCCCTGCGGAATGCAACGGAAAGATGTGCCGGTGACCTATTGCGTCGGACTGAAACTGGATGCCGGGCTTGTGCTGCTGTCGGATACCCGCACGAATGCCGGGCTGGACAATATCTCGTGCTATCGCAAGATGTTCTTCTTCGAGGCGCCGGGCGAACGCATCATCGCGATCATGACCGCCGGGTCGCTGTCCGTGACCCAGACCACCATCGCCCGCCTGGAGGAGGCGATCGAGGACGAGCTGGCAGACGACACGACCTCGATCCTCAAGGCGCCGACCATGCTGCGCGTGGCCACGATCATCGGCGACACGCTGTGCCGCACCCGGCGCGAGATCGCCGAACAGTGCCGCGACCTCAAGCAGCAGGCATCCGCCAGCATGATCGTCGCGGGACAGCGCAAGGGCGGCGACATGCGCCTGTTCCTGATCTATCCCGAAGGCAACTTCATCGAGGCGACCGAGGACACGCCCTTCCTGCAGATCGGAGAGCACAAGTACGGCAAGCCGATCCTGGACCGGGTGGTCACCCCCGCGACCAGCCTGGCGGACGCGCAGAAGGCCGTGCTGCTATCGATGGATTCGACGCTGCGGTCGAACCTGTCGGTGGGGATGCCGCTGGACCTGGCGGTGATCGGCGCCGATGCCTGTGCGGTCACCACGCGCCGCCGCATTCTGGATGGCGATCCGGACTTCATGCAGATGAGCGCGGCCTGGTCCGCGGCGCTGCGCGACAGCTTCGTCAAAGTCAGCATCTGACCCGCAGCTGTTAGCGCAAGCCGGACCGCATCCGCGTTGAAGCAGT
Organism: Paracoccus marcusii; assembly: GCF_006151785.1. Taxonomy (GTDB): domain Bacteria; phylum Pseudomonadota; class Alphaproteobacteria; order Rhodobacterales; family Rhodobacteraceae; genus Paracoccus; species Paracoccus marcusii. Next base: position 7,357 of record NZ_VDDD01000084.1, read on the forward strand.
CCTGCCAAGCCGTTAAGCAGTCCCCAGCATCATCTTCGGGGGACATCATGACCGACAAGACCAGCCGCAGCCGCATCACCCCCGAAGAGGCGCTGGCCTATCACCTGGAACCGCGTCCGGGCAAATACGACATCACGCCCTCGACCCCCATGACCACGCAGCGCGACCTGTCGCTGGCCTATTCGCCGGGCGTCGCGGTGCCGGTCCAGGCCATCGCCGACCGCCCGGAGACGGCCTATGACTATACCACGAAGGGCAACATGGTGGCCGTCATCTCGAACGGGACGGCGATCCTGGGGATGGGGAATCTGGGCGCGCTGGCCTCCAAGCCGGTGATGGAGGGCAAGGCGGTGCTGTTCAAGCGCTTTGCCGACGTGAACGCCATCGACCTGGAGCTGGACACCGAGGACGCGGACGAATTCATCAACGCCGTCAAGCTGATGGGCCCGACCTTCGGGGGCATCAACCTGGAGGACATCAAGGCGCCGGAATGCTTCATCATCGAACAGCGCCTGAAGGAGCTGATGGACATCCCGGTCTTCCACGACGACCAGCACGGCACCGCGGTGATCTGCGCCGCGGGCCTGCTGAACGCGCTGGAGCTGTCGGGCAAGAAGATCGAGGATGTGCGGATCGTCCTGAACGGCGCGGGTGCGGCGGGCATCGCCTGTCTTGAACTGCTGAAGTCGATGGGCGCGCGGCATGACAACTGCATCATGTGCGACACCAAGGGCGTCATCTATCAGGGCCGGACCGAGGGCATGAACCAGTGGAAATCGGCCCATGCGGTCGTGACCACCGCCCGCACGCTGGAGGAGGCGATGAAGGGCGCCGACGTCTTCCTGGGCGTCAGCGCCAAGGGGGCGGTGACCCAGGACATGGTCGTCAGCATGGCCGACAACCCGGTGATCTTTGCCATGGCGAATCCCGACCCCGAGATCACGCCCGAGGATGCGCATGCCGTCCGCCCCGACGCGATCGTGGCCACCGGCCGCAGCGACTATCCGAACCAGGTGAACAACGTCCTGGGGTTCCCGTACCTGTTCCGCGGCGCGCTGGACATCCACGCCCGCGCCATCAACGACGAGATGAAGATCGCCTGCGCCGAGGCCCTGGCCCGCCTGGCGCGCGAGGATGTCCCCGACGAGGTCGCCGTCGCCTATGGCCGCAAGCTGCAGTTCGGGCGCGACTACATCATCCCGACGCCCTTCGATCCGCGGCTGATCCACGTGATCCCGCCCGCGGTCGCCCGCGCCGGGATGGACACGGGCGTCGCGCGGCGCCCGATCATCGACATGGATGGCTATGTCCAGACGCTGAAGAACAGGATGGACCCGACGGCCGCGATCCTGCAGGGCATCCATGCCCGCGCGCGGCAGGCCCAGGCCCGGATGATCTTTGCCGAGGGCGACGATCCGCGCGTGCTGCGCGCCGCCGTGGCATGGCAGCGCACCGGCATGGGCCAGTCCCTGGTCGTGGGCCGCGAGGCCGAGGTCAAGGCCGAGCTGGAGGCCCTGGGCATGGGCGACGCCTTCCGCGAGATCAGCGTCGTGAACGCCGCCAACACCCGGCATTTGGACAGCTATCACGAGTTCCTGTACCAGCGCCTGCAACGGAAGGGCGTCGACCGCGAGGACGCGTTCAAGCTGGCCAACCGCGACCGCCACATCTTTGCGGCGCTGATGCTGGCGCATGGGCATGGCGACGGGTTGGTAACCGGGGCCACGCGCAAGAACGCGCCGGTGCTGGCGCAGATCGGCCATGTCTTCGACGTGCGCCCGCAGGACGGGGCGGTGGGCATCACCGCCGTGCTGCACCGGGGCCGGATCGTGCTGATCGGCGACACGCTGGTCCATGAATGGCCCGAACCCGAGGATCTGGCCGACATTGCCGCCCGCGGCGCCGCGGTGGCCCGCAACCTGGGGCTGGAGCCGCGCGTGGCCTTCCTGTCCTTCTCGAACTTCGGCTATCCGGTCAGCGAACGCGCCATCAAGATGGCGCAGGCCGCCACCGTCCTGGACCGCCGCGGTGCCGATTTCGAATACGAGGGCGAGATGACCGTGGACGTGGCGCTGAACATGGACGCGGCCGCGCGCTATCCCTTCAGCCGCCTGACCGCGCCCGCGAACGTGCTGGTGGTGCCGGCGCGGCATTCGGCCTCGATCTCGGTCAAGCTGATGCAGGAGATGGCGGGCGCGACCGTCATCGGTCCGATCCTGACGGGCGTGGCGGGCCCGATCCAGATCTGTTCGACGAACTCGACCGTCAGCGACATCCTGAACATGGCCGCCATCGCCGCGGGCGGGGTCGGCGCGCAGGGCTGAGGGCGCGCCAAAGGGGGTATTTGGGCAAAGGAGACGTTCAGGCGTCGCGGTCGAACTGGCGCTGCCGCTCCCGGAACCGGGCGCGGTCGGCGTCGGAGTATTCGTCGGCGCAGCGGTGGCAGCTGACGCCATCCTCAAATTCCGGGCGGGTGCGGTCCTCGGGTGCCAGGGGGCGGCGGCAGGCATGGCACAAACCGTGCCGCCCCTGCGCCAGCCCATGCGTCAGGCTGACCCGCTGATCGAAGACGAAGCATTCGCCCTGCCATGCGCTGTCCTCCTGGGGGACGTCCTCCAGGTATTTCAGGATGCCGCCCTGCAGGTGGTAGACCTGATCGACGCCCTGCGCGATCAGATAGTTGGTCGACTTCTCGCAGCGGATGCCGCCGGTGCAGAACATCGCGATGCGCTTGCCCTGGAACCGGTGCGCGTTCTCCTGCCACCAGGCGGGAAAGTCGCGGAAACTGCGGGTGCCGGGGTCGACGGCGCCCTGAAACGTGCCGATCTGGACCTCGTAATCGTTGCGGGTGTCGATCACGGCCACGTCGGGCGCGGCGATCAGCGCGTTCCAGTCGCGCGGCGCGACGTAATGGCCGGTGCCTGCGGCGGGGTCCATGTCGGGCTGGCCCATGGTCACGATCTCGGCCTTCAGCCGGACCTTCATGCGCCCGAAGGGCGGCGCGTCGGCGGCGCTCTCCTTCCAGTCCAGACCCGCGAAACCGGGCCAGGCGCGGATGTGGTCCAGGACCGCCAGGATGCCCGCGCGCGGGCCTGCGATGGTGCCGTTCACGCCCTCGGGCGCCAGCAGCAGCGTGCCGCACAGGCCCTGCGCGCGGCACAGGTCCAGCAACGGTCCCTGCCGGGCCGCCGGATCGGCCAGACGGGCAAAGTGATAGAGTGCGGCGACGGTCAGGGGAGTTTTGGGCAGCATGGGCGTGGCCTTATCGCGGCCACGCCCCTTGGCGCAAGATCAGAACGCAGACCCTAGAAGGTCAGGCCCAGGGCCAGACCGCCCAGCAGATAGGTCAGGCCGGTGATCAGCAGGATGCCCACGACGTTCAGCACGAACCCGCCCCTGGCCATCTGGGCGATGGTGACGGTCCCGGTGCCGAACACGATGGCGTTGGGCGGCGTGCCCACCGGCAGCATGAAGGCGCAGGTCGCGGCCAGCGCCGCGGGGATCAGCAGCGTCATCGCATCGGCCCCGATGCCCAGGGCGACACCGCCCAGGATCGGAATGAAGGTCGCGGCGGTGGCGGTGTTCGACGTGATCTCGGTCAGGAACAGGATGATCGTGACCACGGCCGCGACCAGCAGGATCGTCGGCAGCGAGCCCAGGCCTGTGACCTGCTGGCCGAACCAGCTGTCCAGCCCGGACGACGCCACGGCGGAGGCCAGCGACAGCCCGCCGCCGAACAGCAGAAGGACGCCCCAGGGCAGCCCGGCCTCGGCATCCTTCCAGTCCAGAACCATCTTGTCGCGGCCCTTGCCGGGCAGCAGGAACATGGCCAGGCCCGCGCCGATGGCGATGGCCGTGTCATCCAGGTTGCCCAGCCAGGGTGCCGCAGCCTCGATCGCCGGGATCGAGGTCAGAAGGCCCGGCACGATCCACAGGAACGCCGCACCCAGGAACACGGCCAGGACCATCTTCTCTCCCTGGCTGAGCGCGCCCAGATCGCGGACCTGATCCTCGATCATCTGCTTGCCGCCGGGGATCTCGGGCAGGTCGAACCGGTACAGGACGCGGGTCATCAGGAACCAGGCGATGAAGATGAAGATGAAGGCCAGCGGCGTCCCCAGCACCATCCATTCCAGAAAGCCGATGTTGCGGCCCAGCTCGTCCGAGGCATAGCCCGCGACGATGGCATTGGGCGGGCTGCCCAGCAGCGTGCCCAAACCCCCCATCGACGCGGCCCAGGCGATCGACAGCACCAGGCAGACGCCGAAGGCGCTGATGTTGGGGTCCTTGACGACGTCGGTGATGGTGCCGCCGGCCTTCATCGCATCCTCGGCCGCGGCGCCGTCCTGGCGCGATCCGCGTTCGACCACCAGGGACAGGACGGACAGGCCGATGGGCAGCATCATCAGCGTGGTGGCGGTGTTGGACACCCACATCGACAGAAAGCCGGTTGCCAGCATCATGCCCAGGACGATCCGCCGGGGCGCCACACCCACATTGCGCAGCGTCAGCAGCGCGATGCGCGTGTGCAGGTGCCATTTCTCCATCGCGATGGCGATCAGGAAGCCGCCCAGGAACAGGAACACGATCGACGACGCATAGGGCTGCGTCGCCTGGCCGACGGTCGTTTCCGTCAGCGCCGGGATCAGCACGATCGGCAGAAGCGCGGTGGCCGACAGCGGGATCGCCTCGGTCATCCACCAGATGGCCATCAGCGTGCCGACGGCGGCGACGATGCGTGCATCCTCGGACAGCCCCTCCTGTCCGCCCAGCAGCAGCCAGACGATGCCGGCCATCACCACCCCAAGCGCCCGCAGCACCCAGATCATCTGCGCAGAGCGGGTCTGGACCTCGTTCTCGTCATATTCACCGGGGTGGTGCAGATCGTCCTGTATCCCCATCGTGTCCTCCCTTTTCGTGCGACATCTTCTTGCGGTCAGGGTATGGCAAAACCGGGTCCGCGACCACCCTTGACGACCGGCCCCGCCCGGCGGTCTAGTGGCGCCGGACCGAAGCCAAGGCGGACCGGATGACCCAGGCCCTGATCGTGATCGACATGCAGCGCGACTTCTGTCCCGGCGGCCGGCTTGCCGTGGCCGGGGGCGACCAGATCGTGGCGCCGATCAACGCGATGATGGCCGATTTCGACGCGGTGATCCTGACGCAGGACTGGCATCCGGCCGACCATGCCAGCTTTGCCGACAACCACCCGGGCGCCGCCGCCTTTTCGATGACGCAGATGCCCTATGGCCCGCAGGTGCTGTGGCCCGCCCATTGCGTGATCGGCACGCCGGGGGCGGAGTTCCACCCCGACCTGCAGGTCGACCGGGCCGATCTGGTGCTGCGCAAGGGGTTCCGCGCCGGCATCGACAGCTATTCCGCGTTCTTCGAGAACGACCGCACGACCGCCACCGGTCTTGCCGGCTATCTGCGCGACCGCGGCATCACCGACCTGACCCTTGTCGGGCTGGCCCATGATTTCTGCGTCGCGTGGAGCGCGATGGACGCCGCCCGCCTTGGCTTTGCCGCCCGCGTGGCGGAGGATGCGTGCCGTGCGATCGACCTGGATGGCAGCCTGGCCGCCGCGCGCGCGGCGATGCGCCAGGCGGGCGTCACGCTGGCCTGAGGGTTGCGCCCCCGCGCGGATCAAGGCACCAAGGGCGAAATGGTCAAGGAAACAGCGTCATGGCCGATATCGCCACGCGGGTCTACAATCACAAATGGAAGATCGACCCGATCGTCCGGTCGCTGATCGACACCGACTTTTACAAGCTGCTGATGTGCCAGTCGGTGTTCCGCAACAGCCCGGACACCACCGTCACCTTCAGTCTGATCAACCGCAGCAAGGACGTGCGCCTGGCCGACCTGATCGACGAGGGCGAGCTGCGCGAGCAGCTGGACCATGTGCGGTCGCTGTCCCTGACCCGCGGAGAGAGCACCTGGCTGCGCGGCAACACGTTCTATGGCAAGCGGCAGATGTTCCGCCCCGACTTCATGGAGTTCCTGGAGGGGCTGCGCCTGCCCGCCTATCACCTGGACAAGCGCGACGGCCAGTACGAGCTGACCTTCGAAGGCCCCTGGCCCCAGGTGATGCTGTGGGAGATCCCGGCTTTGTCGATCCTGATGGAGCTGCGGTCCCGCGCGGTCCTGAAGGACATGGGCCGGTTCGAGCTGCAGGTCCTGTACGCCCGTGCCATGACCCGCCTGTGGGAGAAGATCCAGGCCATGCGCGCCCTGCCCGACCTGCGCATCGCCGATTTCGGCACGCGCCGGCGGCACAGCTTCCTGTGGCAGGACTGGGCCGTGCAGGCGATGATCGAGGGGTTGGGCGACCGCTTCACCGGCACCTCGAACTGCCTGATCGCGCAGCGCCGCGACATCGAGGCGATCGGCACCAATGCGCATGAGCTGCCGATGGTGCGCGCGGCCCTGGCCGATGGCGACGCGGCCCTGCGCCAGGCGCCCTATGACGTGCTGGCCGACTGGCACGAGGAGCATGACGGCAACCTGCGCATCATCCTGCCCGACACCTACGGCACCGAAGGGTTCCTGGCGGGCGCGCCGGACTGGCTGGCGGGCTGGACCGGTATCCGCATCGACAGCGGCGATCCGGCTACGGGCGCCGAGACCGCGATCCGCTGGTGGCAGTCGCGCGGAGAGGACCCGCGCGGCAAGCTGATCATCTTTTCCGACGGGCTGGACGTGGACAAGATCCTGGCCCTGCATCGGCAGTTCCATGGGCGCGTCAAGGTCAGCTTCGGCTGGGGCACGCTGCTGACGAACGATTTTCGCGGGTTTGTGCCGGGCGACGGGCTGGCGCCCTTCAGCCTGGTCTGCAAGGCAGTGGCGGCCGACGGGCGTCCCACGGTCAAGCTGTCGGACAACCCCGCCAAGGCCACCGGCCCCGCGGCCGAGATCGAACGCTACAAGCGCGTCTTCGGGGTGGGCGTCCAGCAGGCGCTGTCGGTCACGGTCTAGACTCCGGTCACCCACAGCACCAGCAGACAGGCCAGCGCCCCAAGCGATGCCGTGATCGGCAGTGTCACCAGCCAGGCGGCGGTGATGGTCACGACATGGCTGCGCCGCACCAGGATGCGGCGGCGCGTCTCGTCCGCGGGCAGGGCCTCGGACCGGCTGCCGCGGCGGCGGTCCAGCCATTCGCGCGCAAAACCCACGCCGAAGATGCCGCCGACCGCCACATGGGTGGTCGACACCGGCAGGCCCAGGGCCGATGCGCCCAGCACCGTCACGGCCGTGGCCAGCGACACGCAGAAGGCGCGCCCCGCGTTCAGCTTGGTGATGCCGCTGCCCACCATGTGGACCAGGCGGCGCCCGAACAGCAGCGTGCCGGTGGCGATGGCAAGCCCTCCGCCCGCCAGCACCAGCACCGGGACCACGCCGATCGCGGTCGACATCCCCTGTCCGCGCAGGACCACCGACAGCGGTCCCGCGATGTTGCCCACGTCATTGGCGCCATGGGCAAAGCCCAGGATCAGCACGGACATCACCAGCGCGGGGCGCAGCAGAGACTTGGTGCTTGGTTTACGCGGATGGCGTGCCAGTTCGCGGAGCACGCTGCGCCGCGTCAGCCACAGCGCGCCCGCCCCGGTCGGCGCGGCCGCCGCACAGGCGGCCAGTGGTCCCAGGTCCAGCAGCACCACGACATAGGCCGAAAACAGCGCCGCCATCAGGCCGACCAGCAGCGGCAGCCACAAAAGCGCCGCCCCGGCGCGGTCCGGCGCCTCGACCACCTTAAGGCGCAGCAGGATCAGCAGACCGCCGGCCAAGCCCCCCGCCACCACCGGCGTCACCATCCAGACAGATGCGATGATGGCCAGCGTCCCCCAGGCCACCGCCGACAGGCCCAGGGCCACCGCCCCCGCCCCCGCGATGCCACCCACGATGGAATGCGACGTGCTGACCGGCAGGCCGATGCCCGTGGCCAGGGTGATCCAGACTGCCGCCCCGATCAGCGCGGCGACCATCATCATCGGGGCGCGCCCGCCCTCGGCCAGGGGTGCCAGCTGGACGATGCCGCCCGCCAGACGGGCCGACACCGCGCCCCCGGCCAGCACCGCCCCCGCCACGCCCGCGACGGCGACCA
>NZ_VDDD01000085.1 GCF_006151785.1 Paracoccus marcusii
GCCCGACCATCCGGCGGGCCGCGCCCTGGCTGCGCAGGTCACAGCGGCGGGCGGCATGGCCGCGGTGACGGATACCGGGGCGATGGCCCGGGCGGTCGCGGACTGGGCGGGGCAAGGCCGCGGAACGGTCCATGTGCACGCCGGCATCGGGTGGGAGGGGCACGCCCTGACCCGCGCCGCCCATGCCGCCGGCGCGACCGTGCTGCGGACCGAACATCTGCCCTGGCTGCTGACAGACCCCGATCAGATCGCCGAATACCGCGCCGCGCTGGCCGGGGTGCATGGCGTGATCGCCGTGTCGCGCCAGGCCGCGGACGGGTGGCGCAGGGCGCTTGGCCCGGGAACATCCGTCCGCGCGGTGCCCAACGGCATCCGCCACCGCCCCGCGCCACAGGCGGACCGCGACGACCGGATGATCCTCTGCGTCGGTCGCCTGACCCCGCAAAAGGCGCAGCGCGTCCTGTTGGGGGCGCTGGCCCGGCTGCGGCGGGGCGGCGGCGACGCACGGGTCGTGATGGTCGGCGACGGTCCGGGCCGGCTGCTGCTGGACCGCGCGATCCGCCGGTTGGGCCTGCAGGACCACGTAACCTTGGCCGGGCGACGCGACGACGTGCCCGCGCTGATGGCGCAGGCCGGAATCCTGGCCCTGCCGTCGCGGTTCGAGGGGCTGCCGCTGGTCGCGCTGGAGGCGATGGCCGCCGACCTGCCCGTCGCGGCCAGCCGGATCGGCGGCACCGTCGAGGCGCTTGGCTCCGATCACCCCTGGCTGCACCCGCCGGGCAACAGCCGCGCCCTTGCCGACCACCTGGCCGCGGCGCTGCGCGATCCGCAGGCGCGCGCACGCGTGGCCCAGGCGCAGCAGGACCGTTTCACCGCGCATTTCACCGCCGCCCGCATGGCCGGCGACACTCTGGCCGCCTATCGCGCCGCCCGCGCAAAGAAGGAAAAACCGCCTATGGACCGTATCAGACTGGGCTTCATCGGGGCGGGCGGCATCGCGCATCGCCATTTCGGCGTGCTGCAGACCATGCCCGACGTCCAGGTCGTGGCCATCTGCGACACCGACCCCGCCCGCGCGCAGGAGGCCGCAGATCGCATGGGGGCCACGGCCCATCACGATCACGACGCGATGCTGGCCGCGCATGATCTGGACGCCGTCTACATCTGCGTGCCGCCCTTTGCGCATGGGGCGCCCGAACGGGCCTGCATCGCGCGGGGCCTGCCGTTCTTCGTCGAAAAGCCGATCACCCTGGACGTCGATCTGGCCCAGCGGATCGCGGCAGAGGTCGAGCAGGCCGGGCTGATCACCGCCGTCGGCTATCACTGGCGCTATCTGGACACGATGGACGAGGCGCGCGCCCATCTGGCGACCAATCCCGCGCATCTGATGCAGGGATTCTGGATCGACCAGACGCCGCCGCCGGAATGGTGGTGGCGGGCCGACGGATCGGGGGGCCAGGTCGTCGAACAGGCCACCCACATCATCGACGCGGCGCGGTTCCTGGCCGGCGACGTGACCGAGGTGTTCGGCCTGTCCGCGCGGCGCGACCGCGACGACTTTCCCGGCCTGACCGTCCCCACCGCCACTGCGGCCACGCTGCGCTTTGCGTCGGGGGCGGTGGCCAACCTGTCGTCGACCTGCTTGATGCGGTGGAACCACCGCGTCGGCCTGCATGTCTTCAGCGACGCCATGGCGATCGAGATCACCGACCACGACCTGATGGTCGACGTCGGCCAGGGTCGACCCGTCCGGCAGGCCAGCGGCGATCCGGTCTGGCGCGAGGACCGCGATTTCGTCGAGGCCGTCATGGGCCGCGAGAACCGCATCCGCTGCGACTATGCCGAGGCGCTGCTGACCCATCAGGTCGCGCTGGCCGTGGGCCGGTCGGCCGAAACCGGAACCCTTGTGCGGATGGAGGGGCTGCGGGCCGACCCGCAGCCCACCTTTTGTCCTGCCGCTGCGGCGGGCGCCGACGATGCCGCATGAACATCGCCACATCCGGTCGCTGGCCATCCTGGACCACGGCCGTCCGGGCTTCTTCAGCTATGACGAAGGGCCGGCGGGGGACGGGCAGGTCCGGCTGGACCTGCTTTATACCGGGCTGTCTGCGGGGACCGAGCTGACCTTCCTGAAGGGGACCAACCCCTATCTGCACAGCCGGTGGGACGATGTCGCGGGCCGCTTCGTGCCCGGCGAACCGTCGGCCCGGTTCCCGGTCAACTTCCTGGGCTATATGGAAAGCGCCCGCGTGATCGACGCGCGCGCGCCGGGCTGGCGGAACGGTCAGGTGGTCGGCACCGCCTTCGGTCACAAGACCGGACATACCGCCGATCCGTCCCACGACCTGCTGACGGCGCTGCCCGACGGGATGGACCCGATGCTGGGCATCTTCGTGGGCCAGATGGGACCGATCGCCGCGAACGGCATCCTGCATGCCGATGCCGAGGCCTTCGGCGCCGCCGTCCCGCATCTGGGCGCCAGCCTGGACGGGCGTTCCGCGCTGATCTGGGGTGGCGGCACGGTGGGCCTGTTCTGCGCGCTGTTCGCGCAAGCCGCTGGCGCGTCCGAGGTAGTTGTCGTCGATCCCTCCCCCTTCCGCCAGGACATCATCCGCAAGCTGGGCATGACCCCGATGGACGAGGACGCGGCCGTGGCCCATGCCAAGTCCGCATGGCACGACCGTCACGGCGGCCGCGGCGCCGAGGTGGTGTTCCAGACCCGCGCCCATTCCGACAGCCTGCACCGCGCGCTGGCCGCCCTGCGCCCGCAGGGCACGGTGATCGACCTGGCCTTCTATCAGGGCGGTCTGCCGGACCTGCGCCTGGGTGAGGAGTTCCACCACAACGGCCTGCGCCTGATCTGCGCCCAGATCAACCGCATGCCGCGCCGTCTGGCCGCCGACTGGAACCAGCGGCGGCTGGCCGCGGAAACCGTCCGCCTGCTGGAGCGCATGGGCCCCGCCATCCGCCAGCACCTGATCACCCATGTCGTACCCTTCGACGAGGCGCCGCGGTTCCTGGAACGCCTGGTGGCCGAGCGGTTCGATTTCCTCCAGGTCGTCTTCGCGACCTGATCCCGCCAAGGAGCGATCCGATGAACGACGATCTGAACCAGCCCTGGGGCGTTCAGCCGCCCCAGGACCTGCCCGTCCCGCATCCTGACGCCGGCAAGATTCGCATCCTGTTCGTCCTGGCCTGGCTGGTCGTCGGCGGAGAGGAGACGGAACTGCGCCTGCTGGCCCGCACCCTGCCCCGCGACCGGTACCGGATCGACGTCATCCCCTGCTTTCGCAAGGAGGGGATGACCGACCAGACAACCGACCAGCTGCGCGCGCTTGGCATCCATGTCGACACGACGCCCTATGCGCTTGGGTTCGACGACACCATCGACTATCTGCGCCGCAAGATCTGCGGGGCCGACGTGGTGGTCAGCTGTCAGAACGTTGCCGACATCTATCCCGCGATGGAGCGTCTGGCCCTGCGCCCGCCCCTAATCGAACATGGCGGGCTGGTCAGCGAGGCGCTGGCCGGGCCCAAGCACCTGACCGCGCGCTATGTGGGCGTCTGCGACAGCATCCGCGCGGCGGCGGCGGGACGCATGCCCGACCGGCCCGACCATGCGGTCGAGATCCCGTCGATGGTCGATCTGACCGAGTTCGATCCGGCACGCCGGGCGCCCATCCGCGCGGCGCTTGGCATCGCCGACGACCAGGTGCTGATCGGATGGGTCGGCCGCCTGGACCGCAAGAAGCGGGTCGAGGATTTCCTGGCCGCCGCGATGCGCGTCGCCGCCAGCCATCCGCAGGCGCGGTTCGTCGTCATCGGCGGGCCGGACGCCTTCATGCCGGAATACGCGCTGCAGCTGCAGGCGCTGGCGGCACCCCTTGGCGACCGCGTGATCTTTACCGGCGACCGGGCGGACGTGCCCGACCTGCTGGCGGCGATGGATGTCTTCTGCTGGCTCAGCCGGGGCGAGGGCATGCCCCATGTCATCGCCGAGGCCGGGGCCGCGGGCCTGCCCGTCATCGCCACCCCCGACAACGGCGCCCTGCAGCAGATCCGCGACGGCGTCAGCGGCCTGTTCGTGCCGCACGAGGATCCCGGGGCGGTTGCCGCCGCCATGCGTCGGCTGATCGACGATCCGGCCCTGCGGCACGGCTTGGGATCGGCGCTGCAGGCCCATGTGCGCGCAACCTATTCCGCCGCGATCGTGGTGCCGCAATGGCAGGCGCTGATCGACACCGTCCTGGCCGAACAGGCCCCGGCGCCGGCGCCCACGCTGTTCGCCAGCATGATCCAGGGGGGATGGGAATCCTCGACCCATCGGCGGCGTGACGGGCGGCGGCTGGATGTCATCGCGGCCATCGGTCACGACACCCATGCTGCCCAGGATTACCTGCAGCTGCAAAGCCTGGGCATCCGCACCTGCCGCGACGCCCTGCGCTGGCCGTCGATCGACGCGGGCGGCGCACTGGACCTGGGATCCTGGACCCCGATGCTTCAGGCGGCGCGCGACACCGGCACGCAGGTGATCTGGGACATGATGCATTACGGCTGGCCGGACGATCTGGACGTCTGGTCCCCGGCCTTCGTCGACCGCTTTGCCCGGCTGGCCCGCGCCGCCGGTCGGCACCATCGCCAAGTGACGGATGCCGTCCCCTTCTGGTGCCCGGTAAACGAGATCAGCTTCCTGTCCTGGGCCGGCGGGGATGCGGGCTATCTGAATCCGTTCGCCAGGGGCCGCGGGTTCGAGCTGAAGGTCCAGCTGGCCCGCTGCTATCTGGCCGCCCGTGCGGAGCTGCTGGCCATCGACCCGCGGGCGCGCTTCGTCACCGCCGAGCCGCTGATCGCGGTCCAGCATGCCGACTGGACCGGGCGCCCGCTGTTCGAGGCGCATGGCTGGCACGACGCCCAGTTCCAGGCCTTCGATCTGATCGCGGGCCGCCTCTGGCCGCAGATCGGCGGGTCAGAAGCCGCGCTGGACGTGGTCGGCGTCAACTATTACTGGAACAACCAATGGATCCATGGCGGCCCGCCCATCGACGTCGACCATGCGCTGCACCGCCCCCTGTCAGATCTGCTCGTCGAGGTCGCGGCGCGCTATGACCGCCCCGTGATGCTGGCCGAGACCGGGACCGAAGGCGCGCGCCGCGCCGCGTGGTTCGATCATGTCATGACCCAGACCCATCACGCCCGTCGTCGCGGCGTCCGGGTCGAGGGGGTATGCCTCTACCCCATTGCCGACCACCCTGGATGGGACGACGACCGCATGTGCCCGAACGGCCTGCTGGGCGCAGACCCCAGCAGCGGCGCACGCGACGTCCACGTTCCCTTGGCACGCATGTTGCGAGGCGTGTCACATTGGTAATGTCGAGGGATATGAGCACAGACCCGCCGCAACGCTGGTTATCCAGTTTCAGCGAAATGCGTTTGCTTGGTATCCCAAGTGAATCATCGCTAGAAGTGGCGCTGACCTATCAACCAGTCTGAATTGGTTCGGCAAGGTTTACCGGTAGAATCGATATTTCACGCATCTGTTTGCAGATAGGAGCCTGACTGGAAACGCAGCGTCTGATACCTTGTGGACTACGTTTATTCCGATCCGGTCATGCGTTTCAGCTGCTGATCATCAGTCAGCCGTTCGATGCCAAAGGCTTCCAATGCCTTGACGATGATGTCCGTGGGCGAATCCCCCGCTTCGGCTGCCGCTGTCTCCAAGCCACGGCGAAGGTCATCGGGAAGGTCAATTGGTGGGGTCGAACCGGTCATGTTCCGCTCTCCTGTGTCGTTTATTGAACATGTCAGCGTGTCATGCGGTTCCCAAGCTTGCACGTCCGGTGAGGTCTCCTCACCGATAAGCCAGGCGCCCTTTCGAGGTTACAAGCACCAGAGAAAGCAACGTATTGCGTCCGAGTTTCCAAGTACGGTCGGGAACGGATGGGTCGTCGCTGGTGGCACGATGCCTGGGAACCAGTGCTTTGCCCGAAACAATGACGACGTCATGGCCAGGAACATTTGCTGCGGCTGCCGGTTGCCGGACCTCCACCGACAAGGAGGATCCGATGAACCACCCACGTGTCTTTGCAGTCACATCCGCCGACGCCGTCCCGACCCCGTCGAGGCTCAGGCTCGCTCCACCTGTCAGCGACGCCATGCCGCCGATCCTGCCGGCAAGCGACCTTTTCGGGTGGAACGTTCATATGGCAAACAGGCGCATGACAGCCGGCACGGCAAGCAGCTGCGTCAGCCGGCACCTCTGCCAGCATCAGACTGCCTCCGTGACTGCTGACAGAGTGCCACGCGTCGATGATATCGCCATCCATGCCGCCACCGCCAAACCCCTGCGCGCCAGGCAGGCAAGACCAACGTTCGATCTCACCTTACCGGCCAGCCCGATCTCCGACCATGAGCCGCCCCTGACCGTGCGTACAGCCCATGCCCCGGACATCACCGAACAGCCGCTTTGGAGCGTGCCTATGGACACCACGCCAACCATCGGCACGCCTTTGAACGGACAGTAAATGGGGAATGACGGAATGCAGACCTGGTTGTGCCTGTCCGGCGGAAACGCATTGGGGGCCTTTCATGCCGGCGCACGGAAGGCCATTCAGGACGCAGCGCTGAACGTCACACGCATCTCGGGCGCCTCGATCGGGGCGATCGTCGCGGCGGTCATCGCGGGCAATCCGCCAGACCGGCGGGTCGAAAGCCTGGACCGCTTTCTCAACGACATCGCTCAGTCTGCCTTGTCCGGAAGCGGGCGCCGCCGGTTGGTCACGGGCACGTTGCTGTTCGGACACCCTGCGCTGTTCAGCCCATCGGTCCCCGGGTTGGCCGAGATCCTCCCCGGCGTGCCGCCCGACAGGTCAGTCTTACATCGCTGGGCGACCCGTCGGCTGATCGAGGACTATGTGGATTTCGATCTGCTGAACGCGGGCGGCATCGAGGTCACCGTGACCGCGACGGATGCCGAAACCGGCTCCGTGGCGGCGTTCCGCAATACGGTGGAACCGCTGACGGTGGATCATCTTATGGCCAGCAGCGCGTTGCCGGTCCTGTTTCCCCCTGTCACCCTGAACGGTCGGCATTTCATGGATGCGGGCCTGGCCGAGAACCTGCCCCTGCGCCCGCTGCTGGATCGCGATGACGACGCCCTGATCCTGGCCTGCGATCTGTACAGCGCAGCGGGGCCGCTGCGCCAGACGATGGACGGCATCGCCGACCGGTCACAAGAGCTTGCCTTCGGATACCAGTCGCGCCGCGCGATCGCGGCGTGCGACCTGACCGGACGTCGCTTTCATCATGTCATCCTGTCGGACCCCGAGGACGACTTTTCCGGAAAGTCCTTCGATTACAGCCAAGCGTCCCTGCGCCGCCGATCCAAGCTGGGACATATGCTGATGGCCCAGGCGCTTGAGAGCATCATCGCTGAACCCCCGACATGAGAGGCCCATCATGATCCCACCCCGACGGCACGCCGCGCTTGATGCCGTGTCCGCGGCCCTGCTGGTCCTGGGGCCGGCATCCATGAGACGAAACGCCGGCCTTCGGGCGCCGTTGACCGCCATAGGATTGGGGGTGGCCGCGTATTCGCTGGCGACATCCTATCGCGGTCGCTCGCCCGGGCGGCCGATCCGCATGGACCAGCACCGGTTATTGGATGCCGCGCAGGGTGCGGCCTGCCTTGCCTTGGCGCGCGACGTGGACGACCAGACGGTGCGCACGATGCTGCGCGGCTATGGGGCGTTCTCACTGGCGGTGGCGGCAGCGTCCTCGCCCCCCGGACCGGCCGGCATTGCCGTCCCTGCGGACGCTTGGGCGACTGATCTTGGCGAGGATCTGGCCTGTTTGCGCTGCGGCATCGTCAATGTCGCGTTCATCGGCGCTGCCGGTGCCGGCGACCGGAACTGGTATCTGGTCGATGCGGGCGTGCCGGGTTCGGCCGCGGCCATCCTGCAGGCGGCACGACGGCGCTATGGCGCATCCCGACCCGCCGCGATCCTGCTGACGCATGGGCTTTTCGATCATGTGGGCGCCTTGCATCATCTGGCAGAGACATGGGACGCGCCCATTTATGCCCACCCGGCCGAGCATCCCTTTCTGACCGGCCGCCAAGCCTATCCCCCTGCAGCCCCCGAGGTGGGGGGCGGTATGATGGCGGAACTGTCCTGGCTGTTCCCCCGGCATCCGATCGACGTGTCGCACCATCTTCGGGCCCTGCCGGAGGATGGTCGCATTCCGGGTCTGGAGGATTGGCGGTGGATCCATACGCCCGGCCACACGCCGGGTCATGTCTCGTTCTGGAACGCCGGCACGCGGGCCTTGCTGGCGGGCGATGCCGTCATCACGACGCGCCAGGAGTCCCTCCGGGGTGCCCTGCTGCCGCAGGCCCACCTGCAGGGCCCCCCTGCCTATTTCACACCCGATTGGACGGCGGCCGATCTGTCGGTCCGGCGGCTGGCGGACCTGGAGCCCCGGATCATGGTGACAGGCCATGGCCCGGCACTGCAGGGAGATGCGCTTTCAGAACGGCTGCATGCGCTGGCGACGACATTCCGTCAGCGTGCACTGCCGAACGACAGCCGCTATCTTCGCCAACCATCGTAAGATGGTGGAGTGCCGTTTGTTGATAGCAATGATTGCCGGTTGGATTCTGGCCGAATGTACGGGCAGGCGCGAGTTGTTGATACACAACAGATGTCGGCGCGGACCGGTATTCTTGGCGGTACGACGACGGCACGTCCGTGTCGCACCTTGACCGGTAGGGATCACATGTCCGAAGATCCCCCCTTGCCAGCGTGACCAAAGCTTAACCGAAAGCCCTCGAAACTCGCTGTTGCCCAAGCAAGGTACCCCTATAGTTCAAGCCGCCCTCCGTCACAGCAACCACAGCACGGCACCCGTTCCCCAAATGCCGATCGACAGCAGCAGAATGAGGAATGCTATCCGAATTGCGGGTTGAGCCCGGGCCGCATGCACGGACAGTCTGCGCCGGGATGTGCGGTTGGCCAGCCAAGCGAATAGAAGCATCATCTGTGCCGCGAGAAGAAACACCGTCGCCACGGCTTTCGGAACCCAGGTGGGCTGAAACGGGCCGAAGACGGCCTGCATCCCGATCGCAACCGCAGCAGTCGCCAAACCAGTCCTGATCCAGCCAGAGAACGTGCGTTCCACCGCAAGAATGGTGCGATCTTCGGCAAGATCCGTGCGGTCTTCGGCGGGCTGGTCCTTGATTGCCATGATATGCGCGCTGTCGTTTGCAATGCTGCCGGATAGCTGTTGAGACCGCTTGCATTGAAGAGGGAGCCACGGCCTCCCCGTGCCTCTGTGCGGTGCCTTTGCAGTGGGCTGACCGGCCAGCGCCTGCCCTGCTCGGAAAAGAGCGTATCTTGAAAGCAAGTGTCACCATCAGGTTCGCCAAACAGTGCCTTGGAACACTGCAGCCTGGTATCCGGTGCCCCACTTCTTCTTTGGTAAAGATAACGCCGACGATCACGACAAGCTCGGGTCGGAACAGAGCGTCGCGAAAACGACAGCCCCGTTGATGCGGGGCTGCCAAAGATGCTTTGGACGCTTAGACTTTTGCCGACCCCGGCATACCTGTCGGGGAACCGGCTGTCCGGGGGGCCGTGGAGGATTGGGAATGGCCGGACCCAGGGGATGCCTTGCCTTCTTCCGCGTCCGTCAACTCGTCCTGTGCGGCGGCCACGACGCTGGAGGCGGCTGACTTCGCTTCGTCCAGCCCGGCTGATACGGCGTTTCCGATGCGGCTCTTCTCCTCCGCATAGATCGCCTCCGCCTCGTCGAACAGCTGATCACGATAGTCGCCCATCAGCTCGTCTTCCTGCCGCGTGCCGGGCAACAGGGCGCCCAAGGCTGCGCCCCCGATCAGTGCAAGCGCACCGAACAGCAAGGGTTCGTTTTCATAGCTGCGGGCGACCTGCCTGTTCGCCCGCGCCATCTGGCGGCTGGCCGCGTCGCTGGCATCCAGTGCCTTGCGGCGTGCCGTCTCGATCCGGCGACGGGCCTCTTCGCTCATCCCCTCGGTGCCCTCTCCAAGCCGGTCCCGAAAATGGCGCGCGCGATTGCCCAATGCCGTCGTGCCGTCACTGACGCGGTCCCGCAGGTGGCCGGCGGTCTCTCTGGTTCTGTCCATCATGCTATGTTCCTTGTCGGATCCGGTGCTCTGGTCGAAGGACGATCCGGTCGTCATCGGGCGACGGTCCGAACTCCAACCCGTGGTCGATGCCACACCGCGCGGGGGCGGGGTGCCGCAAGCCCGCGTCGATGCCGTCTGGTCGTCGCGCCGTCCGGATGACGGGCCAAGGCCATGGACCGGGTCATGCCCGCGACCGAAGATCATCCATGCCAGCCCGATACCCGTCAGGCCCAAGGCAACAGGGTTGGCACGGGCGGCTGCGCTGGCGGATTCCGCCCATTCCGCGCCATTCCGACGAACGGAGCCCGTCAGGCGGCGCGACAGGCCGTCCAGGGACAGTTCGTCCTGCAGATCGTTCAGCGTCCGGCGCAGGGCGTCACGGTCCTTCTCGATCTCGCGTTCGATATGGTCCGGGTTGTCTGCATCATGCGTCATGATAGGCCTCCTTGACCGTGGTCGCGTCGCGCTGGACGTTCTCGACCGTACGCGTCGGCATCAGGTTCTCGGGTTTCAGGTCGGCCATGCCCTTGCGCAGAAGGCCATAGGCCAGAATCGCAAGCACGACCCCGACGATGACCGCGCTCCAAATCGGGCCAAGATCGGTTTCCGCCAGGGCGGCCACCAAGGCCGCCGTCAGCACGTTCAGCGTGACGATGCCGATGACGGCGGCGGCCACGATCATCCCCAGCCCAGCACCGGCATGGCTGAGGTTCCGGCGCATCTCTGCCTTGGCAAGGGCGATTTCCTTGCGGACAAGATCCCCTGACAGCCGCAGTGCATCCGTCGCAAGCGTGGCGGGGTTCTGGGAGCGGACAGGATCAGTCATACGAACCTCCGATCGTGCGGCTGCCCGAGAGGCCAGGGTTGCCGGATGACGCTGCGCCGGTGCCGGACACAGGCTTGGCCCCCATGCCCACGTGATGATCAGGGTTTGCAGCACCCGTTTGGGCGACCGCTGCGCGATCACCGGAGCCGGTCGGCCGGGTCGTGCCGGTCATGCCATAGCTACCGGACCTGGTCATGTCTGACGAACTGGCGGACCCTGCCCGCAGAAAACGGACCGCGGCAAAGCCTGCCAAGGCCGACAGACCCAGAAAGGCGCCCGGCTGGCGACGCGCAAAGCGACGCACATCACCCAGCATCTGTGCGGGGTCCGTCGAATTCAGGCTGTCCGCCAGTCCGCTGACGCTGTCGGCGGCACGGTCGAACATCTGTGCGACGGTCGAATCCGGATCGATCTCGGATCTGGCCTTGCGCAGACCTTCGGCCACGCTCTCGGCACGGTTCGCAACGCCGGAACGCAGGTTCTGCTCGCGGCGCGCAACATCGTCCTTGACCGTTCCGGCCAACCGCGACGCCTGTTCGGAGGCCTCGGCCCTGATGCTGCCCTGTTCGGACGTATCAGTCTCCCTGAGGTTCGGATCGTTGATGGTCATCTGAGATCTCCCTTTTCTGGCTGAAGACGAGCATTACAGCGACCCGCCGACAGGTTTATCGGGGCCCCAACCAAGCGACGGAGATGATGTTCCAATAACGTTAATTAAGTTGAAGATTTTTCATGCGGCAACCATGCCAGAATAGTGAAATTATCCTTCTATTACATTGTCTTGAAATTTTTTAAGTTATCAGGCTTATTTTTTATTTCGCAGAAGGCGCCATGTCGAAACGGACCGTTCTACGACTATATGGCTTCGGTCTCTTGACCCGCGGGAATAATGACTCGGATTGTCTATTAATGAGGGATAGAAATCTATATAAATCAACCGAAGATTGCAAAAAAGAGGTAGGCCGTCCACCCAGTGATATCGAAACACCCCGCAGCACATTTGATCATATCCGTATCAGATATGGCAGTGCACAGATTTCGACTGCCGCGTATATAGTACGCCATGTTTTCATCAGCATTTATTGTGATCGCAGAACGCTGACCACCCGTTGCACCCCGCGACTTCGGCAGCAGTGGTCCTAATGTTTTGCCCTCATAGAGAACAGGAGGCATCACCCTCAAACGTCATTGAAAACATCACCTGACTTACGACGCCGTTGCGAGCATCGGCAAACTTTACAGCTATAATAGGCCGCGAGCATGGCACCAATCCTTTGATCCAGAGCCAACGCCACCTTTGACCTTGCTCTTAGTCTTACCCGATATGACATAGCCGACAGAATCTACGCTATTTTTGCTGATAATCGCGTGGAGAAAATCATACAGCAAAACGGTCAGCGTAGCGGCTACAATTAATACTGGAAGGGGAAGAGCAATAGCAACTGTCCATGCTTCATAGTCCTAGCGCCAACGCCAACGCCAACGCCAAGAAACTGAAATTCACGCTTATTCAAAAAGGCAGAACAATTGCAAATCTCAAAGGGACGAGAAATCACGGAAACCCGTGATTAAATGAAATTTTCTACGATTTGAGAAGCGGTGAACGCTAGTTGCCTCTCTCCGCAAACATTGTTGCGGCCGCCGGATGCAAGGGGGCGGCCAAGCCCGACTCCTGCATGTCGCGAACGGACAGCTTCTCCAGCACGGCCGCTGAGACCCCGATCGAGGGAAGGTTTGCGATGGTATTTTTGAAGATTGCGGCAACGATGTCATCCGGCATGTCCGTGCGTGTCACCAGCGTCGCCAAGACTCCGATCGACAGGATCCTGCCCTTTTTTCCATAGACGCTGCGCGGAATGGACGAGTAGACATAATCGTCGTTCGCCTCGATGAACGCGCGCACTTCGGGTCCGGAAATGTTGACCAACCGCGCATCGCACTCGTTGATGGCACGATCGACGACCGAACTGGGATGACCCAGGATCAGCACGGTCGCGTCGATCCTGCCGGCGCATAGTTCATCCAGTCCGGTGCCGGTGGTGAGTTCAAGCAGCGCCCTGAAATCCGTCCGATCCAGACCCAGGGCCGTCAGCAGGCGCATGGCCGTCGCCTGCCTGCCCGATGCAGGCAGACCGATATCGACCCGCTTGCCGACAAGCCCCCCCAGGCTGAGGATATGGGCGTCGGGGCGCGCCAGGACCGTCAGCGTTTCCGGATAGAGCGACATGACGCTGCGAAGATCAGAGAAGGCCGGTTTACCCACGAACGGGCCTTCGCCGGTCAGGGCCATGGTCTGCACGTCGGACTGCACGATGGCGAAATCAAGCTGGCGGGTCCGCAGCGCCTCCATGTTGTAGATCGAACCGGGGGTGGCCTCGGGGCTGCAGCGCAGTGCCGCCTCAGCCCGGTTCGTCTCCTGACACAGGGCGGTGGCGGCGGCGTAATAGCTTCCGTTAACGTCCCCGGAGCCGATGGTGTACAGCCGTGGATCCTGTGCCTGCGCAACTGTCGACACGGACAGAAAGGCCACTGCCATCCAACGGAACATCGACGACCTCCGCACCCTGCTGTCGCCATTAGCGCATGACGGCGATTCATCGGCAAGCACGTAAAATCTTCTCGCAGAAACGCGAACTCGCAGTCACTATGGAAAGGGGGACCTTGCGAGGGAAGCGATGCCGGATTTCCTGTACGACATTCCGCTGCGCGACCTTGCCTTCTATTTCTCGCTTGCCGCCGTCCTGTCGATCTTCGTCGGGATGCTCGTCCTCAAGCCGATCCTGCGCCTGCTGATCGGTTCAGGCCCCGACCTGAACGAGGCGATCACGCACGGCACGGCCGGCTTCAACCTGTTCTATGGTCTGCTGCTGGGCCTGCTGACCGTGTCGGCCTATCAGAACAACGAGCGCGTGAACGAGGCGTTGCTGAACGAGGCCACGGTGCTGGGCGCGCTGTATTCCGACATCAACGGTTACCCGGAACCCGTTCGATCCGAGACCAAGGCGATGATGCGCGACTATGTCCTGTTCACACTGTACAAGGACTGGCCCGCCCACGCGCAGGGCTCCTATCTGGATGGCGGTGGCAATCGCGTGAATGCGATGCGCCAGAAGCTGTCGGGGTTCGAGCCGACCTCGGCCGGGCAGGAAATCCTGCATGCGCAGATGCTGTCGGCGTTCCAGGAGTTCACCCGCGCCCGGCAGCTGCGCCTGAACGGTGTCTACACGGAAATTCCCAACGTCCTGTGGTATGCCGTGCTGGTGGGCGCGGCGATCAATATCCTGCTGATCGTCCTGCTGCGGATGCGCCCCGTGCGTCAGTTCGTGCTGGGCACCATCACGGCGTTCTTTCTGGGCGTCATCCTGTTCGTCATCGTCGCCCTTGACGATCCGCTGCGCGGCGAAGCGGCGATTCAGCCCGACCCGCTAGAGCGCCTGTGGCAAAGGGTCATGATCTGGGACGAGCCCTGAGGAGGCGACATGGCGCAGTTTTCCATCCGGGAGGTCGAGGGAATGCGGCAGGTTCGCATCGAGATCGACCAGGAGACCATCCGCGCCCGCCGCGGGGCCCTGTCGACCATGCGCGGCGACATCGCCCTGACACCGCGGCTGCCGGCACTGGCGGATGTCTTTCGGTCGATGTTCACCAGCGAAGCCCGGATCAGGCCTTATTACAAGGGCAGCGGGTCGATCGTGCTGCAGCCGTCCTTGTCCGGATATCACCTTCTGACGGTTCAGGACGGCGAGACATG
Organism: Paracoccus marcusii; assembly: GCF_006151785.1. Classification (GTDB taxonomy): domain Bacteria; phylum Pseudomonadota; class Alphaproteobacteria; order Rhodobacterales; family Rhodobacteraceae; genus Paracoccus; species Paracoccus marcusii. The sequence goes on from NZ_VDDD01000085.1 coordinate 14,737, forward strand.
GGTTCTGGAGCCCGGCGTCTATTGGGCATCCGAAGGGGGCGTTTCCCTGGGCATGCGCCGTGAACGCTTCTGGCCCAGCCTGTGGGCGGGTGATGGCGGCCTGGTCTGGAAGACGACGCTTCACAATGCGGGCCAGGTCGCGATCAACGCCCCCGGCCCTGTCGAGACGATCGAGGTTCAGGACAGCGACCTGCGTGTTCAGGGTCGACTTGTGCTGGGCAGGACCGAGGGCCTGCGGTTTTCATCACGAAATCCGGCGTCATTTCCGCGCAACCTGATCTCCGGGCAGAAACGCCTGCGTGTTTTCAGCGGCACCGGAAAGGTTCTGGTTTGCTGGACGCCTTATTGGAACGAACATCTGTATCGCAGAATGACCGGGGAAAGCATCGATGGAGCATTGCTGGAATGATCCCTTGGTGCGCCCATGTCATGCGCATCGGTCAAGATGCAGTGCCCTGCAGTCTGCCGCAGTCCCGCATGCGCGGTGACCAAACGATACGTAACCCTTTCACGGTCAGTTCCGTGATTTGCATATCCTTGAGCGGCTTCTCCCCGCAGTAACCGCAACCAATATCGCTTTGTGGCGTCGCTGGCCTTCTGGTCTGCCCCCTGAAAAGTGGTCCTCCCTAAGGTATGGCTTTTGAGCCATTTGGAGGATGCAGGAATGCC